>NZ_JAUGZK010000003.1:0-423856 GCF_036327005.1 Alkalimonas mucilaginosa
CAGTCATGCCAAACATGAGTAATAGATGGTGTATATTGAAAATTCAGACTTTATCTTGCTTGGTATTTTTGGAGTAGTATTGTTTTTTGCCGGACATCACGGGTTAAAAACTTATGCTCTCTTTTTCTATAAAGATCCGAAAGCAACAATGACGGCTGACTTGATTGTTACTTTGGCCAGCGGGCCGGGAGTTGTCCCTGTGTTTTTGTGTTTACTCGCAATGTTAACAGGCGCAATTTTTATATTGATACCGATGATTTTTCTTTTTTTTGTCGTCCAAGATTTCATTTTTTGAAATCTTAAAATGGAAGTAGCTCTGTGAAGACTGTTGTTTTAGTCAACCTTGGTGTAGCTGCTAACAAGCAAAGGCAGCCGACGCTAAACAGCAAGCGCAGCAGCTTTGAGCGTTAGGTACCTTTGAAGAATGATTCGAATTTGTTTTGCTTTACTAGTTTTATTGGTATCTGCTTGTGCTCCCAAAGATAATGGCGGCATTGTCTTATCTGTTTCTGATGGTGAGTACCAGGCGTTGACTTGGAGTGATTATTACGAAGCTGGAAATGAATCGTTCACTCTCGAGCTATTGGATTTAAAGCAAGGTTCCGTGTGGGCACCAGGAGCAGCGTGTGGATTAGAGAGTGCCTCTAATGATTTAGACGGGATTCAGGTATATCTTTTCCATGAAATGAAAGAATCAAGCACACTAAAGTTAATTGTTCGACACATTAAAGATGGACAGCCTAAATCAGAGAGCCTATTAAAAAATGGAATCGAGTTAGACTCGAGAATCAGCTTTGATGTAACTTGGCACAGCGGTATCGTAGATATTACATTCGATGATACCACGGAAAAAATAGATACAGATTTTCGCAACTTGAAGCCTTTTTGTTCGGTAAGCTCTGGAACTGCAAAGTTTGTAATCGGTAACTAACAAGTTGCTTAATTCCGTTCCGGCCCAAAATAGGTCATGGGGGGTCAAATCTTGACTATTGCGAATTCGCTTTGGCTTGTCTAAATTTTTACCAAGGTCATGGGGGGTCAAATCTTGACTATTGCGAATTCGCTTTGGCTTGTCTAAATTTTTACCATGACAAGACCGCTACGAATTGAATACGACAATGCTTACTACCATGTGATGAACCGTGGCAGGGGGCGGCAATGGATATTTCACGATAGCCGTTACTATCGGTCATGGGGGGTCAAATCTTGACTATTGCGAAGTCGCTTTGGCTGGTCTAAATTTTTATCATGACAAGACCGCTGCGAATTGAATACGACAATGCTTACTACCACGTGATGAACCGTGGCAGGGGGCGGCAATGGATATTTCACGATAGCCGTTACTATCAGGCATTTCTGGAATGCCTCGAACAGGCGTGCCGACGATTTAAAGTTGAAATCCATGCTTATTGCCTGATGGGGAATCATTATCACCTCCTTATCAAGACACCAAAAGGCAATCTGAGTCGAGCGATGCGCCATATTAATGGCGTTTACACGCAAAAGTACAATTATCTTAAGCAAACCGACGGTGCGTTATTTCGTGGGCGCTATAAAGCAATTTTGATTGAAGCTTCCAGCTATTTACTGGAAGTCAGTCGCTATATTCATCGTAACCCGGTAGAGAGCAAAAAGCCTTTGGTGGCAGATTTGCTGGACTATCCGTGGTCCAGCTATCCGGCCTATTTGAACAAAACACCTTGTCCGGAGTGGTTGGTAAAAGACACGGTATTCGGCGACTTGGGCGCTAAACCTTCCGAGCCAGCCTATCAAAGGTTTGTGGAGCAAGGGCTGGATGAGGAGACTCGTAAGTTCTATGACAAAGGCCATTGGCCCGCTGTGCGGGGTAGTGGCGAATTTGTTGAAGCCGCGCATGCTCAAGCTTTGAGTTATGGTCTGGAAATCGAGAAGCATCCGCTGAAGGATTATCTTGCTATGGATACTATTGTCCAAATCGTAGCCGATTATTACCAGCTTACGCCACAAAGCCTGTTAAAAGCCAAGCGAGGCATCAAATCAAAAAACCTTCCCCGCTGGATAGCGATGAAATTGTGCCAAGATCTATCAGGAGAGCGATTGCCAGCGATTGCTAAGTACTTCAATGTCGATCATTACAGTACGGTTTCAAGAACGGTGCGACGATTGAACGATGAGCTTGAAGTGAATGGAGCTTTGTTTGGGGAATTTGATGAGTTAAATGGTAAAAGTCAAGATTTGACCCCTTAGGCTAAATGGTAAAAGTCAAGATTTGACCCCTTAGGCTATAGGCTAAATGGTAAAAGTCAAGATTTGACCCCTTAGGCTAGATTTGACCTTAGGCTTCTTACGTCAAGTGCCCTAGCAAGACCAATCACAGCGATAGCTTTTTCGTAGCTTCGCTGTCAATTTAAAGCTGTGCGTTGACAGGTTTTATGCAGTTTAAGGAATTCCGATATGGCATTCAGTGAATCAGAAAAAGCAGCGTTGCTCCAAGTGAAGGGGGTAGGGCCTACGGTGGTAAAACGCTTTGAGGAAATCGGTATACATTCATTTGCTGAGTTAGCGCGCTATGAGCCCAAAGACATTGCGGAAAGAGTGGCGTCTATGCTCAGAACTACCTGCTGGAAGAATAGTCCTCAGGCCTTGTCGGCAGTACAGTCGGCAATAGACAGGGCAAGGCAAGGCTTGTAAAGGCAGGGTACCGCTTGGTTTATGGTAACCAGATAACACTTAGGCTATACTGCGTCCCCAAAATTCAGGATGAGGAACAGAGCAGTGGAGTTGTTCGGGGTTATCAAGTTAGTACTCATAATTATTATTTTGGTCGCATCTTTTTCCAGCTACCTGGTGTATCAGGGGCGCCGCAGGGACTCAGTTAGAACCTTATCCGCCATCCGTAATGAGCTCTCGCCTGAACGACGGCTGACGCCGCAGGAAAGAGAGACTCTTTCCCCGCTGTTGATAGACCCCCACAAGCACGAAAAGGCACTGCACCTTGAGGATGATGGTGTCTATGTGTTGGAAGGGGAGTACGCCCGACACGGATTGGATACTAATGGAGCGACCACCTGGCACGATACCATTGCCGGTGTGGAAGTCATTTTGCCTTTTGATGCGGAGCTTTTTCTGGAGCTGCAGAACCGGGCCGAAGTCGTCTTTGCCGGGCAATATGCGATTGTGTTGCGACTCAACAATGCATTTGAGCTGCAGGCCGGCCTGGAGCGGGATAAACAGCGGCAAAAAGAGAACGCAGCCTGGGAAGGTGGCGTGCGGGGCACCTTGCACAACAGTACCGCTGATGAAAATCTGCCAACAAAAGAGTCGTCGTCAACTCAGGAGTCGGCATCGGACCGTGTCACCATACTGAGCCAACGGGATGAAACCCCCGCTGAAATTGAATCCCGGGAAGGCCGTGGTATCGGCATTTTGTCTGCTCTTTGCTGGACTCTGGGCTTTATCGCTCTGGCTATCGCTACTATCTATGATCTGCAATCATCACGCTATATCTGGATGGCTGTGGCGGCACTTTTCATTGGCCTGGGGCTGTGGCAGTTCTGGCGGCGCTGGCGTCTTCCTCCACCACAAAAAGTCAACCAAGTCGTGGGCCCTTTTCACCTTCATGCTCTTGTGACCGAAGCACAGCCTGATAAAGTGACTGTCCAACCTATGTTGGGGGATAAACTGGCCTTTACCATGCCCGAACCCTGGCAGTTCGCTCTGGAAATGCCGCAAGGAACCCGCATTGAAGCAGAGTTGCGGGTAGCGGATTGCAGCGCAGTTCGCTTTGGTAAGCAGCTGTCAATCGATGAGGAAGTACGTCGTTTTCCTTTAGTGTGGTGGGGGCGTCATTTTACCCTGGCGCTGGTGGGAGCGGTGGCTTTGATGTTTGCCTTGTACGCTTCCCCAGGCGTGCGGGCGGACTTAACGCTGGCAATGCATTGGCTCACCAATACCACCCCAGTGCTGTATACGGACCCCGACGCGCTGGCGGCAGAGCTGCCAACAAAAGGCGCGCTTATCACCCTTCAGGGGGAGGGCCGTTGTCAGGTTCAGCCACCTGAGTGGGACCGCAGCAGCATTAGCTGCCAACACCTGCGTTGGGGCGGTGCTATGCCTGTAGCACAAAACACTGTTCTGGAGACGGCTGTCACAACGCTTAGCAAAGGTGATTTCATAAAGACCCGCCGCGACATACGTTTGGAAATGATGATGACGTTGCAAAGCGGGGGCGCGGGGCGAGGCACAAACCAGCCCCGGGTGGTGACCAATATTGAAGACATCGTAGCTATGGTCAATGCTGTTTGCCACCAGGTAAATGGTGAGGACAACCTGCAGGCATTTGGTAACTCCAGGCTACGGGATATTCCGTACCAGTGCCAGCAGTTACGTGATGGCCTGCTCGAAAGTATGCATCTGCCGGTGGATACGGAACCTGCCGACTGGGAAGCTATGCTAGGTATATTGGCTGAACCTTATGCTGATGGGGATGCCTGGGAGGCGGTGATTCTGGCTAATCAGGTGAATCGACTGCACCAACGTGGGAGAGGTTTGGCCAGCACGATAATAGCACACCGGGCAGAAATTCTGGCCAGCGAGATCATGGCCAGTCAGCAGGGTGGCATCCTGCTGGAAATAACCGATAGCAGCCCAACCGCTGAAACTCCTGGCCGGTCCAGAAGAAATCAGCCCGAACTCTGGTATGAGCTGCTTGCGCTGCTGGAACCTGCGAAGGTCGAGTCCTTTCAGATCACTGGCCTTGTGCTGGAGCAGGCAGTGGACTACAGCGATGCTCCGGTGCTGGTGATCGATAGAGCGCGTCAGTTGGACCACCCCTGGCCAGCGACACTTCGAGCGCTGTGGCTGTTATTGGCTATGATGTTGCTGCTGATTCACGGCCCTTTATGTCTGCGTAACTACCTGGCAAAACGGGCGCGCACCCAAGCGATACAACAGCGTTATCAGCGCACCTGATTGGCCTGTTTGCAGCCCCGGCTGGTGATGCCGGGGCTTCTCAACGTTACTTTGTTTACTTCCTGAAAAATTTAGGTATGGGTACGAATGGTGGGTACAGCATGAATGGCTGTGCGAAATAGCACCTTCTGACAGAATTTTATCCGGGTAGTTGTTATACTTAGTATTTTCGAATTGGCTTTGCTTATGCTGCGCTTATCTTTTGTTCTCTGGTATTTTCTTGCTGGCAGCCTTGTTGCCTCGCAGCCGATACAGTTGATGCTGCCGTCTTCCAGCCATGCTGGTTCGGTGCAAAACCTTTACATAGAAAGTCTGTTACGTGAGTCCTTTGCCAGTTTGGGGCTGATGATTGAGATTAGTTATAGCCAGCAAGAAATGAACAGCTCCCGCATTCGTCAATCGTTACAAACCGGGCGGTACATCAACCTGGCCTGGCTGGGGGCACGCCATCAGTCCGATCCTGAGCTTATCGCTATACCTATTGCCCTGTACAACAATGTGCATGGCCATCGTATTTTGCTGATCCAGCAGCAGCGGCAGGACGAGTTTAGCCAGATCACCAGCCTTGACCAACTGGCAGCTTTTGTTGGTTTGCAGCACCACAGCTGGTCTGACTACGAAATCATGATCAAGAATGGTTTAACCGTGGAGGGGGAGCTCAGTTACCCGGCGATGTACAAAGCGCTGGCAGAGGGGCTGGCTGATTACTTTCCTCGCTCTGCCATGACCATAGTGGCAGAGCACAGTCGTCATGCTGCTGAACATGTAGTGATTGAGCAAAGTCTGGTGCTGCGCTATCCAAATGAGTTTTATTTTTATACCCACAAAGCCGATATCGAACTGGCCAAACAGCTGGAGATTGGCTTACGTCACTTGCAGCAAAGTGGTCGTTTTCAGCAGTTATTTGAACAATTTTATGGCGACAGGCTGGATGCACTGGCGCTGGAGCAGCGTCGGGTGCTGGAGTTGCACCCCTAACTTTTTGGCCGAAATGGCTTGATCACATCTTCGTTGCACTCCAGGTAAGGCCCTTCCATTAAATCAATGCAGTAAGGCACGGCCGGAAACACCGCATCCAGGCACTGACGAATGGCTTTGGGCTTGCCGGGCAGGTTGATAATGAGGCAGCTGCCAAGCAGACCGGCCGTCTGGCGCGATAAAATGGCGGTGGGTACGTATTTCAGTGATTCTTGCCGCATCAACTCGCCAAAACCAGGCATTATCCGATCACATACCGCTTCGGTAGCCTCTGGCGTGACATCGCGTTTGGCCGGGCCGGTGCCACCTGTGGTAACGATTAGGCAGCAACCTTCACTTACCAAATCTTTCAGGGTTTGCTCAATCTGCGGCTGTTCATCCGGGACCAGCCTGTACTCGGCCTGCCAGTCGCTGACAAGGTAGTCTCTTAAGGTGTCACGAATCGCCTGGCCGGAAATATCTTCATAAACCCCGGCACTGGCCCGGTCACTCACAGTAACAATACCAATCTTTGCTTGCTGTCCCATCAAATCTCCAAACTAATCATTCAACACTCAACACTCAACACTCAACACTCACCCCGCCACCATCCCAGCCAACTGCAACCAGTAGCCATTGCAATCACGGCCAGGCAACGGCTGCGGCGCCTCACCATGCAAATTGGCTTTAAATTTAGCCAGCCAGTCAAAGGTTCCTTCATGCTGTGGGCTTAACCGCACAATGTCAACCAGACCCTGCATCTGTGGTAACTGGTTGATCAGGTTGTAACGCTCACCGGACTGGGTTTGAATGCCATTGAGTACAAACACCTGCTTGCCATCCTGGCTGGTGACGGTACGTCCCTCGGGGTACTTGATGCAGCAGAGCTCGCACTGATCCTTGCTACGATTTTCCGAGCGGGCGGTAAAACAGCGACCCGACCAGGCCAGTGGCAAATGACCAAAAGCCAGTAGCTCGGTCTGAAAACAATCACGGATATCCTGAATGCAGCTTTGGCCAAGCAAGTCGCGTAGCCACTGTTCGGATAACTCCACTGGCAGCACCCACCGCTGCAGCCCCATGCCAACCAAACGGCGCAGCGCATGCTGGTTGTAGCAGGAAATGGCTGGGCCACAGACAAAGGTGATGCCTTGCTCCTGCAGCATCTGAATGGCGCCGACATCGTTGGCCTCCACCAGAAAATCACCGTTTTCGCAGTAACGGCGCAGTTCTCGCAGCTCCGACGGGGCTTCCAGCAGCGTCATGGTGGACAGGCAAACCTGCTTGCCTGCTTCACGCAGCATATGGGCCAGTTGCAGGTAATCATCCAGTTTCAGTTCACGCCGCTTGCTGCAGACGGTTTCCCCCAGATAGACGATATCAATCGCGGAGTCCGCCGCCTGACGGTAAAACTGCTGCACTTGCGCTTTGGGCCAAAAATATTGGATGGGGCCAAGGGAAAACTTCATCAATAGACTCCTTATTTCCTAAGCTTTTATTTCCAGGAGCGGTGGTAAGCACCGAGCGTGGTCTGGCTGCCTTCGGATAAACCAGCCAGCACCTGTTGCCAGTTGGCCGCGACTTCAAAATGCGCTGGATCCTGCAGCAGTGTATCAATGGCCTGGCGCCAGACTTTGGTCAGCTGGGCAACGTACGCCGGGCTGCGCTGACGGCCTTCAATCTTCAGCGAGACAATGCCTTCTTTGTAAAGCTCTGGCAGCAGGCTCAGGGTATTTAAGCTGGTCGGCTCCTCCAGCACATGGTAACGCTCGCCGGCCACATCGAAGCGGCCTTTGCACAGGGTGGGGTAGCCGGCGGTTTCATCTGGCGCAAAACGATCAATCAACACGCCGTTTAAACGCGATTCCAGCTGGCCGTCGTGTTCATCCCAGCGCACATAGGCCGCAGGTGAGCAGGCCCCGGCGGTATTGGGCGAATCGCCGGTGAAATAAGAGCTTAAATAGCAGCGGCCTTCCGCCATAATGCACAGGCTGCCAAAGGCGAAGACTTCCAGGTCGATGTTGCAGGTACGCGCCAGCGCCCGCACCTGCTGCAGCGACAGCACCCGCGGCAGCACCACCCGGGATACCCCGTACTGGCGGTAAAACTCAATGGCGGCAGCATTGGTGGCCGAGGCCTGCACCGACAAATGCCGCTCAACTTTGGGGTAGCGCTCGGCCGCATAGCCCAGCACCGCCATATCGGCCAGAATTAAGGCATCGGCACCGGCTTTGACCGCACTGTCTACGGCTTCCTGCCAGCGCTGCCAGCTGTTGGGGTGAGCGAAGGTATTAATAGCGACATGCAATTTGCGGCCATGGCGGTGCACATAGTCGGCGGCCTCTTTCAGTTTCAGCTGATCGAGGTTTAAGCCGGCAAAGTGCCGGGCATTGGTTTCGTCTTTCAAACCAACATAGACCGCATCGGCACCATGTTCAATGGCGGCTTTTAAGGCTGGCACGCTGCCAGCCGGGCAGAGTAATTCCATAACAGTTCCTGCATCGTGGGAGCATTAGTTTGGCAGTGATAAAGGCGGCAAACTTTGATGTAGATTAAACAAGCGCCGCTTGTTTTCAGTATGATGAGTGTATCGGATCTGTGCTTTGGAAGTTATTGAATGATAAATAAAAAATGGGTTACTCAGCAGGTGGTAGCGCGCGGGCCTTTGTGGGTAGGCACTGCATTAAAGTATGTGCCGAAGCCAATTAGTAGCTTTGGGCTGGGCCGGCAGCTGAACTGGTTTTTTCGCCAGGAGCTGCAGCAGGGCGAACTGGATTTTCTTGCCGGGAAAACGGTGAAGGTGGAAGTACCTGATGTCAGCTATCAGTTTTACCTGGAAATGCAGCAGAGCCGGTTCAAAGTAAGCAGCGAGCTGGCTTCTGAGGATGTAGTGTTCCGTGCCAACAGCCAGTACTTACTGCAGCTGATCACTCAGCAGGCTGATCCAGATACGCTTTTTTTCCGCCGTAAACTGGCACTGCTCGGTGATACTGAGCTGGCGTTGTCGATAAAAAACTTGTTAGATAGCATTGAGCTTAATAAGCGATTGCCCAAATCCTTGGTAAGGGTGCTCACGCAATTGGCAACAGCTGTACCGGCGATGGAGAAGGGCCATTTAGCAGAAAAACCGGGCTAATTTTTGCACTGTATACCACTGGCCTCTTGCTCTGCGTGCTCCAGGATCACAGGGCCGGTGCCAGATGCACCCAGAGTATCGTCCGGGTTATACAGCGGGCATTGGCTCATACTTAAGCAGCCACAGCCGATGCAGCCGGTCAGGTTATTGCGCAGTGTTTGCAGGTACGCAATGCGGCCATCCAGCATGCGTTGCCAGTTTTTGGAAAGCAACTGCCAATCTTCCAACGTTGGGGTACGGTTATTGGGCAAGGATAAGAAAGCCTGCTTAATTTCTTCCAGGCTAACGCCGACTTTCTGTGCAGCTTTGATCACCGAAATCCGTCGCAACACTTCTGGCTTGAAACGTCGTTGATTGCCGGCATTTCGCCAGCTTTGGATCAAGCCTTGTTGCTCGTAAAAATGCAGGGTACTGACTTTTACCCCGCAACGCTTTGCTACCACACCAACACTTAACACCGCTTCAGCCATCGGTTGCTCCTGAGTCTATTTACTATTTCTTTGCAAAAAAAGCTTTACCTCAACCTTTATTGAGGTTTTATCCTGTTGGTCGACTTAATGCAAGGAGACTTTAATGCAATTAAATGCTGAAAGCTGGCAGAAGGAGATAATGGGATGAAGCTGGCAGTTGTGTTTCACTCTGCATCAGGTACCACCCGGCAGTTGGCACAGGCGGTAGCGGCAGGAGCGGCTGAGGTAGCTGGCGTTGATGTTGTGACGGCAGACATTGTGGGAGCTGATATTGTACAAGGGCGCTTTTGCAACAGTGCTCTGCTGCAGCAATTAAGCAGTGTCGATGCCATTGTTTTTGGTTCACCGACCTATATGGGCTCTGTATCCGCACAGTTTAAGGCGTTTGCCGATGCCACCGGTGAGCTTTGGGCTGAACAAGCCTGGGCGAATAAGCTGGCCGCAGGTTTTACCATAGGGGCGAACCTGAGTGGCGATCAGCTTAATACCATTCAGTATCTGCAAGTTTTTGCCGGACAGCATGGCATGCTGTGGGTTGGTCTGGATATTCCTGGGGCAGGTTCTGCCAAGACTAGTGATCCGACAAAGTGGAACCGGCTAGGTGCTCAATCAGGCCTGATTGCGCATTCAGCGGATGGCAGTGTCCATAAAACCGATCTGATTACAGCGCAGTATCTGGGACAACGTGTAGCACAGCTTGCTACGTCCTGATAACGGCGTGAGAACAGTGTGCTAACTCTGGTGTTTTCCAGCTGGATCCAGTAGGGTACGCTTTTAGCCGTGGTGGCTTGCAAGAGCAATTCTTTACTCAAGAAGATTGGTTTATGGCGTATGAGGCGTTACAGCTGGAGCTGGCGAAGGAAACTGAGTTGGGGATTTTGATGTCTTGGTTTCATGACCTGCAAAGTTGCCGGGACTGGGGTGGGCCAGATTTTCGTTTTCCTTTTAGCAAACAAAGCTTCCAAGCCGATCTTCGCTGGGAACTGTATCGTGGCTATGTGCTGAAAGGCCGGAGCAATACGCTGCTTGGTTTTGGTCAGTTTTATCAGCGCAACGGGCGCTGCCACCTGGCCCGGCTGGTGGTAGCGCCGGATAAACGAGGTCAGGGGCTTGGCAAAGTGCTGGTTAAGGCCTTGATGGCCGAGGGCTACAAGCAATTGCAATTGTCCGGCTGCTCGTTGTTTGTGCTTAAACACAATGCCGCAGCAAAGGCATGTTACCAAGGTCTTGGCTTTCAACCTGCAGAGTATCCGGAACCCATATCTGAGTTGGCGGGTTGTGACTATCTTATCTGCAATTAATCGATCAGCCGCCTGATAGGCTGTTGTAAAAAGGAGAGAGTGATGTACCAGGGCAGTTGTCTGTGTGGGGAAGTCACCTTAGAAGTACTGGGGCCTATTGAGTCCATTATTCATTGCCATTGCAGTAAATGCCGTAAAAACAGTGGCACCGCCTATGCCACCAATGGCTTTGTCGCGACCAAGGATTTAGAGATTCACAGCGGGCAAGCGCATATTCGCTATTATGAAACCTCGCCGGGTAAAAAACGCCATTTTTGCGGCATCTGTGCCTCACCCATCTACAGCAGCAACGACCAGGTACCCGACAAAGTGCGGCTTCGGCTGGGTATTCTGGACTCAGATATTAGCGAGCGGCCCGGCTCGCACAACTTTGTTTCCTCCCGTGCCAATTGGGATGATTTGGATGCCGACTTACCTCGCTACGATGGCCATGAGCCAGGACGTTAAATAAAAGGGTTACCATTGCTATGGAAAGGAATCAACAGGAAACAGCCAACCAACAACCGGCCAGCATGATGGCACTGCTGACACTCATTGCATTGTTGCAGGGGCTGGCTTTACTTTATTTGCATCAGGCCATCGAACTGCATTATTGGCCACACAATCAGCCACCCTGGTTGTTTGCCTGTTACAGTGTGGCTTTTATCTGGCCAACCATGTTGCTGCTGGGGCTTGATGACAGCAACATCGGTACTTTAGTAAAACTCACTTTGCCTTTTGCGCTGCTCAGTGCATTGCTGGGTTACTACGTCGGTCTTCAGGTCGTTCCCCTTGAACACATTCGCTTTAACGCCTTGCTGTTCAGCTTCATAGTCACTATGGCCATCGCTACCTTTAAAGCCTTGATGTATAGCCAGCTGTGGGCCAGTGGTGAGCGCTTCAGCTACAGCGCTTTGTTTCTTTGGTCCTGGCGCAATTTTCTTACTTTGTCGTTGGCGCTGCTCTTTGCTGGCTGCTTCTGGCTGGTGCTGGTGTTGTGGGGGGCCTTGTTTCAGTCCATTGGGATCGACTTCTTCAAGGAGCTGTTTCAGCAGCGCTGGTTTTATTATCCTGCCATTGCGCTGGCGAATGGCTTCGGTGTTATTATCTTTCGCAATCTTAGCCGCATTATCGATACCATCGCACGGCTGCAACAGGCGTTGATGAAGTTTCTTCTGGTGGTATTGTCCCTGGTATCCCTGTTATTTCTCGGAGCCTTACCTTTTACTGGACTAAGCCCTTTGTGGGAGAGTGGTGGCAGCAGCCTGATTTTATGGATGCAGGCATTGATGTTGTTTTTCGTCAATGCGGTTTATCAGAGTGACGCAGACAACAGGCCTTACCCGCTGTGGTTGCACCGTTTTATTTATATTGGTGTTGCGTTGCTGCCTGTCTACAGCCTGATCAGCTTCTATGGCCTGAGTCTGCGTATTGACCAATATGGTTGGAGCCTCAGCCGGTACTGGGCTTACCTGATCTGGTTTTTGCTGGCGTTGTTTCCCCTTGGTTATTGGTGGGGTATTGTTAAATTCCGGGATCGCTGGACACAGCAACTGAGCCGTACCAACGTTGCTGTTGGGCTGGTTGTGCTGGCTGCAATGCTGCTGGTCAATTCACCATTACTGGATTTCAGAAAAATGGTGGTGGAAAATCAACTGCAGCGGCTGGCGGACAACAAGGTGAGCGTTGACGAATTTGATATTCACTATTTCCGTCACCACCTGGCTCGTCCGGGGTACGAAGGTTTGCAAACTCTTAAGGCGCAGTATGGTGAAACTCATCCCAACCTGCTGTTAAGAATTAACGCCTTGTATGCCGATAGAGTCAATGACTTACCCAGCTCCAGCCGTGACGAGTTTATTGCTGCGATTACACTGTTAACCGATAACCCGCCAGATGAGTTGCTGACCGTGATTTATAAGCAGGAAACCAGGTCACACTGGAGCATGCAGCATACACAGCGCTATTTCTTGCATGCCTTGGATCTAAACCAGAATGGTGAGCTGGAGTACCTCTGGATCGAAAAGCGTCGTAGCTACACTGAGATAAAACTGTTTTTCCAGCAAGATAACCAATGGCAATCAGCCTACATCGGTGGCTTTCGAACCGATCAGGATAATGCTGACAAGATGCATCAAGCGATCCTAGCCGGTGAGATCGAGATTGTGCCATCACGCTGGCATGATCTTGTGATAGGTGAACAGCGCTTTCAGGTGAGACAGAATGATTAGTTGGTAGCTTGATGATAACCATTCAACAGCGACAAGACTCAACCCGGTTGCGCCGCCTTGCCTTTAGCGGGTGAGCCTGACAGAAGTGTACCCACAACAGTTGGGGCAGCGTGTACGTAGTGCGTTAGCACAATAAAAGTGATGTTGTTCAGGCTGTTAAGCTGTGAAACTTTTGCACTGAGATAGCAGCCACCTTGGTGATGTTTAGATTGCTGATAACAGTAAGTGTGACAAGCGAATTACGATGCGTAAGCGCTGAAGCAGCGGCTTTGCTGGCAAAACACCAACCACCTCAACACTTGATAGCACATCAACTTGAACTAAGTAGATTCATCTATGAAACACTATGGCTTCTAATGAGCCATAGATGGAGCAAAATTGGCGAAATCGATGGTAAGAAGCTATTCGCGCTTTTAATGCGGCTGTCTTAACGATAAAACGCTTCCACCGTGCCTTTGATTTTCATCAGCAGTGGTTGGCCGCGGCGGTCGACAGCTTTGCCGGCAGCGACTTTTACCCAGCCTTCACTGATGCAGTATTCTTCCACATCAAAACGCTCTTTACCGTTTACGCGGATGCCAATGTCATGCTCGAATATTTCTTTTACATAATGCGGGCTGCGTGGATTGACGGAAAGGCAATCTGGCAATTCCGGGCGTATTGGGGTATCTGACATGGTTTGGCTCTGCTGCAAATTAAAAGTGCGTTATTGTAGGTAAATCAGCTGTGTTGCTCAAGCACTTCGATAGAGCCGTTATATCAGCAGCACCTGAATAATTCGCCCTTGGTCGAATACTTGCCATCTGCTGGCTGCTGTATCATGCTTGGTTAAACGTAACGCCCTGAAACAAGAGGTGCTGGCATGAGTGCGGTCTTTTTAATGCTGATGGGGCTTGGCGCAATGGCGCTGGGTTATTTTATTTATTCGAAGTTTATTTGCGAAAAGATCTTTCAGGTCGACCCTAACTTTCGCACCCCGGCGCACCAACTGCAGGATGGGGTCGATTATGTGCCGACCAACAAATACATTCTGTGGGGCCATCATTTTACCTCAGTAGCTGGCGCTGCGCCGATCCTGGGCCCGGCCATTGCTGTGATTTGGGGCTGGGTGCCAGCTTTTCTTTGGGTGGTGTTTGGCACCATTTTCTTTGCCGGCGTGCACGATGCCGGTGCCATCTGGGCCAGTAGCCGCAACAAAGCCCGTTCGATTGGTGCTTTAACCGGTGAAATTGTCGGTAACCGCGCCCGCAGTATTTTTATGATTGTGATTTTTCTGGTGCTGTTGATGGTTAATGCCGTCTTTGCGGTGGTGATTGCCAATCAGTTGATCAATTTCCCCAGTGCCACCTTGCCGGTGTGGGGCGCAATTGTGGTCGCGCTGATTATTGGTCAACTAATTTACCGCAAAATAATAGGTTTGCTGATGGTGACCATCCTGGGTGTCACCGCGCTTTACGGCATGATCTACCTTGGCCCTATGCTGCCGTTTTCGCTGCCGACAGAAACCGTGCTGGGCTTGACGGATCGCCAAAGCTGGATCGTGCTGCTGTTTGTCTACGCCGCCATTGCATCGTTATTGCCGGTCTGGGCCTTGCTGCAGCCGCGCGATTACATCAATGGCATTCAACTCTTTATTGGGCTGGGATTATTGTATGGCGCTGTGCTGCTGGCCAGTCCGGACGTAGTAGCGCCAGCGTTTAATAGTGACGTGCCAGAGGGCACTCCGTCCATTATTCCTTTGCTGTTTGTCACCATTGCCTGCGGCGCGATTTCAGGCTTTCATGGTCTGGTGGCCAGCGGTACCACCTCTAAACAACTGGATAAAGAGCCGGACCTACGTTTTGTGGGGTATTTTGGCGCCGTGGGTGAAGGGGCATTGGCACTGGCGGCTATTATTGCGGTGAGTGCTGGCTTTGCTACCCTGGCCGACTGGCAAGCCATTTACCATAATTTTGGTGAAGGTGGTGTTGCTGCCTTTACCCGTGGTGGTGCCAACATTTTGGAGCAGGGACTGGGGCTGGATACCGTGATGGCGCAGACGTTGCTTACCGTGATGGTGGTGCTTTTTGCCGGTACCACCATGGATACTGGCTTGCGCTTGCAGCGCTATATTTTTCAGGAGTGGGGCAGTATATACCGTATCGGCTGGATGCAGAAAACACTGCCAGCCACCTTACTGGCGGTGGGCTGTTGTTTGTTGCTGGCCTTTGGGGCCGGCGGTGATGGGGCCGGAGGCATGCTGATTTGGCCGTTATTCGGTACCACCAATCAGCTGCTGGCTGGCTTAACCCTGCTGGTGATTACTGTGATGCTGGTGAAACTGGGGCGGCCGATGTGGTACACCCTGGCACCGCTGCTGTTTTTGCTGTGCATGACCACCCTTGGTCTTTTGATCCAGCTAAAAAGTTTTTATGACAAAGGCGACTGGTTCCTGTTCACGCTGGATTTGGTGATCCTGGCTGCTGCTATCCTGGTAATTTTGGAGGCCAGCTCGGCTTTAACCAAGCAGATCAAGGCCAATAAAGCGGCGGTCAGCAAGCCATGAAACTGGATGCCATCAAAGCCTGGTTTCGCCAGGCCAGCTTTTATGCCGAAGAAGCCTACAACGCGCCTTACCGCTCAGCCATTGCCCGGGCGAAGCGCGAGCAGGATGATCTCTTTATGCTGCTGGTATTCTCGGAAATGATGGGCGTGCCGAATCCGGCCAGTTATTACACCCTGGAGCTGCAACCTTTGTTGCTGGAGCGCTTTCATGACTGGCATCAGCGTATGGGGATGGAGCACTCACCATTGGATCAATTCCGATGCTGTTAACTGGCCAGCGCTTGCTGCTGATAGGCGGCAAAGGCGGGGTGGGTAAAACCACCGTCTCAGCGGCCTTGGCGGTGCTGGCCAGTCAGCGCGGCCAGAAGGTATTGCTGGTTTCGACCGATCCGGCGCACAGTCTGGCCGATGCCTTTGGCCGGGCGCCGATAGGCGATAGCATGACCCGGCTCGCCCCCAATCTGGATGGACTGGAGTTGGATCCGGATCGTGAGGTCGAGCAGCATTTGGCCAAAGTCAGCGCCCAGCTAAAGCGCTTTACCCGCCCTGAGATGTTCGTCGAAATTGAACGGCAGATGCGTCTGACCCGTCAGTCGCCTGGGGCTCAGGAAGCGGCGATGCTGGAGCGGATTGCTAACACCATCGAGCTTGGTTTAAGCGATTACGATCTGCTGATTTTTGATACCGCCCCAACCGGCCATACGCTGCGACTGCTCAGCCTGCCGGAAGCCATGGCCGCCTGGACGCAGGGACTATTGCAAGCCAATCAACGCTCCCAAAAGCTGGGCGATGTGCTGGATCACCTAACTCCCAAAGCCGGCCGTGATCTGGATAACCCCATGGGCGATCCCAGCCAGCATGCCACCGCCGGGATGGATGAGCGCAATAAAGCCATCACCGAAACCTTGCTGGCGCGTCAGCGCTTGCTGCAGCGTACCCGTGAGATCTTACTGGATCATCAGCAAACGGCGCTGTTGTTTGTGCTGACACCAGAAAAACTGCCTATCTTAGAAACCATGCGAGCGGTCAGCAGTTTGCAGCAAGAGCAGCTGCCACTAGCCGGCCTGGTGGTGAACCGGGTATTGCCTGAAGACGCCGATGGCCATTTTCTGGCGCAGCGGCGTCAAACCGAGCAACAGCATCTGGCGCAGATCAACACTGAATTTGCCAAACTGCCGCGTTATCAGCTGCCGTTGCAAGCCAGTGATATTCAGGGGCTTGAGGCATTGCAGCAGATGGCGGCTTTATTGAGCGAAGCCGGGTTTTAGTTGCACTCTTTCTGGTATACCATAGCCATACTTAGCTGAAACCCATAAGGATCTCCATGGAATACTATGTGCCGATCAAGCATTTGCATATGCTGTTTGCCTATTTAACGGCGTTGCTGTTTACCTTGCGCTTAGTGCTGGATGCGGTGGGCAAGCCAGGCTGGCGTCAGACACCGCTGCGCTTTATTCCACACATCAACGATACCTTGTTGCTGACATTTGCTGTGGCGCTTTGGCTGCTTGGTCCCTGGCAGTTGATGGCACACGGTTGGCTAGGGCTGAAAATTGTGCTGCTTTTCGGCTATATTGGCGCAGGTCTGGTGGCGCTGAAACCCAGCAAGCCTAAAGGTTTGCGGATTGGCTTTGCCGTGCTGGCGCTTGGCTTACTGGCGGCGATTTTCCACCTGGCCAAGGCCAAACCAATGCTGTTTGGTTAGGTATCGGCTATCAACTGATTGCGAATTAAGTTGCGCTCGACGCTTTGGCATAGTTTGCCAAAGCGTCGTAACTCATCAAACCTTGGCGCACGGCCTTGCCGGATGGCGCTTTCCCAAAAACACAGCTCCGAATCCACCATTTCCAGCAGCTTTTTCGGGCAACCCTGACAGTCGGTGTTGCGAATACCGCAGACATAAGTGTCAGGCTCGTACAGCGGAAAGCGGTTTTTGACCTCATCGATCAGCTGCAGCATGGCGGTTGCCAAATCAGGTTTTTTGCTCATGACTGTATCTGCATCGCTGCTCTGCGCGAACTGCAAGGCTTACTGAAACTGCAGCAATTCACCTTGCTTATTCACCGCCAGAAAATTCGCCACCTGGCCGGCTTCAATCCGTTGCACCATCAGTTTTAGTGGCTGAACCGCTTCGTCGGAGTTAGGTGCAAAGCCAGCGCGGCCTTCCATGCTGGAAATAAAGGCCAGATCCCAGTCGAGCTCGGTTTTTTTCGACTCATCAACAAAAGCCGCTAAATCCCGCACTTCTTCCGGCAGTTTATCGACACAAAGTACCGACTCCAGATAACCACCTTCGCCTTGCTCAAAGCGTGCTTTTTGCGCCAGGGTTGCGTCTTTGGGCAGTTGGACTTTTGCCAGCACAAACAACAATCGCTGCGGCTCGGCCTGATGGCAGGCCATGTCGATAAACTGAGAATAGGTTGAAAACATAGGGCACCTGATATCGGTTAACTTACTGTCGAGCAGTGTAGCAGCCAAAGCGCGGCTGGCCGATCAGGCAAAAGAGGCAGTGGCTACCCCGAATGGGGTAGCCGTTTGGTGATTAAGCTTCTGCGGCAACGGCCTGAGGTATTGTGGGCTGAGCGCGGAGCGGCTGAGGCGTCCTGTGATAGTGCCGCAGCCCATGCTCTTTTCGCCGGCCGCTGCTAAAGGCCGAGACCCGTTTTAAATAGCCAATCACCCGGGTGCCGTGATCTACATCCAGGCTGCCGCAGTGGCTGCAATGGTGCAGGGTGCGCTTATCGATGGCTTCGCACTGATTGCAGATGGTGATTTTGACATTGACGCAGAAGTAATTGCAGCCGGTATGGGCGGCTATGTTCAGCATTGCCAGGTAGCCGTCTTCATCCAGCTTTTCATCTAAGTTAAGATGCAGCGCCGAGCCGCCATCCAGGTAATCCAGCAGCTCTTTGCCATGCAGCTGAAATTTATCCAGCGCATTGGTCTGCTCGTCTTCCACCACATAGAAGTAGGAGTTGTAGCAATCGCGTGGTACCTGATAGCCATCCTCCCGGTCCCATTTGGCGTTTTTAATCCCCAAGTTTTCAGCCGGCACAAACTCAGTGTTAAACAGATAGCCATATTTGGCTTTGGCGGCTTTGTTGGCGTCAAAAATGGTTTTTAGCTGCTCCCGTACAAAGGCGATGTAGGCCGGGTTGTTGCTGGCCACCAGGCCTTGCGATTCGGCTGCTTCCACCATGCCATTGATGCCGATGGTTAGAAACTGCTTATCCAGCGTGATAAAGCCAGCGTCGTATACGGTGAGCAGACCTGCGGCCAGATACTCTTCCATCAGCTTGCGGTAGGCCACCTGGTACTTGTGGATCTTATCGACTTCGGTGGCCAGATCGCGGCCATCCTGCACCAGCCGGTTCATATTGATGGTAATCACATTGATGGAGCCGGTGGCGACGCCGCCTGCGCCCAGTGAGTAAGAAAAGGTGTTGTCGCTGATTTCGCTGCGCAGCCGACAGCACGAGGCCAGCGAGTCGGCATTGTCCGACAGATAAACAAAAAAGGAGCTGTCGTTGGCCAGTTGTTTGGCCATACTTTGAGCAAAGTGCTGATCTTTGCACTGGCCCTGTTCGGTCAGCATGGCAACGGTAACCACCGGAAAGGTCAGGATGGTTTTTTTTCGCTCTTCATTAAACCAATCGAGGAAAAAATGCTGCAGGGCATTCACCGACGACCAGTTGGGTTTGGTCAAGTCGTCATCCGGAAAAACAAAGTTGCCAAACATGCTGTCGAAGTAGTGCTGATCGTACACCGAAATGTTCCAGAACACGCTTTGATAACCGCGGGCGGCGGCGGGCTGGTTCAGCGCATAGACCACATGCTGCAAGTGATTGGCAATCAGCTTGGGGTGGGTTTGCAGGTAGTTGTCGCCGTAGTCTTTGCGGGCAAAGTAGTCGAAGTAGGTGAGGAACTCGACGGTGGCGACAGCGCCGGCAAATTGGCTGCTGATGGCAAAGACAAAGTTGACGAAACAGCCGCAGAACGACTCCAGATGCTGGGGCGCTTTTGACTCACCGCCGAGCTTGGTCAGGCCATCGCGCAGGAAGGGGTAAAGGGTCACCGAGACGCAGTAAGGCTTTAAGCTGGTTTCATCGTGCACATAGATCTCATGCTGCTCGATTTGGCGGCCATACTCTTTTGCCAGCTCAGGGCCAAACAGTTCAGCAATCTTCTGGCTGACTTTGCCACGATTGACCTGAATAAAGATGTCTTTCATCATTTCGGCTTCTAAGGTGGCGATGTTTTTCTGGGTGACATTGGCGTTGGCATCCATTTTCGAGCCATCGGCGGCATTTTGGGCGCTTAAGTAATGGTCGATAAAATCCAGTTTTTGCTGCAGTTGGTCAGGTTGTAAACGTAACATAGTCAAGCTCCTTGCTTAGCGGATAAAACGGTGGTTCAGGGTTTGGCCTGTGCGTAAATCCACCAGTCGTTGGTTGGTAGTAAGGCTGTCCAGGCCGCCGCGCTCAGGCAGCCAGCGGCCGGTTTTTAAATAGGTCAGTTCAGCTTTTAGCTTGGGATCGATATCATCCAGCCCGGTGTAGAGGCAGGTGCGAAGGCCGTGCCGGCGCGCCAGCTTCAGCTTGCGTTGTAGTTCAGTGCTGTGCCATTCACCGCCCAAAAACAGCACACAGCTGATCAGGCCCCGGTACTGGTTCAGACGTTGCTCAAAGTAGTCATCGGTCAGCAGGGTGCCCTGGCTTGCATCCCAGGTCTCGGTGCTGTGGCAGCCTTTGCAGCCAAGTGTGCAGCCGGTGATGGTGTAGGCCAGCGAGACCTCCCCTGGAACCTCCTGCCAAACTACCTGTTCGATACTAAAATGCAGCATAAAAACCTATATATAGTGTTGTTGATTGTTTTTGTGTCTATATCTTGTGTTTTAGGGTAGGTGTTCTGTGGATGGGAAGCTTGATCTGGATCAAGGTTTCGCTGCTGTCCAGGCTTGCCATTCCCTCAGAGCCGCATGCTTGCTGGATCCTGTACCCCTTCATGGATAGTGCTGCTGTAAGTTAAAAAAAACCGCCCGCTGAAAACCAGGGGCGGTGCAGAGGAGCCAGGAAAACTGGCTGTGGAGTTGGTAAGAAATACTTTGTGTTGCTTTACAACTACACCCGAGGCTCTAGCGATCGGGTTTGGTGTTGAGAACAGTGACCGGGTAACACACGCAGACACGCCGTGAACCCATCCCTGGGGGCTCTGTTTTGTGAACTGCGTCCATGCAGTTCACCCTGCGGGCCAGCGGAGCTGTCCAAATCCGCTCCCTGCGAATTTGTGTCCATCCATGGCAAAAAAGGTCTGCTTAGCGTACCCGATCACTGTCCTCCGAGAGCTTTGTTGTTACATCAAACACTTAAATCGAATAACTCAGCATCAGCCAGAGTTTCCGGCTATCGACGGCAAAGTTACTGGCCTGATAATCCGCCAGCTTTAGCATGCCCTGCAGCTGATTGCTGAAACGGTAACTGGCCGTCAGGTTCCACTCGCTGCCATAGCGCCGGCCATCGGTATCGCTGTGGTAGCGGTGGTAGTTCAGTGCCACCTGTACCGGGCCGGCAGGATGACGTACCCCCAGCCACTGATCGCGCAAACCATCGTTTGGTGTCACTAAAAACAAATCGGCAAAGCCCTGAAAGGCATGCAGGGTAGCCAGCGGCGTTTGAAAAGCACTGCTGCCATCACCGGCCAGCCGCTCGGTGCCGGCTATCAATTGCAGTTTTTGCTGTTGCCAGCTCAGTTGCAGCCGGTGGTAATGGTGTTGGTAACTCAGCGGTGCATCATGGCGGTCTTGCTGTCTGGCTGCTGCTAACTGCAGGCTAAAGCTTTGTTGCTCGCCCAAGGCCCATTTGCCCTGGTAGTCCAGGCCAAAGGTCAGGCTGCTGCGCACGGCCCAGTCGTTAAAGTCCAGATCGTAGCCATAGGCTGCCAGTTGCTGATTAGGGTTGAGTTGCCAGCTTAAAAGACCGGTATAAAACTCACCACGCTGATTGGCCGCCGGGCCTTTGGGGCCAAACACCCGGTTGACGTTGTGCAAACGGGCCAGATCCAGTGTGATGGCCGGTGTAAAACTGTGCTGTAGCCGGTAACCATCATAGGTTTGTTCGTTCTGCCGCCAGCCGACACCGCCTAAAAAGCGCTGATTCAGATGGTTAACGCGCTGGCGTCCCATCGTAAAACTGGTGTCTTCACTCAGTTGGTACTTAAGGGCAGCCTGGTTGATATCGGTGCCTTTCGGATCGGCCACCACGCTGTACTGGCTGTTGCCATTGACGGTGCTGTGGTAGGTTTGGCCACCCAGCACACTGACATTGTCCACTTCCAGCAAACCAGACAAGCCATAAGCCTTGCCGGTGGTCAGGGTTAAACGGCTGCGCAGAGTGGATGCCAGGGCGTCTTTTAATGCATTGTCTTGTCCCACATGCTCGATGCGGTAGCGAAAATTGGTATTGATCTGGCTATCATTCAGCGCAGCGCTCAGGGTATTGGCGCTGCTATCTGCAGCGGCAAGTGCCAGGCTGGGAACCAAGGCGAGGCAAGGTAGGGCGAACAGTGGTGATTTCATGGCAATCTCCTGATGTGATTGCCGTTATCTTAGGTAAGCTGCTGATGGAACCATTGATGAAGATCAATAAAATCATTCAGTTACCAATAGCTGGGTACTAGAGGTTACCTGCTCCGGGGGGCAAGTTGAGTCTGTGTTTACCTGTTTGGGTAGACTGACTGGATTAAACAGTCACCACCTGATTACGACCATTTTGCTTGGCCTGGTACAGGGCTTTGTCGGCTCTGGCAAAGACTTCATCAAAAAACTCTTCATGGGCTGAGCTCAGGCTGGTGACACCGATGCTGACGCTGGTCGCAATGCCTTCCGGTTGTAGCTGGTACAACAGCTGGCAGAGCTGGTACGCTTTGTCGGTGGCCATGGCGAGATCTTGCTGATGTAGCAGTATCACAAACTCCTCGCCACCAAAGCGGGCAATGCAGTCGTGCTCGGCAAACTGTTGGCGCAAGGCTTCGGCAATCCGTTTTAACACCTTGTCACCAATATGGTGGCCGTGTTGATCGTTCACTTGTTTAAAATGATCGATATCTATCACCAGCAAGGACAGCGGTAACTCTTGTTTGCGGGCTTCGGCAAAGCGGCGCTTAGCCACTTCGCCCATAAAATGACGGTTGTACAGACCGGTGAGGTGGTCTTTGGTGGCAAGCTCCAGCAGCCGCTGTCGTTCCCGGGTTAATTGATCCACCAGCCGGTTGGCGGAAATCAGGTTGTTGATGCGGGCAAAGAGTTCTTCATCCAATACCGGCTTGGAAATGTAATCATTGGCACCGGATTGCAACGCCAGAATACGGCGATTGATGCTTTCCAGGCTGGTTACCGCCAGAATGGGGGTTTGTAGAAAGCGAGGCTCTGAGCGCAGTTGTTGGATAAAATCGATACCGGTTTCATTATCTTGCAGCACGATATCGGTCATAATAAGATCGTACTTATTGTGCTGCAACAGCTCCAGCGCCTGTTTGATGGAAAAAGCATGGTCCATCGAAAGGCCCAATCGCTTGAGCTTGGCATCGGTGGCTTTGGCAACGGTCAGGCTGTCTTCCAGATACAGGGCTTTGCCACTAATGTTGTAACGAAATGGGCCAAGCGGGATCAGGCTATGCAACGCCTCTTCCAGTCGTGGTAAGTCGTCTTTACGGATGATATCGGTAGCACCTGCGGCCAGGGCAGAGGACAAAAGCTCAGGGTTGGACTCGGACGTTACGATAAAAATCGGCAAGTGTTTGGCCTGATCGTCGGCGCGAACTTGCTGGCAAAACTCGATGCCGGTTAGATCTGCCAGGTACATGGCGACACAGATAAACTGAAAGTGGTGAGCACTCATGGCACGAAAGCCAGCCGTGGCAGTATCAACAAAAGTAATATCGAAGTCGTAGCTTTCCAGCATTCGGGACAAAATGCGCTGATAGGTTGGGCTGGGTTCAATGATCAAAGCGCGCATGCTATTCCTTTCTTAAAGAGCTTGCTATTAAGTCTAACCCACTGCCTCCCAATGGTAAAAATAAAGTTGTCGCTTTTTTGTGATACCAAGGCACCCGGCCGGTGCTTTAGGTCGGGTGCTTTGGTCTATTGCATTAAAGGAGAGTCTGATAAATTAAAATCGTAACCCTCAATAGTGGCCTGTACCACTAAGGTATGGATGTACTGGGCGATGGCTTTGCGCCGTACTTTTTCATTCAGGTAATCGGCAATTTTCTGCTCTACAGCTGCAAGGGGCAGCGGCTGGCCGGCGATTTTTTGCTGAATAAAGACCAGATGAAAGCCATAGCGGCTTTCAACCGGCGCGGGCATCAGGCCCGCCTCAGCTGCGAACAGTTGGCGCTCAAATTCCGGCACGGTCTGGCCTTTGCTGATTTGGCCTAAGCTGCCACCGGTCTGGCTGGAAGGGCAGGCGGAGTATTTGCGCGCCAGTTCAGCAAAAGCCTGGCCTTGCTGCAGTTGTTGCAGCAATTCTTCGGCCAGTGCTTTGGCGTGCACCCGCTCTTGGTCATCATCCGGCGCTGCGGCCAGCAGAATGTGTTGCACTTCGAGCAAGGGAGAGCTGGTAAAACGCTGTGGGTTTTGCTGGTAGTAGTGCTCGCATTCTTGCCGGCTGGCGGTCGGAATGGGCACTTCGCGTTCAATCAGCTGTTCCAGGTAATCGTGTTCGCTGGTGCTGCTTTGATTGGTGGCTACTTCCAACCCAAGCTGCTGGGCGCGTTGGCGCAGTAGCTCGGCAATCACCAGTGACTCGGCAGCTTTTAGCATGGCAGCGCGCTGCGAGTCGGCAGGGTGGTACTGCATTTCTGCCAGGATGGCCTGTTCAGAAATTTGGGTTTGGTTGACTTGGATCATTTGAAATTTCCTATGGACCAAAAGGTGTTTGTTTATACCGCGATCTGGCAGAGCTGGATGGTGGAGCAAAAATCAGGGCCTGACCAGCATCCATGCTGTTCAGGTCCCCTTTATTGCTTCCCCCAGCATCGCCTTCAGACATTGGTGTTTAAGCCTTACGGCCACCAAAGCGACGGCGTACCACCTGATAGTTGCGGCCGAAGTAACCAACCGGCACGCTCCAGATATGCACCAGGCGGCTGAACGGGAACAGCACGAACAAGGTCACACCCCAGAAGATATGGGCTTTGTAAATCCAGTGCAGATCCGCGACAAAACCAATGGCTTCAGCCGGACGGAAGGTCAGCAGGTAACGCGACCAGCTCATCAGATCTTTCATCACATAGCCGTCCATATGACCGGTGGAGACAAAGATGGTCAGAATGCCCAGGATCAGCTGCCAGTAAATCAGCAGCAAAATCAGCGTATCCATGGTCGAGCTGCTGGCGCGTACCCGTGGATTGAACAAGCGGCGGTACACCAGCATGGTCATGCCGATAAAACAGATCAGACCGAAGAAGCCACCGACGCCCATGGCAATCAGCTGTTTGCCTGCCAGAGTAATGCCAAGGAAATCCCAGACTTCGTAGGGGATCACCAGGCCAGCAAAGTGACCGGCAAAGATCATAATGATGCCGACATGGAAAAACACACTGGCCACGCGGAAGTACTTTTTATCCAGCATCTGACTGGACTGGGCTTTCCAGCTGTACTGCTCGCGATCATAGCGCAGCAGGCTGCCCAGAAAGAAAATCACCGAAGCAATGTAAGGGTAGATCCCAAACAACAACATATCTGTAAAGTTCATGACGCAACTCCTGAGCGGACAGTGTTTCCGGGTGCCTGGCTGGCATCGGTCCATTGCAGTGGTACGTGGTGATCGCGCCGCTGCTTTTCAGAGGGTTTGTGGCTGCTGCCGCAGCCATCCTGTTCTGAGCCCGGGCCAAAGGTCACCATTTCTTCTTCCCAGACTTTATCCAGCGCTTCTTTGGTATCGTCGCGCTGCTCGTTTTTCAGCTGCTCGCGCACCGAGTCCAGTTCCACATCGACCCCAGACAGTTCCAGCAAAGCACTGAACAGCACCTGATAATTGCAGTTGCGCTGCTCCAGCCGGCACAGCAGCACCGACAGAATATGCGCCACTTCAGCCAGGCCCAGAGCGGCATTCTCGTCGCCCTGAGTGCTTAAGAACTCCAGGTATAGCGGCAGATGATCCGGCAGCTCGCGCACATCAATCTGCAGGCCAGCCGACTTGTACTGATTCATCAAATCGACCATGGCCTGACCACGGTCACGCGACTCGCCATGCAGGTGCTCAAACAGCAGCAAGGACAAGGAGCGGCCGCGCTCAAACAGGCCGTCGTAATCGGACTGCCAGTCCATCAAATCGCCGCTAAAGCGTTGCTCGATAAAATCGAGCAGGCCTTGTTGCTGCGCTTCAGACAGCGGCGACTCCGCCACCAGTTGTCTGGCGTCGGCTTTGGCTGCCAACAGCGCTTCGGTTGGGTATTCCAGCAACAGGGAAATCAGTTGTAGTATGCGCATGCCTTACTCCTTTACCGTGACCGGGATCACTTTGCGGACCCCTTTGCTGCTGCCACCAAAGATGTTCAGCTTGCTGTCACCACCGCCACAGCCATTGCCGAAGCTAAAGCCACATTCGCCTTTTAAATCGTAGGCATTTTCGGCGTAAGCCCGGTGGCTGGTTGGGATAACAAAACGATCTTCAAAGTTGGCCAGCGCCATGTAGCGGTACATTTCCTCGACCCTATCTTTGCTCAGGCCGACCTGCTTCAGCACTTCCAGATCTTCCACGCCATCCACCTGCTGCGAGCGTTTATAGGCCCGCATCGCGATCATCCGCTCCAGCGCCCGAACGACCGGTGCTTCGTCGCCTGCGGTCAGCATATTGGCCAGGTAACGCAGCGGAATGCGCAGCGATTTCAGATCCGGGATTTCACCGTTCATCCCGACATGGCCGGCTTCGGCCGCGCTCTGAATGGGCGACAGTGGCGGTACGTACCAGACCATCGGCAAAGTGCGGTACTCCGGGTGCAGTGGCAGCGCCACTTTCCAGTCCATCGCCATCATGTAGACCGGTGAGCGCTGGGCGGCTTTTAACCAGTTATCCGGAATGCCTTCCTTGCGTGCCGCCTCTATCACCTTGGGATCGTGCGGGTCGAGGAACAGGTCCAGCTGCGCCTGATACAAGTCTTTCTCGTTGGCAACGCTGGCCGCGGCTTCAATTTTGTCGGCGTCGTACAGCAGCACGCCAAGGTAGCGGATGCGGCCGACGCAGGTTTCTGAACAGGTGGTGGGCTGGCCGGCTTCAATCCGTGGGTAGCAGAAGGTGCATTTTTCCGACTTGCCGGTTTTCCAGTTGAAGTAGATTTTTTTGTACGGGCAGCCGGACACACACATCCGCCAGCCGCGGCACTTGTCTTGGTCAATCAGCACAATGCCGTCTTCTTCGCGCTTGTAAATGGCACCACTCGGGCAAGAGGCAACACAGGTCGGGTTCAGACAGTGTTCGCACAGCCGTGGCAGGTACATCATAAAGGTCTTTTCAAACTGACCGTAGATGTCTTTTTGCACCACTTCGTTGAAGTTCTGGTCTTTTTTGCGTTTTTCGAACTCGGTACCAAGAATTTCTTCCCAGTTTGGGCCCCACTCAATTTTTTCCATCCGCTGGCCGCTGATCAGCGAGCGGGGCCGGGCGACCGGCTGGTGCTTGCTGTCTTTGGCGTTGTGCAGATGCTGGTAATCAAAATCGAACGGCTCGTAGTAGTCGTCGATTTCCGGTAGGTCCGGGTTGGCAAATAAATTCGCCAGCACCCGCAGTTTGCCACCGATTTTGGGCACCAGCTTGCCGTTGCTTTTTCGCTGCCAGCCGCCTTTCCACTTGTCCTGGTTTTCCCATTCTTTTGGAAAGCCAATGCCCGGCTTGGTTTCAACGTTGTTGAACCAGGCGTACTCCACGCCTTCGCGCGAGGTCCAGACGTTCTTGCAGGTGATGGAGCAGGTGTGACAGCCAATGCATTTGTCCAGATTCAGCACCATGCCGATTTGTGCTCTGATTTTCATGATAACTCCTTACTCCAACCTTATTCGGTATCCAGCCAATCGACCTTGTTCATTTTGCGAACAATGACGAACTCGTCGCGGTTGCAACCGACGGTGCCGTAGTAGTTAAAGCCATAGGCCTGCTGGGCGTAGCCACCAATCATATGGGTTGGCTTCATCACGGCCCGGGTCACCGAGTTGTGAATGCCGCCGCGGCTGCCGGTCATTTCCGAGCCCGGTACGTTCACAATCCGCTCCTGAGCGTGGTACATCATGCTCATGCCTTCCGGCACCCGCTGCGACACCACAGCCCGGGCTGAAATAGAACCATTGACGTTGAAGATTTCGATCCAGTCGTTGTCTTCAATGCCGGCGGCTTTGGCGTCGATTTCACTTAACCAGACAATGGGGCCACCGCGGGATAAGGTCAGCATCAACAGGTTGTCGGAGTAGGTGCTGTGAATGCCCCATTTCTGGTGCGGGGTGATCCAGTTCAGCACAATTTCCTTGTTGCCATTGGGCTTCTGGTTCAGCACCGGCTGCACCGTTTTCAGGTTGATTGGCGGCTTGTAACTGCACAGCTGCTCGCCAAAGTCACGCATCCACTCGTGATCCTGATAGAACTGCTGGCGGCCGGTGATGGTGCGCCATGGGATCAACTCGTGCACATTGGTGTAGCCGGCGTTGTAGGACACATGCTCATCTTCTAAACCCGACCAGGTGGGGGAGGAGATGATTTTGCGCGGCTGCGCCACGATGTCGTTGAAGCGGATCTTTTCCTCTTCTTTTGGTTTGGCCAGGTGGGTGTGATCGCGGCCGGTAATTTTGCTCAGCGCGCCCCAGGCTTTTACCGCCACATGGCCGTTGGTTTCCGGTGCCAGCGATAAAATCACTTCGCAGGCATCGACTGCCGACTCAATCTTGGCCAGGCCTTGATTGATGCCTTCGCCGGTGTGGGTGCGGTTCAGTTTACGCAGGAACTCGACTTCTTCTTTGGTATCCCAGCCAATGCCTTTGCCGCCATTGCCGATGTTTTCCATCAGCGGGCCAAGCGAGGTAAAGCGGGCGTAGGTGTTGGGGTAATCACGCTCCACCACATTGATGTGCGGCATGGTTTTCCCCGGAATGGCTTCGCATTCGCCTTTCCACCAGGCTTTGACACCATACGGCTGGGCCAGCTCGGCCGGGGTATCGTGGTGCATCGGGGTGGTGACCACATCGGTTTCTTTGCCCAGATGGCCCACGCAGACGCGGGAGAATTCTTTGGCAATGCCTTTAAAGATGTCCCAGTCACTGCGCGCTTCCCACACCGGATCTATGGCGGCGGTCAGCGGGTGAATAAAGGGGTGCATGTCCGAGGTATTCATGTCGTCTTTTTCGTACCAGGTGGCCGTTGGCAACACGATGTCGGAATACAGACAGGTAGTGGACATCCGAAAATCCAGCGTCACGAACAAATCGACCTTGCCTTCGGCCGGCTGGTCGGTCCATTCCACATCTTCCGGTTTTTTGCCGCCAAACTCGCCCAAGTCTTTACCGAGCAAACCATGCTTGGTGCCAAGCAGATGGCGCAGCATGTATTCATGGCCTTTGCCACTGGAACCCAGCAGGTTCGAGCGCCAGATGAACATATTGCGTGGGAAGTTTTGTGGGTTTTCCGGCTGCTCGCAGGCAAACTTGACTTTGCGCTCTTTCAGTTGCTGCAGCACATAGTCTTTTAGCTCCACCCCGGCGGCTTTGGCTTCGGCTGCCAGGCCCAGTGGGTTCACACCAAGCTGCGGTGCGGAAGGCAGCCAGCCCATGCGCTCGGCGCGGCTGTTGAAGTCGATAATGCTGCCAGACCACTTGTCTTTGTTGGCCAGTGGCGAAATCACTTCGCTCATGTCCAGTTTTTCATAGCGCCACTGGCTGGAGTGGTTGTAGAAAAAGGAGGTACCGTTCATATGGCGTGGCGGACGTTGCCAATCCAGCGCAAAGGCCAGTGGGGCCCAGCCGGTTTGCGGCCGCAGTTTTTCCTGGCCGACATAATGCGCCCAGCCGCCGCCGCTTTGGCCCACACAGCCACACAGCATCAGCATGTTAATAAGGCCCCGGTAGTTCATGTCCATGTGGTACCAGTGGTTCAGTGCCGCACCGACAATCACCATGGAGCGACCACGGGTTTTATCGGCGGTGCGGGCGAACTCGCGGGCAATGCGAATGACATCGGCACGTTTGACGCCGGTAATGGCTTCTTGCCAGGCTGGGGTGTACGGTACATTATCGTCAAAGCTTTTGGCGCGACTGTCATCGCCCAGGCCGTTGTCGACGCCGTAGTGCGCCAGCATCATATCAAACACAGTGGCGACTAACGCGATGCTGCCATCGGCCAGTTGCACCCGTTTGGCTGGAATTTTACGCAGCTGAAGGTCGCTGTGCTCAGTGTGCTGGAAGTACTGGTACTCGTGCGGCGCGCCGCCAAAGTAGGGGAAGGCGACCTCGACCAGTTCGTCGTGCTGATCTTTTAAGCTCAGCATTAAATCAACCTCACCCTGGCGGTCTTTTTGCTCCAGGTTCCACTTGGCGGCATCTTCGCCCCAGCGGTAGCCAATGGCGCCATTTGGGCTGGTCAGACGCTGATCTGCCGCATTGATGGCAATGGTTTTCCAGTCCGGGTTGTTGCTTTCACCCAGCTGATCAACCAAATCGGCCGCCCGCAGGAAGCGCCCCTGGGTTTTGTGGTCGCCGGCCTCGTCCAGCATCACCAGCATTGGCATGTCGGTGTAGCGTTTGATGTAGTCGGTAAAATAAGTGCTTGGGTTATCGACGTGGAACTCTTTTAAAATCACATGGCTAAAGGCCATGGCAAGAGCCGCATCGGTGCCCTGACGCGGGGCCAGCCAGGTGTCACCAAACTTGGAGGCTTCCGAGTAATCTGAAGTGATGACACAAGTTTTGGTGCCTTTGTAACGCACTTCGGTTAAAAAGTGCGCATCCGGGGTGCGGGTTTGAGGTACGTTCGAGCCCCAGACAATGATGTAGTTGGAGTTGTACCAGTCGGCCGACTCCGGCACGTCGGTTTGCTCTCCCCAGATTTGCGGCGAAGCCGGCGGCAGGTCGCAGTACCAGTCGTAGAAGCTTAAGCAGTTACCGCCAATCAAGGATAAGTAACGGGCACCGGCGGCGTAGGACACCATCGACATCGCCGGAATGGGCGAGAAGCCGGTGATGCGATCCGGGCCATAGGTTTTGGCGGTGTAGGTGTTGGAGGCGGCAATCAGCTCGTTCACTTCATCCCAGCTGGCGCGGACAAAACCACCCAGGCCGCGGCGCTCTTTGTAGCTTTTGGCTTTGACCGGATCGCTGATGATGGACTCCCAGGCTTTCACCGGATCGCTGTGCTGCGCTTTGGCTTCGCGCCATAGCTTCATCAGCTGGCCGCGCATCTTGGGGTACTTTAAGCGGTTGGCACTGTAGATGTACCAGGAGTAACTGGCACCCCGCGGACAGCCACGTGGCTCATGGTTTGGTAAGTCCGGCCGGGTGCGTGGGTAATCGGTCTGCTGGGTTTCCCAGGTGACCAGGCCATCTTTGACGTAGATTTTCCAGCTGCACGAGCCGGTGCAGTTGACGCCATGGGTCGAGCGAACCACTTTGTCGTGCTGCCAGCGCTGGCGGTAGCCTTGCTCCCAGCTGCGGTCCTGATCGGTGGTAACGCCATGCCCGTCGGAGAAGGGCTCTTTGCGCGCAGTAAAATAGCGCAGTTTGTCGAGTAGGTGACTCATCGTACACTCCTGGTCTTGTCCTGCATGAACAGACGGTTTTTACTTATTCAGTAGGCACATCATAGAAAGAACCGCTTAATGATGCTTGATTTGGATCAAGGCTGCCACTTAGCTAACTTACTGATTAAGAAGGGTAATACCTACTAAGTGGTAGTGTGTTTTGGGGCTAAATGCCTGAAAATGCTGGGGCTGAAATCACGGAACTACCCCCTTGGTGTGGTGTGCTAAGTGGGGTGGGGCAAAGGGGGTAGCTCGATTGTGCCGGCTGCAGGAACAATCGCGGCTGCATGCTGCTGCTTTTCAGGTTATGCTTAGATGAATTCGCATTGGAGATACTATGCGCCCTTTTTCCGTCGTTACCCGTATTAACATTGCGCTGGCTTGCATCGTGACGCTGGCGCTGACCACCATGATGGTGTCGTACTGGTTGTCGGATAAAGCCGACAGCGATGCCCATGCGGTCAATGTGGCGGGCTCCTTGCGGATGCAAAGTTACCGGCTGGCCTGGCTGAAATTGCAGCAAGAACCTGAACGCTTAGCCGGGGCAAAACAGCAGTTAAACAGCAGTTGGCAGCATCCGGTATTTAAACGTTTTTTGCACCAGCCAGAGATCCAGGCCAAGTACGATACTGCTTATCAGCATTGGGTGACGGTGGCACCGTTGCTGGCGGCCGAACAAACCGATATTGCTGAGCTGGAGTCCGTATTGACCGAGCAAGTCCGATTGCTGGATGAGCTGGTACTGGCCATTCAGCAGGATGCTGAGCAAAAAGTACGGGCCTTTCGCACCGTCCAGGTAGTGGCGGTGCTGGCGACCATTTTGCTGTCCATTGTTGTGATGTACTGGCTGAGGGTGATGGTGCAGGAGCCATTGCAGGACTTGATAAAAGGCGCCAGACGCATTGCGCAGGGCGATTTTACCCATCGTATTACAGTGCAGCAGCAGGATGAACTGGGCACTTTGGCGCACAGCTTTAATAAAATGAACAGTGCCATTGGTTACATGTACGGCAATCTGGAAAAGCGGGTGCAGCAGCAAACCGAAGCGCTACAGCACAGCAACACCCGTTTGCAGTTTTTGTTTGATATTGCCCGCAGCATCAGCGAGCACAGTCTGCACTCGGCCGATTTTTCCGAGCTGGTGACCGAGCTGCAGACCATTTTAAGTACCGATGAGCTGGAGCTGTGCCTGTTAACAGAGCAGGGCTCCAGCCCCTACTTACAAGTGCAACCGGAACAAAATCCACACATGCACTGCGTTAAAACCAGTTGTCAGGATTGTGTGTCGCAAGGGCAGGATATCCGTACCGAGCAAGCGCAGCTGGTGTATCGCTATCCTCTGGACAGAGAGCAGCACCACTTTGGCGTGCTGGTGGTTCGGCAGGCTAAGGATAAGCCTTTGCACGACTGGCAGCAGCAATTACTGCAATCGGTGGCTGATTTGCTGGCACTGGCGCTAAGTTTAAAAGGCGAAGAGGAGCAGGTACGACGTTTGGCCCTGATGCAGGAGCGCTCGGTGATTGCCCGTGAGCTGCACGACTCTCTGGCCCAATCCTTATCCTACTTAAAAATCCAGGTAACCCGGCTGAATAAAGGCCTGGCCAGTGACAACAAAGCCATGCTGCAGGATGTAGCCGATGAACTGAAAGAAGGTTTAAGTTCGGCCTACCGGCAGCTGCGAGAACTGCTCACCACTTTCCGGCTTAAGGTGGATGGGGCAGGGTTGCACCAGGCTTTGCAAACCACCGTCAAACAACTGACTGAACAATCCAGCCTGCGGATCCGCCTGGATTATCAACTGGAGCACTTGCCACTGACGCCGACCGAAGAAATACATTTGCTGCAGATCATTCGCGAAGCCAGCCAAAATGCCGTGCATCACAGCCAGGGCTCAGAGCTGTCGATAGAGCTGCGTCAGGGCAAAGACAAAGCGATAGAGTTACGACTGGAGGATAATGGCGTGGGCCTGCCGGCGCAGCCGGAAAAGCTCAATCACTATGGTCTGGCCATTATGCAGGAGCGCAGCCGGCAGCTTGGTGGCGATTTACAACTAAAAAACCGGCCTGAAGGAGGCACCGGTCTTTATTTCCGCTTTATACCTGAGTGCATGGCGCAACTGGCCAGCGCTTAATCAATCGTAAAAGTACCGGGCCCTGATTTGAGCCAGTTCACCACTGGCATAGATATGCTCCAGTGCTTGCTGCAAACGCTGTCGGGCTTCTATGGGTAAAGCTTTGGCTACTACCAGATACTGTGGCTCTTCTTTTAGCACCAGAGGTAGAAAATGGATCTGCTGCTCGATCCCCATGGCTCGGGCCGTATGCAGCACCCCCAGATCGGTGGAATAGTAAAAGCGACCGCGTTCAGACAGCAGCTTTAACAGGTTTTGTTCTCGGGTATTGGCACCACCATCGATACGCAAACCTGGTATGCTCTGCAACCAGTTATGGTGAGCCGTACCTCGATCTACCAATATCACAGCATCACGCCCCATTGCCACCACATCCTTCAGACTTCCAATCACTAAGCTGGCATCCTGTTGCCGTACCAATAGACGGTTTTGTGTGGAGTAGAGGGCTGGCTCCAGGTAATCGAACAACTCTGCCCGTTCATCCGTGTAGATGGCACCAACAAAGGCATCAATTCTGTTATGCTGCAGTTCATGCACAATACGGGGAAATGGCGTATTCAAGCGGTCAAACTGGAATGCCAAAGTGCCGTCGGCACGTTCTAGCGCTTGCATAATGTCTATGGCGAGGCCGGTATAGCTGCCATCCGCTTGCTCGATGTACTTCGGTGCACTGTCTTGCAGCATGGTTTTGATGATAAGTTCAGAAGCTTCATTGCCGGCTACTGCATAATTGCCAATGACCAGGCAGGGTAAGGCAAACAGCAAGGTTAAGATACTCATCGAATAATGCCTTTATTTTCCATAGCGTTAACCATAGGCTGAGTTGCTAACAAAGACAAGTCGAAGCGTTGGATACGCTGTTTTGGTGCAACCAGAACAGTAATTCAGGTATTGCCAATGCAGGTGCATACAAATAACCCTGCGCTATGCTGCAGCCCGCTTCTAATAGAAAATCCTGCTGTTGCGGGTGCTCCACACCTTCGGCGATCACATCCAGACCCAATGCTTTGGCCATGGCGATAATGGCCTGAGCAATTTGGGCGTCTTCGCTGTTGTCGGGCAGTTCATCAACAAAGCTGCGGTCAATCTTCAGACAATCGATCGGTAGTCGGCGCAAATAGGACAGTGAGGAATAGCCGGTACCAAAATCATCGATGGAAATACGAAAGCCTTGTTGTCGCAGGTGAGTGAGCAGGGCCAGAGTGGCATCAGCCTGCTCCGGGATCAGGCAGCTCTCAGTGAGCTCCAGTTCAATGCACTGAGGTGCAATCTGGGCTTGCTTTAACTGATGTTGCAAGCGGTGGCTAAATGTTGGATCCAGCAGTTGCATGGCCGAAATATTGACGGCAACCGGCATGGTCAGTTGGTAATGGCGAATATCACGGCAGACTTGAGTGATTACCTGATCACTGAGCAGGGAAATAAGCCCAAGCTTTTCCGCCAGCGGAATAAAACTGGCCGGGGAAATAAAACCATGCTCACGATGCTGCCAGCGTACCAGGGCTTCCAGACCGGTAACTGTGCCTGTTTTCAGGCAGACCTTAGGTTGGTAATAAACCTCCAGATGTTGCTGCTGCAGAGCCTGACGAAGTGCTTGCTCCAGTTTCAGCTCATTCTGTGTTTGTTGGCCTATGCTTTCCTGATAAAAACAAAACTGATTGCGGCCGGCATTTTTTGCTTGATACATCGCCACATCAGCATGCTTGATCAAGTGATCGGCGCTTTGCGCATCATCAGGGTAGACACTGATGCCAATGCTGGTGGTAAGAAAAAAATCCTGCTCCAATAAACGAAAGGGGTGTTCAAACTGACTAACCAGCCGTTTTGCCAGGCTGCTCAGCGAGTCGACGCTCTCTACTTCAGGCAATAAAATGGTGAATTCATCACCTCCCAACCGGGCGACAGATTCCCCCTCCCGAACCGTGGTCTGCAATCGTTTAGCCACTTCTTGTAAGGCATCATCACCGGCCTGATGTCCTAGTGTGTCATTAATACGCTTGAACAGATCCAAATCCAGAAACAGCACCGCCATCTGGTGTTGATGGCGATGGGCATTGGCCAGTGCCAGCTTAAGACGGTCCATAAACATCCGGCGATTGGCCAGACCGGTCAATTCATCCAGGTAGGCCAACTGATGAATCTTATTTTCCTGATATTTGCGTTCGCTGATATCGCTAAAAATAGCCGCAAATTGGCAAATATCACCATGTTCGCCCCGAATGGCGGTAATGGACAGCCACTCCGGGTAAATTTCGCCATTCTTGCGCTTGTTCCAGATCTCCCCTTGCCAGTGGCCTTGTTCCAGCAAGGTGGTCCAGAGTTTTTTATAAAAATCTTTATTGTGTAAACCGGAACTCAGCAGAGCAGGGGTTTGACCAATGGCTTCTTTGGCGCTGTAGCCGGTGAGCTGGCTGAAGCTGGGGTTGACGGATTCAATCACGCCATGCAGGTTGGTAATCATGATGCCATCCAGCGATGCATCAATCACTTTTTGTGCCAGTCGCAGGTAATCGGCCGAGGTGCGTAGCGCCTGATCGCGCATTTGCAGTGCCTGCTTCAGTTGCTCCACATAGGCGTACTCCACGTTAATCAGAATATCGCTGAACGACAGCAAACCGCAAATTTGCTTCTGTGGATTGCTCACAGCGATATGACGGAAGTTTTTTTCTTTCAGTAAGTCGACCGCTTGCAGCAAGCTGCAATCTGCCGTTACGGTTAGTACCGGACGTTTCGCCAGTTGCCACAACTCAGCATTGAAGTTGCCATCGGCAATCAGCCGGATTAAATCGCGTTCGGTAATAATGCCTGCACAACCATCCGGGTAGTCGACGATGGCCGCTTCGGCATTGTGCTGATGCATCATTTTAACCGCCTGATTCAGTGGCATACTGCTGGGTAAACAGAGTGGCGGTTTAGAGATGCTGGAGCCGACATCGCGCAATTTCAGGTAGTGCTCAATGCGCTGTTGGCGAATGATATCGCTTTGTGTCAGCATGCCAAGCGGTTGCTGCCGTTCATCCACTACCAACAAGCGGCGGATACGTTTTTGTAGCATCAGGCTGGCTGCCTGATTGAGGGGGGTATCCGCCTGCACATGAATGACCGGGCTGGTCATTAACTGCCAAATCGGCTGTTGGTAAGCATCGATTTGTTGGCAGTTCAGCCGCTTCGCATCGGCTTCAGTCCATATCCCCAGCACTTTACGATGCTCGGTCACCAAAATGCAGCTGACCTGATTCTGATGCATCAGACGGGCGGCTTGTTGCACCGGCGTATCGGGTGGGCAGCTAATCAGTTGCTTGCTGATCAGCTTAGAGACACAAGGCTCAGGCTCCTGAGCCTTGACAAACAATTCGGTCAGATGAGCTACCACAAATCACCTTGGCTGAGTAAAAAACAGCCGGCAGTATAAGAGTGGGTGAACAGTTACTGTTTGATCCAGCGCAAAGCACTATCCCAAAATGGGTAAATTACGACCAGGTTGCCTGGGCAGCAGCCTAACGGCTGCTGCCAGCTTGAGATCAGGGGTTGTAAAACTCACCGGATTTACGCAGGTAGTAAAACCAGTTCAGTACCAGGCATAGTGCGTAGAACACGGCAAAACCGATCATTGCGTACTCTGGCGTTGCCGCTTTAATTTGCTCGCCAAAGACCTGCGGGATGTAGAAGGCCCCATAAGCGGCCACTGCTGAGGTCCAGCCCAGTACCGGGCCGGCTTGCTCTTTCGGGAACACCACAGCGATGGTTTTAAAAGTTGAGGCATTGCCAATACCACTGGCCGCAAACAGCAGCAAGAACAGCAAGAAGAAGGGCATAAAGTACTGCTCTGGGGTAGCTGATTGATAGGCCTGCTGCATAAAATAGGCAGCACCCAGCGCTGCAATTACCATTACCACAGCACAGACCTGAGTCACCAGGGCTCCACCTAAACGGTCAGAAATCCAGCCACCGACCGGGCGTATCAAGGCGCCGATAAAAGGGGCTATCCAGGCATAGGTCAGCGCACTTGGCCCATTCGGGTTGGGCGTGTTGTGCGTCATCACGCCATCCACCATGATGTGGCTGTAGCCAAAAATCACCTGAATCGACAGCGGCAGGGCAGCGGCAAAGCCAATAAAGGAGCCAAAGGTCATCACGTACAGTACGCTCATCACCCAGGTGTGCTTGTTATTGAAGATACGGTATTGTCGCTCCAGGCTGGTGCGAATAGCTCCGGGCAGGAATTTCAATGCCATAACGGTGGCCAAAGGCACCAATACCAGCACCAGCTCTTTTGGAATACTAAAACCAGAGCCATTGGCCGACTCAGGTAAAATCAGCCACAAACCAAGCACCGAGGTGACTAAACCAATACCATACATCGCCAGTTGAATAGAGAAAGAGCCAACCGCACTCGGCAGTTTGGGGGTTACTTCCTCGGTGTGAATGTTGTTCATACCAAACCAGATAGCAAACGCCAAAGGAATCAGCAGCAACAGCCATAAAAAGCCGGCATTTTGCACCCAGGTCTCGCTGCCTGCGGGGATACTGCCAATCAGGGTGCCACTGGCCTTTTGCAGTACCATGGGTTCACCACCACCCAGCAAAGTAAAGGCACCGAAGGTCATAAAGAGAGGGATCAGGATCTGCATGGTGGTGACGCCGAAGTTGCCAAGGCCGGCATTCATGCCAAGGGCCAGGCCCTGTTTTTTCTTCGGGTAAAAAAAGCTGATGTTGGACATCGAGGCAGCAAAGTTACCGCCCCCAATACCGGACAGCAAGGCCATTAGTTGGAACACCCAGAGTGGGGTATTGGGATCCTGCAGCGCCATGCCCGTGCCAAAGGCCGGGATCATCAGCAAACTGGTGGTTAAAAAGATGGTGTAACGCCCGCCGCACAGCCGGACGAAAAAGCTGGCCGGAATACGCAGGGTTGCCCCGCTAAGACCGGCAATGGCGGCCAGAGTAAAGAGTTCGGATGCCGAATAGGGAAACCCTAAATTAAGCATCTGCACACTGATAATGCTCCACATCATCCAGACCGCGAAACCACAGAGTAAACTTGGAATGGAAATCCAAAGGTTGCGGGTGGCGATGCGGTTGCCTTCTTGCTGCCAGAAGGTGTCGTTTTCCGGCTCCCATCGTTTTAGATCAGACATAGTCAGACTCCTGTTTGCTGATGTGCTAACTATGCGTGCAGTGGCCTTGAACAACAATGTAACTCTGGGGTTAGCTCCAATGCGCCATCAACTATACCTGGGTACCCACAAGTAGGTATCTACCTGCAAACTAAAAAAAATTAAATTTCAAAATCATATGGTTAAGATGCTCCTTTATTCTTTGTTTTGCTGCCATCCATGCTTGTTACCTGAGGGTAAATAGACCAAACTATGACTTGAATCAAAGAATCCAAGCCATAAATCGCGGCTAATAGCCGGATTAGAAAGCACCGATGGAGTAACCCATGAATTCTGAAGCGGCCAGCGTCATGCTGATTGATGATCATCCTTTATTGCGCAAAGGGCTCAGACAATTGCTGGAATATGAGGATGATCTGGATGTGGTGGCGGAAGCCAGCAGTGGTAAAGACGCTATCCCTATTGCCGTAGAGCTGGATCCGGATTTGATTATCCTGGATTTAAATATGCAGGGCATGGATGGACTGGCCACCTTGCAGGCGCTGCGTAAAGAAGGGGTGACTTCACGCATTGTGATGCTGACGGTATCGGATGCTGATGAAGATGTGGTGCAGGCCATTACACTGGGTGCTGATGGTTACCTGCTAAAAGATATGGAACCTGAACAGCTGCTGGAACAGATTCGCCGCGCTGTGACCGGCAAAATGGTGCTCAGCGAGTCGGTCGCCGCGGTACTGGCTACGGCGCTTAGAAAACCCGGCCCCAAACCCAATGCTGAGCTGAATAGCCTGACCAACCGTGAGTATGAAATTCTAAGTTTGATAGCCAAAGGCATGAGCAATAAGGTGATTGCCCGTGAACTGGATATCTCCGATGGCACCGTGAAGGTGCATGTGAAGCATTTGCTGAAAAAGCTGGGGCTGCGCTCGCGGGTCGAAGCTGCGGTCTGGATGGTGAATCAGCAAGGAGCTAAGGCATGAGCATGATGCCGGTGCAAGATGCGATTGATGCCATGCTTAGCCAGGTAATGCCACTTGCTGACACCGAAACTGTGGGCTTAACCCGCGCACTGGATCGGGTATTGGCGCAGGATATTCGGGCGGACATCACAGTGCCAGCCTTTGATAATTCGGCGATGGATGGTTACGCGTTTCGATTTGCCGAGGCAGCAACGGGCAAATCATTGCCATTGGCTGGCATTGCACTGGCAGGCCATGCCTTTGAAGGAGAGATCCCTGCCGGCTACTGCGTGCGGATTACCACGGGTGCCGTTCTACCCGATGGGCTGGATACGGTGGTGATGCAAGAGCAGGTAGAGCAAACCAATGCAGGCATTCGGCTGCTGGATACCCCCAAAGCTGGTGAGCATGTGCGACGGGCCGGCGAGGATATTGCACCTGGTCAGTTATTGTTTGCCCAAGGGCATCGGTTAAACACTGTGGATATTGGTTTGTTGGCCTCGATTGGCCTGGCGGAAATTGTTGTGCTGCGCCGGCTGAAAGTGGCGGTGTTTTCCACGGGTGACGAGCTGGTCGCGCCAGGGCAGTCGTTGCCGGCGGGGCATTTGTACGATAGCAACCGTTATGTGCTGCAGGCGATGTTGCAGCGTTTAGGAGTGGCGGTGCTGGATTTAGGTTTGCTGCCGGACAAGCCCGAGCCCATTCGTCAGGCGATTTTGCGCGCCAGTGATGAAGCCGATGTGCTGATCACCAGTGCCGGGGTGTCGGTCGGCGAAGCCGATTACACCCGTCAGCTGCTGTCTGAGCTGGGCGATATTGGCTTTTGGAAGGTAGCGATGAAACCAGGCAAACCTTTTGCCTTTGGTACCCTGGGTAGCTGCTGGTTTTTTGGTTTACCCGGCAATCCGGTTGCCACGGTAGCCACTATGGATCTGCTGGTGCAACCGGTACTGCGCCGTTTGGCCGGTGAAAAGCGGTCGCAACCTGAAAGCTTGCAGGCCATCGCTTCTGAGCCTTTGAAAAAGTCCCCCGGCAGAGCAGACTTTCAACGCGGTTTTTACCAACAGCAGGATGGACAGTTGCAGGTGAAAGCCATTGGCAAGCAAAGCTCTGCCGTGCTTAGTGGCACCGCCAGAGCCAATTGCTACATAGCACTGGAGCAAGAGCAGGGGCCAGTGGCTGCTGGCGAAAAAGTCAGTATCCTGCCGTTTTATCAGATGTTGCGTTAGTCTTACTGCTTCGAGCCAGCCTGGAAAATGATTGGTGTTGAATGACCGCATCCTGGTCGCAGCAGGCGGCTCTTTGACAGCAGCTGGCTTGCGAAAAAAGCAGTGACTAACCATACTTGGCGCATCGTTTTGGGACGAAAGAGGACCTCGTTTATGCTGCGCTCAGGCTTTTGTTACTGCCTACTACTGCTGGTGATCACATCCTTGTCTGCTTGGGCTGACAACAGGTCGGAGCCAGAAGCATCGGTTACGGTGTTTGACCAGGTGCAGGTGTTGCCAATGGACTCGGACCAGGTGCTCTCCAATCAGCGGGTGCTGGTTAAAGACGATCGCATTGTAGCGGTAGCAGCTGCGGCGGAGCTGGAAATCCCGCAAGGGGCGACGGTCATTGACGGCCAGGGCCGATACTTGCTGCCCGGACTGGCAGAAATGCATGGCCATGTGCCTCCTACCGTTGATTTCAGTGGCATGCCCACCCGTTATCTGGATGATGTGTTGCTACTCTATGTCGCCGGTGGGGTTACTACCGTGCGTGGCATGCTGGGTCATGAACATCAGCTGCGATTAAAAGATGATATTGCCACCGGCAAGCGGCTGGGACCAACCTTGTATCTGGCAGGCCCCAGCTTTAATCAGCATACGGTGACCTCACCAGAGCAAGCCCGCGAGCGCGTGCGCCAGCACAAAAGTGAGGGCTGGGACTTACTAAAAATTCACCCAGGCCTGAGCCTGGAGCAGTATCAGGCCATTGCCGATGAAGCCAAAATGCAAGGCATTGACTTTGCCGGCCATGTGCCGGAAGCCGTTGGGGTGGAGCAAGCGATTCAGCTTGGTAGTCGCACCATTGATCATCTGGATGGTTATATGGCGGCGCTGGGTGGTTTTGATACGCCTTTAACCGAGCAGGATATGGCGGAGCTGGTGGCCCTGACCAAAGCGCATCAGGTGGCGGTAGTGCCTACCCAGGCGTTATGGGAAACCATTATCGGCGCTGCTGATCGTGAGCTGCTGGAAAGTTTTGACGAGCTGAAATACATGCCAGCCCGGGTGCTAAGCGGTTGGCGGCGCTATCTGGACGCGGCCAGTGGGGCCTATTACACCGGTGAAACAGCCGCTATTCATGCTGAAAACCGCCAGCGCTTGCTAAGTGCACTGTATCAGGCTGGGGTGACCATCCTGATGGGCACCGATGCACCGCAGCTGTTCAGTGTGCCGGGTTTATCCTTGCGCCGTGAGCTGCCATTGATGGCGGCTGCGGGCATGAGCCATTACGATATCCTGCGCAGTGGCACTGTGCTGGTGGGGGAGTATTTTGCCGAGCAGGATACTTTTGGCCTGGTAAAAGCCGGTCACCGGGCCGATCTGCTGCTGGTGGATGTGAATCCGCTGGATGACTTGTCGGCGCTGTACCAGCCAGCCGGTGTGATGGTGCGTGGGCAGTGGCTAAGCCGGGCAGAGCTGGATGCGAAACTGGCTGAAATAGCCGCCGCCCGCAGTGCCGAACAGCGAGGGCGTTAAGATGCTGTACTTTGCTTATGGCTCCAATCTATCGCTGGCCCGGCTGCGCCAGCGGGTACCGAGCGCTGAACGGCTTGGCGTGTACCGGCTACCTGGCTATCAACTGCGTTTTCATAAAGCCAGTACCGATGGTTCGGCCAAGTGCGATGCCTTTTTTACCGGTGATAGCAGCCATCAGGTGTTTGGTGCCGTCTATAAGATGGATCCGGCCGAGCGGCCGGTGTTGGATCAGGCAGAAAGCTTAGGCACCGGTTACAACGCCAAACAGGTTTGGGTGCAACACAGCGACGGTCACAGCCTGGAAGCGTTAATCTATTATGCCATCCGTATTCGGGATGATGTGATCCCATACGACTGGTACAAACATCATGTGCTGGTGGGGGCGCAGGAGGTGCAGTTGCCGGGCTATTACCTGCAAAGCATCGAAGCAGTGATGGCAGTGCCGGACCCGGATTGTCGCCGTGCTGCCCAAGAATGGGCGATTCATGGTATGTAATGGTATAGAATACAGTTATCACAATAATGGTTGCGTCGGCCAATAACATCCAGGCGCTCCACCGAACTCACTTCCGGGGTAGTCATGGTAGCGCCAGGGTTGGTCGCTGTACCTACCAATGCTGCAGCCATTCCTGTGGCAAGCAGAGAAAGTGTTATCATGCTGTTTCTCCTTGTTTTGATGCTGCTATTATCAATGCTTATCAACAGTTGATCTGTGCCGACTTTGTGGCTGAAATGTCAGATTGTGTAGAGGAACCATGGTGTGAAGTGAGCAGATTGAGGCGTTCGTCAGGCTTTTTTTCGAATTTTAGAGGGGCGTGCTAAATGCATGAATTTGATGATTTAAAAATCTTGTTTCAGGCGCGTAGCCCACTGATCCTCATTGAAACCTATGAAGAATTACGGGCTTTGCAACTGATCCGGCGGTTGGCGGTAAATTTATTCCGGCCCTTGTTTCAGTGGACTTGCACGGAAGGTTTAAGGCGGCTGGATGTACCTTCAGAAGCGCAGAGCTTTAATAGTGAGCCCCATCAAGTGTTGTCGCAGATCAAGGGGACGAAGAGTCCGGGTATTTATGTGCTCTGTGATTTTCATCCATTTTTATCTGAACCCAGGCATATCCGTTTTTTAAAAGAAATTGCTTTATTGCATGATACGGTTGGTCATACGGTGGTACTGCTAAGTCACTCACTTAGCGTGCCGCCAGAGCTTGCGCGCTTGAGTTATCGTTTTGAGCTGCATTTACCCAGTGATCAGCAAATCCGGCAACTGGTGTTGGAGGCTGCGGAGCTGTACCAGCAAAAAAGTGGTGAGCTGGCCGATCTGGAACCCGTGTCAGTGCAACAACTGGTGCAGAACCTGCGAGGCCTGACGTTTGAAGAGGCCAAACGACTGGCCTATAAAGCCATCGCTAATGATGGTGCCATCACTGCGGCGGATGTCAGCCGTGTCAATAGCGCCAAGTTTCGCCTGTTACAAACCGATGGCGTGCTCAGCCAGGTGTATGATACCCGCTCATTGGATGATGTGGTGGGGCTTAGCAACCTGAAAAACTGGTTGCTGCAGCGTCGTCACGCTTTTATTGAACAGCAGCGTGATACCCCCAAAGGTGTGTTGTTAACCGGAGTACAAGGTACTGGTAAAAGTCTTGCAGCCAAAGCGATTGCCGGTGCTTTTGGTGTGCCTTTGCTCTGTCTGGATATGGCCAGCCTGTACAATAAGTACATTGGTGAAACTGAAAAGAATCTGCGTCAGGCGTTGCAACTGGCGGATGCCATGGCACCATCCGTGTTGTGGATTGATGAAATCGAAAAAGGCCTTAGCTCAGGTCAGGGCGATCAAGGGGTAGGCCGCCGCTTACTAGGTACTTTACTCACCTGGATGGCAGAGCGTAAAGCTCAGGTTTTTCTGGTAGCTACCGCTAACAACATTCATGAGCTGGCACCGGAATTACTGCGCAAGGGCCGTTTTGATGAACTGTTTTTTGTTGACTTACCTGAAGAAACAGAGCGTTTGGCTTTGCTGCAGTTGCATCTGACCAGACGCAATACGGAACTTGAGCCAGCAGCCTTGCAAGCTTGTTTGGCGTTGACCGAAGGCTTTTCGGGTGCCGAATTAGAGCAAGCTGTAGTGGGGGCTACCTTTCGAGCTCACAGCGCCGGTGAAGAGCTCGCTGCCAGCCATCTGGCGCAAGAGCTCAGCCAAACCCAACCCTTATCGGTAGTCATGGCTGAATCTGTTATGGCGCTGCGGCATTGGGCCAGCTCGCGCTGTGTTCGGGCTTGAGGGTGACGGCATGATGTACAAGCACCAGTTGCGAAACTTTTATATCCCGGAAGAGCAATCGTTTTATCTGCTGAACGCGAACGATGCCCGTAAATTAAAAGAGTGGGTAGCGCTCTGTATATCTGAGTTGGAAAAGCTAGGCTATCAGCAGATCGAACTGATTGGCAAAGGGGCTTATGGCTTTGCGTTTGCCGGGGTCAGCTTGCAGGGGGAACAGTGCGTCTTTAAATTCTCCCGTATAACCTTGCCACTTCACATTCAGGAACGTTTAGCGGATGAGGCCTATATGTTGTCGCAGGTGCAGCATCCGGCCGTCCCTCGTTACATTACCTATCAGTTGATTAAAAAGCAGGGCATTCTGATGATGGGGCGAGCCAGGGGCATTGATCTGGAACAGTACAGCCTGAAGCATGGGCGTTTGTCAGCTCGCTTGCTGGTAAAATTGGCGGTGCAGTTGGCAGAATTGCTGCAGTTGCTGCGCCAGCATAAAAAAGATGGCTTGTCTGCGCCAATAGTGCACGGTGATATCAAACCCTCCAATCTGGTGTTCGACAGTGAGACTGAGCAAATCAGCCTGGTGGATTGGGGCTCATCGGTGTTTGCGCAAACGGATGAGCAGGGCCAGTTTATCAGCAACGATGTGATGGGCCTGATGTCCGCTGATTTACAACACTCCAATGCCCGCTTGGGGGATGTCTATTTTATTGGGCCAGAGCAGCGTAGCGGCGCCTTATCCAGCCCTCGTTTTGATGAGCAAGGAGCTGCCAGTACACTCTATGCATTGGCCTCAGGACAGTCCTGCCGTTTTGGTTACAAAGCCATTCCAGCCAGAAGTCTTGGTTTGCCACAGGCCTTCGCTACCATGCTCGATTCCCTCTTGTCTGAAGATGTGCAATTACGGAATCAGGCCGGGGATTACTTTTTGCAGCAGATGCCTTTTATGCAGCAGTTGGTGCTGCCTGAGCTGCCACTGTTTGACGACAAGCCATTGTTGCCTGTCTGGGTGAGCCCAATCCGGCATGATCTGGATACCGTGGTCTACTCCTCACGCAAGTCTTTTTTACGTGAACACAGTGTCGAGGATGGTATTGGTTTTGTGGATGATGCCCAATTGGAGCGTTACTACAAAAATTATTTAGAAGGTATGGGCGATACGGAAAAAGCCTTTATTGCTGCTGTCAGCCGCTTGGCCCGCTATCCTGTAGTGGGCGGTTTGGCTATCCATTGGCAGCCAAAGGGGGTGTACATTGATTCGAGCCTGAATTTATACGATGACAGCTTACTAACGGCTTTTGCACTGGCGGTGAATAATGTGGTGCAACTGGCTCAGGCTATCGGACGGGTAGGTATTTTCAAAGCCTGTTTATTCAATGCCAGAAATACGATCCATATTAGCCGGGAAGCAATGGCTCATCCGTTTATAGCGCCTGAAGGGGCTAAAATCCCGTACCGCATTGCGCCGGTATTAAGCAGTGATGCATCCAGCAAGCAACATTCGTATTTTGAAGATGGCAAAGATCCGGATGAACAGTTGATTCTGCCAGATTGTATTATGGATGATATTGCCCGTTTGAATTTAATACGCCATACCGGCTGTCTGATATTTGAAGTGACCCCCTTGTATATGAAAATCCACAGTTATTATCGTCTGCTGGATGTAACTGCGGAAACTGAGTTTGCCAGGTTACTGGCCAGCATCTTACAAAAAGTACCGCAAATTACCGGGGAAGGCGTTGGAGGCTTTATGAAGCTGCCACACAAAGATACCCGCTTTTTTCAGCATCAGTTGATGCAGGTTACGCGTTATTATCCGGTGAATCCAAAAGGCTGGACAGCTGCTGATGCGACCTAACTGTTTATTTTATCTTCATCAACCAGAGCAATTGCGGCTTTTGGTAAAGAAATGGTTTAATTTTTCGGCCAAACCAAGTAATGTTAGGCCTTTGAAGCCTTGTTAGATTTGAAGTATGAGCACACCGGATACTGAGCTTTACCCACTTCTGTTGCAGCAGGCCGCTGCACTTATTCAGGATGAACCCGATCTGATCGCTAAAATGGCCAATCTGAGTGCATTAATTTATCACAGCTTGCCCGAGTTAAACTGGGCTGGTTTTTACATTATGCGTGACGGAGAACTGGTGCTGGGGCCATTCCAGGGCAAAGTTGCCTGTGTGCGGATCCCGGTTGGCAAAGGTGTTTGTGGCACGGCAGTAGCCACTGGAGAAACCCAGCGCATTGCAGATGTGCATGCCTTTCCCGGGCACATTGCCTGTGATGCGGCCAGTGAGTCTGAGTTGGTTATTCCTGTTCGGGACAGGGCAGGTATCGTTGCCGTACTGGATATCGATAGTCCTGTTTTAAACCGGTTTAGTGCTATGGATCAGCAGATGTTAGAGCAATTAGTCAGCTTGTTGGAGCATAGCCTGGTATGAAAGCTTTGATGCTGGTACAGGATTATTTGTTCAGTCCGCGGGATGTCGGAGACTGGGATGGTGAAGAAGAGTTGGTCGCTGATCAGATGAATGCCATTTATCATGCCGTTTGGTCGCTCATTCCGGATGATACTGCAACCAGCCAGGTCGAAAGTTTGTTAAGTCAGCTGTGGCAACAGTTATCAGCAGATTCTTTATTGCTTGAAGCAAGTGAAGATGAGCTGATTGACTGGTCCACAGCCTTTGTAGAGAGTCAACTGACAGCCGAAATTGATCAGTTGGATGAGGATGATGAAGAGTAATTTTGCATGACTACCCCCAATACTGATAGAGAGCCACAAGCAACGCCAGTGAAACTTAGCACGGTGAAAGAAGTGATTGCGTATTTAGCAACCCAGTATCCTCAGTGCTTTTCGATTGAAGGACCTGCCAAGCCATTAAAGGTTGGAATTTTTCAGGATCTGGCAACAGGGATCGCTGAAGATAGTCCCATCAGCAAAACACAGCTGCGCCAGGCCCTGCGTGTTTATACCTCCAGTTGGCGCTACCTTGAGTCCATTCAGCCAGACATTGCTCGGGTCGATTTGCAAGGTGCAGAAGTTGCTAAGATTGATTCGCAACAAGCTGAGCACGCTGCGAAGACACTAGCCGAAAGCAAAGCCAGAGCTGCGGAATTACGGAAACAGCGCGCCAAAGTTGCTCAGGCTGAAAAAGCAGACAAGAAAACGACCAATACCCCAAATAAAAAGACTGTGAACAAAAAGCCCTCTGGCCGTTCTAACCAACAGGTTCTAAAATCTAAAGTAAACCAACCGCAACCTTCGAAGGTACAACATTCTGTCCAGGCAAATTTAGCGGTAGTTTCTGAAGCAGAACTAAAAGCAGGTGTGCATGTGTTGGTGCGTTTAGGTCAAGCACCGATGCCAGCTACTGTAGTTGAAGTGACCCGCAACGATGTGACTGTACAATTGCAATCAGGTATGGTGATAAAAACCAACCGTGACAGCTTGTTCCAGCAGGAATAAAAAGTCACGGCCAAGTAGATGAGAGTATTATGAGACAAACTTTTGCTTTATTGATGGTGTTGGTTCTGTGGCAATCCAGTGTCTGGTCGACAGAACAGGAGGAACAGCAGAGTACTGAGCTCCCTGTGCTGGTACAAGAGTCCCAACATGCCACGGCCAGCAAACGTATCTCAACTCTTTTTACGCGTGGTCATTATGCACCTGTCCAGTTGGACGAGGCTTTTTCTGAACGGGTATTTGAACGCTTCTTAAAAAGCCTCGATTACAATAAGACGATCTTACAGCAAGCCGATATTGAGCGCTTTGAACGTCATCGCCTTCAGTTTGCCGATGCGTTGAATAAAGGCAACCTGACGTTCGCTTTTGATATGTTCAACCTTAGTCTGCAGCGTCGTTATGAGCGTTTTGGCTTTGCCTTAGAGCTGCTGGAAACTGAATTTGATTTTGAAGAGGCCGATCACTACGTCTACGACCGTGAAGAAGCTGATTGGGCAGCAAACTCGGCTGAACTTGATGAGCTGTGGCGGCAACGAGTTAAATTTGACACCCTTAATCTGAAACTCACCGGCAAAACCCAGGAGGAGGCAAAAGAGTTGCTGGAGCGTCGCTATTCCAATGCTCAGAAACGTTTGCTGCAAACCAACAATGAAGATGTGTTTCAGTTGATTATGAATGCCTACGGTCGCAGCATCGAAGCGCATACCTCTTATCTGTCGCCACGCAATGCCGAGCGCTTCCAGCAGGATATGAATTTATCGTTGGAAGGTATTGGCGCGGTGCTGCGGGCAGAAGATGATTACACCGTCATTCAGAGTCTGGTGCCCGGAGGCCCGGCCGATTTAACTCAGCAGCTCAAGCCTAAAGATCGCATTATCGGTGTTGCACAGGCTGATGAAGAGTTTGTGGATGTGATTGGTTGGCGCTTGGACGATGTGGTGGAACTGATTAAAGGCCCCAAGGGAAGTACTGTGCGCTTGCAAGTACTGAGTGGTGGTTCGGTTGTATCTGGAAATACCGAAGTGGTTTCCATTACGCGGGATAAAATCCGGCTGGAAGACCGAGCTGCCAAAGGTGAAGTCTTTGAGCCGCTATTATCCGAGCTGGATAAGCGCATCGGTGTTATCACCATTCCTGGATTTTACAACAACTTGTCTGAGGATGTGAAAAAAGAGCTGGCGAAACTGCAGGAAGCCAAGGTAGATGCCATTATCATCGATTTACGTGGCAATGGCGGTGGCTCCTTGCAAGAAGCAACCTTGCTCACGGGGCTTTTTATTGATCGTGGTCCGGTGGTGCAAATTCGTGAAGGCTCTGGCCGGATCTCTGTCAGCCAGGATCGGGATGGTGTCAGTTACTACGATGGTCCATTGACGGTGTTGGTTGATCGTTTCAGTGCTTCGGCCTCAGAGATATTTGCAGCCGCGATGCAAGACTATGGCCGCGCCCTTGTCGTAGGTGAGCAAACCTTTGGCAAAGGGACAGTGCAGCAACATCGTGGGCTTGGGCGTATTTACGATATGTTTGAAAACTCACTGGGCAGTGTGCAATACACCATTGCCAAGTTTTACCGCATTGATGGTGGCAGTACCCAGCACCGAGGCGTGATCCCGGATATTGCTTTCCCATCAGCGATTGACCCGGAAGACTGGGGAGAAAGCCGTGAAGAAAATGCGCTGCCATGGGATTCAATACCTGCTGCACGTTATCAGCAACTGGACTCATTGCAACCATACCTGCCGGTGCTACTGCAACGGCATCAGGGGCGGATAGCGACCAATCCAGAGTTTGCCTATCTGGCCGATGATATTGAGGAGTATCGTCGTCAACGGGATGAAAAATCAGTTTCTTTGGTCAAAGCAGAGCGGGTGCAGCAGCGTGAGGAGCGTGAGCAACGGCAGTTGGCGCGCACTAATGCCCGTCTTGCTTTGCTAGGCAAGGAGCCTGTTGAAAACCTGGATGACTTGCCGGAAATATTGAATGAGTTGGATCCATTGTTGGAAGAAACTGTGTTGATTACCGCAGACTTTCTGCAACTGGGACGTTACGCGAAACAATAAAACAACTGAAAAAGCTGGCGACCAGGGTCGCCAGCTTTTTCTATATAACGATTACAATAAATAATAATAGGGTTGGTGGTATGTCGGGAGCACGTGAATCCGTTCATGGCATGTGGTCTGGTCGTTTTGCTTTTATTCTTGCAGCGACAGGCGCAGCTGTTGGTCTGGGTAATATTTGGAAATTTCCATACATTATGGGGGAAAATGGTGGCGGCGCTTTCGTGCTGGTCTACCTGCTATGCATTGTATTGATTGGCATACCTGTGATGATGTCGGAAGTACTGATAGGTCGGCGCGGCCGCCAAAGCCCTGGATTGTCAGTTAAAACCCTGGCGCAAGAAGCCAGTAGCAGTACCCGCTGGCAAATAGCGGGTTGGAGTGGCCTGGTTGCCAGTTACCTTATTTTGTCATTCTATGCGGTAGTGGCAGGTTGGGCTTTGGCCTATGTCATAAAAACTGCACGAGGGGATTTTCAAGGCGTAACGGCCGAAGCTATTGGTGGGCAATTTGATGCTCATTTGGCCAATCCCTGGGCATTAATGGCCTGGTCCGCGGTGATTTTATTTGTCACCGTGTATGTGGTTGGTCGTGGTGTGCATAAAGGCCTTGAAAAGGCCGTGAATTTTTTAATGCCGAGTCTGTTCGTGTTACTTGGCATCATGGCAATTTATTCTGCTAGCAACGGTGCCTTCAGTGAAGCCGTGCAGTTTATGTTTACGCCGGATTTTTCCAAGCTAACCATTAATGGTGTATTACTGGCGTTAGGGCATGCCTTTTTTACACTCAGCCTGGCTTCCGGTGCCATGATTATTTATGGCGCGTATTTACCATCCAATGTGTCTATTGCTAAAACCTCAGTTTTAATTGCGCTGGTTGATACTGCTGTTGCTATGTTAGCTGGTATTGCCATCTACCCTTTGGTGTTTCAGTATGGTTTGACGCCCGCAGAAGGCCCTGGCCTTATCTTTGTTACTTTGCCCATTGCCTTTGGTTCAATGCCTTTTGGTACCTTCTTTGGCACGATGTTTTTCGTGATGCTGGTGTTTGCTGCTTTTACTTCTGCGATAGCCATGATTGAGTCAACAGTTGCCTGGTTGGTGGAGCGCAAAGGGCTGAATCGGCTGGTTGCTACGGCTGCAACAGGTGGCTCTTTGTGGCTTATTGGCTTACTCACCGTATTCTCCTTTGCCAAAGCCGATTGGGCAACCTTTGAACTCAATGTTTTTGGCAAGCCTATCACCAACTTCTTTGAGGTAGTTGATTATTTAACCTCTGCTATCATGCTGCCCTTAGGCGGTTTGGTGATCGCCATTTTTGTAGGTTGGGTGATGAAGAGGAAAATCACCGAAGAAGAGCTGCAGACGTCAGCTGCTGTGTATGCGATATGGAGATTTGCTATTCGCTGGTTTACACCCATAGCAGTGATCATTGTGTTTTTACACTTGATCGGTGTGCTTGATCTACTGCTTCGCTTGCTTGGTGTATAGGATTATTCATGACAACAAAGATAAAAGAACCCAGCTTTTTTGATGCTTCATTGCCAATTCTGGTTTTGATCACGCTGTTATCCAGCTCCGTATTGTTATTTGGTGATGACTCCTCCTATGGTCCGAACCAAATCGCGCTTTTTATTGCTTCTGCCGTTGCCGTTGTGATTGGCCTTAAAAATGGTTTGCGCTGGCATGAGATAGAACAGGCGATGACAAAAGGCATTGCTTTGTCCTTAGGGGCGGTACTGATTTTGCTGGCTGTAGGTGCCCTGATTGGTACCTGGTTGCTGGCTGGTACGGTACCAACACTCATTTATTATGGCATGCTGCTGTTAAGCCCAAGCTGGTTTTATGCTGCCAGCTGTATTTTGTGTGGCATAGTGGCCATGAGTATCGGTAGCTCCTGGACCACCGCTGCAACCATTGGTGTGGCTTTGATTGGTGTAGCTGCAGGCTTGGGTTTGTCACCGGCAATTACGGCAGGAGCCATTATTTCCGGCGCTTATTTTGGCGATAAAATATCCCCCTTAAGTGAAACCACCAACCTGGCACCTGCAGTAGCCGGAGCCGAACTCTTTGCTCATATCCGGCATATGCTGTGGACGACAGTACCCAGTATTGTCATTGCCTTGTTGCTGTTTTTAGTCATAGGGCTGAACAGCACAACGTCAGCCGATGCGGTCCATATTGATCTGATCAGTGCGACTTTGCAGCAGCACTTTGCCATCAGTTTCTGGACCCTGATCCCGCTTTTCGTCTTACTGGCCATGGCCGTTAAAAAAGTGCCGGCATTTCCAACCGTGTTTATCGGAGCCTTACTTGGTGGCGTTTGGGCTTTGCTGTTTCAGCGTGAACTGATCCAGAGCTTGATGGATCAGGATTTGGGAACCAGCCTGGGCAGCCTGAAGCTGGTTTGGGCCACTTTGTTTGATGGCTTTGCTGTGGAAACGGGGTCAGATGATTTAAACAGCCTGCTTAGTGGTGGTGGTATGTCCAGCATGCTGAATACTGTCTGGTTGATTTTTTCGGCGATGATGTTTGGGGCGGTGATAGAAAAAGTCGGCTTGTTGCGTAAGTTTGTACAGTCGATTCTAAAAGCAGCACATAGCACCGGCTCTTTGATCACCAGTACCATTGCCACCTGTATTGCGACCAATATTCTTACGGCTGATCAGTACATGGCAATTGTGATGCCAGGACGCATGTACAAAGAAGAGTATGAACGACGTGGTCTTGCTCCGGTGAATTTGTCACGTACACTGGAAGATGGCGGTACTATTACCAGTCCATTGATCCCCTGGAATACCTGCGGCGCTTACATGCACGGTGTGTTGAATGTGAATCCACTGGATTATTTTATCTACGCCTTCTTTAATTTGATCAATCCTGTGTTGGCAGTGATCTACGCCTATTGCGGGATTAAGATCCTAAAGTTATCCCCGCCAGAAAGTGTGCAGCAAGAACTGCATCTAAAATCTTAATAGCACCAGCCTGATCCTGCCGATCAGGCTGTTTCGCGTTATACTGAATAAAACCAGCCTTTTAGCTACTGCAATCGGAGTTGTTATGTCTGCAGACACCAACAGTCGTCAGGTAAAGCGCCTGGCGGATTACCAGGCACCGGACTTTTTCATTGAAACCACAGATCTAACTTTTGAGTTAGCTGCGGATAAAACACTGGTCACTGCGGTCCTGCAGTTTCGGCGAGCCAACCCAAATGCTTTGGAGCTTCGGTTAGACGGCCAACAGCTTTTGCTATTAGCGGTCCATTACAATGAACGTTTGTTACAGCCTTCTGAGTATCAGTGCGATGCTCAGCAATTGCGTCTGTCGGTGACAGACGATGATTTTAAGCTCACCATTAAGACAGAGATTTGTCCCCAGGCCAATACGGCGCTGGAGGGGTTGTATTTTGCCAATGGCAGTTTTTGCACCCAGTGTGAGGCGGAAGGTTTTCGCCGTATTACTTACTACCTGGACAGGCCTGATGTGCTGTCGGTCTTTAGTACCACCATCATTGCCGACGCCAACCAATATCCTTACCTGCTATCCAATGGCAACAAAGTGGCTGACCGTTTGCTTGCTGGTGGTCAACGGCTGGTTCGCTGGCAGGATCCCTTTCCAAAGCCCTGTTACTTATTTGCACTGGTAGCGGGTGATTTTGAACTGCGACAAGATCAGTATACGACCAAATCTGGCAGAGTGGTTGAGTTGGCTTTTTACGTCGAGAAAGGTCAGGGCAATAAGGCCCTTTTTGCACTGGAGGCCTTGAAGCGCTCTATGCGTTGGGATGAAGAGCGTTTTGGTCTGGAATACGATTTGGATACCTATATGGTGGTTGCTGTCGACTTCTTTAATATGGGGGCAATGGAAAATAAAGGTCTGAATGTATTTAATAGCAAGTATGTGTTGGTGAGCAACAATACCGCTACGGATACCGACTTTTTTAATGTTGAGTCGATTATCGGACATGAGTATTTTCATAACTGGACTGGTAACCGAGTCACTTGCCGTGACTGGTTCCAGCTTAGCTTGAAAGAAGGCTTGACGGTGTTTCGTGACCAAGAATTTAGCCGTGATATGGGGTCTGCTACAGTTAACCGCATTCATGCTGTGCAGGTGATCCGCACCGCTCAGTTTGCGGAAGATGCCAGCCCGATGGCGCACCCAATTCAGCCGCAGCAAGTAATGGAAATGAATAATTTCTACACGGTCACTGTGTACGATAAAGGGGCTGAAGTGATCCGGATGCTGCATACTTTGCTTGGTGAAGATGGTTTCCAGGCAGGGATGCGTTTGTATGTGCAGCGCCACGATGGTCAGGCAGTGACTTGCGAGCACTTTGTGCAAGCGATGCAGGATGCAAATCACTACGATCTCAGCGCTTTTCGCCGTTGGTATCAGCAATCAGGGACACCGGAATTGCGTGTTCAGCGCTCCTACGACGTACACAAACAGCAGCTGACGCTTACCTTGCGGCAGCACACCCCGGCGACAGCTGATCAGGCAACGAAATTACCACTGGTCTTACCGATACGTTATCAATTAGTGGATGGAGAACGCTCAGAGTCGGGGCTTTTTGTCATGCAATTGCAAGAAGAGTCACTGGTCTTTACCGATGTTTCGGCAACCGCTTTACCTGTATTGCTGGAAGACTTCTCTGCTCCGGTGCGCTTACTGCATGATTACAGCGAACAAGAGTTGCTTCGGATAGCCAAAGCCGCCAGTAACGGTTTTGCCCGCTGGGATGCTTTGCAGTCGTGCTGGATGTTATGGCTGCAGCAGTATATTCAGCAGGGGGGAGCTTTTCATTTGCCGGAGGCTTTATTTGAGCTCTATGCCACTTTACTTAACCAGCCACTGCCTGATAAGTCCCTTACAGCCGAGTTACTGAAAGTACCGGATTATGGCACTTTTGCCGAGAGCTTTCCGCAAATCCCTGTGGACTCCATTCTGGCAGCCAGTGCTGCTTTTCGTCTGCAAATCTCAGAGCACCTGAGTAAAGCATTGCTGCAATGCTATCAGCAGCACAGTCAAGCCGCTGCCGAGTACAACGAAGAGGCGGTTGGTCAAAGAGCATTAAAAAATCGTTGTCTGGACTATTTAAGCATGCATCATGGCGATAGCCAGACCCTGCTAGAGCAGCAGTATCATACGGCTAGTGGCATGACCGATAAATTAGCTGTGCTAAAAGCCAGTTTGCACAGCGAACATCCGGTGTTTGAATCGTTGATGCAGCATTTTGCCAATGAGTGGCAGCAGGATGTGCTGGTGCTGGACAAGTGGTTTAGTCTGCACGCGGCCAACCCAACTGAGCAAGTATTCGATACCATTGCTGCTCTATGTCAGCACCCGAAATTTAGTTGGCAAAATCCAAACCGGGTACGAGCGCTGTTTCATGCCTTTGCCATGCAGAACCCAGGGCAGTTTCATCGGTTGGATGGACGTGGGTATCAGTTGCTGACTCAGACTTTGTTATTGCTTGATCCGATCAATCCCCAGGTGGCTGCCCGGCTGGTGACACCTTTATTGTCCTGGCATCGCTATGATTCAGAGCGACAGATTTTAATAAAGCAAGCTTTGCGTCAGTTGCTGGAGAAAGATGGGATTAGCAATGACTTGTATGAAAAAGTCAGTAAAGCGCTCGCTGGTTAGTGGAAATCAAACGTGGTTGTCTATCATTTTTCGCTGCATCTGTCTGCCCGGGAGTGCCTGGGCTATTACCAGGGCCAGTATCGCAATTTTATTGTAACGGCACAGAGTGGTGAGCGTATTCAAATTGCCGTGAAGCACTTCCATCGCTTTATTCAAAAGGATGGTATCCACGGTATTTTCACCATTTGGCTGGATACCAATGGCAAGCTCATCAAATTAATAAAAAATAGTTAGAGCTATTGCTTTAAACGATGAATTAAAACGGCCGATCAATTTTGCCGGGTATTTCAGTCGATTTTTCATTATGTTAGTTAGAAGATTGGGGTTTTTTCAAAAGCTGATTAAACTAATAGAGTGCCATTCAGTGCGCAAATCGTTTCATTAAACAAAAAACAAATACAAATCAACAGATTTAGCCGCTGAGAAGCCTTGCGAAGCTACCGAAATGATGTAATTATTTTATCATGTGCGCTGAGCTCCGATGAGTTCAAGTGTATGCCTACAAAAATAACAATGACCTGTGGGGACAGGGGGGAGAAACCAACATGAAGAAAAGGACTACCTTTTTTCAGAAAAAGCCACTGGCGCTTGGCATTGCCTCAGCGTTAATGGCGATGTCCGCAAGTTCAATACAGGCTGCCAGCTTTAACTGGGGTGGGGTTGATATTCAATTTGATTCAACCTTTTCCTACGGTGCCAGTTGGCGGGCTGAAGATCGTAACTGGGATACCATCAGTAAAGCAAATCATCCGCGTTTTAACTGGGATGATTATGGTTATTACTTTACGGCGGCTGGTACGCCCAATGTCAACAGTGTGTATGCCAATACCGAAATCTGGGCTGAGCCTGGTGCGTACTCCAGCAACGGTGATGCCGGTAATCTTAATTTTGACCGTGGCGATATGTTCAGCAGCATGCTGAAGGGCACTCATGATCTCTCGATCCGTAAAGACAATCTCGGCTTCTTCGGTCGTTTCATGTATTTTTACGATTTTGCTCAGCGCAAAAGCAATTATGCCTACACCAACCCAATTTCAGGCCAGCATGTTGACCCTTGTGCTGACAGAGATTCGCGTAAACTGAGCTGCCGCGATTTCCGCTTGCTTGACGCTTATGTCTATGGCAACTTTAGTTTTAATGATGGCATGAACCCATTGACGGTTCGACTGGGACAGCAGGTGCTGAGCTGGGGGGAAAGTACTTTCTTACCGCACGGCATCAATATTACACCAATCGATGTGGGTATTCTCCGCTCTCCGGGCGCTGACTTAAAAGAAGCTTATATCCCCGTTGGTATGCTCAGTCTGGCTGTTGGTCTGACCGATAATTTATCGGCTGAGTTTTTCTACCAGTACGATTGGGAAAACAGCTATCTGCCATCGCCAGGTACTTATTTCTCAACCAATGACTTTGCTGGCAAAGGGGGGCATGCGCAGAATATTCAGTTAGGTTTTGCTGGCAACCCGGACATTGATCTGGATTTCCTGGTTGATGAAATGAATACCTTGTCGCTATTCGCTCCGGCTTTGCTGCAAGTGATTGAAAACCCAAATGCCAGTCGGCAGGATAAAATCAACGCCATTAACCTGGCCCGGGTATACGCTACCCGTGTTGCATTGCGTCCGGCAGGTTCGGAAGGTGAGCTAAAACCCAAAAATGGTGGTCAGTATGGCGCGAAGCTGGAGTATTTTGCTCCTAATCTGAATGACACTGAGTTCGCCGTTTATTTCATGAATTATCACAGTCGTGTTCCTGTTATCTCAGGTATTGCGGCAGACTTCAGCGTTGATGGGGGGCGTGAGGTCGGATTGCTGCAGTCCCTGGTGTATCTGAGTGAAAATCAGCAGCAGATCACCGCAGACAACATCGGCAACCTTAGCATGTTCTCTAAAGGCCTGCTGGAATACCCGGAAGACATCAAACTTTATGGCTTCAGCTTTAACACCACGGTAGCAGGTACTTCTGTTGCGGGTGAGTTGGCTCATCGTCGCAATGAACCACTGCAAATCGATGATGTCGAAATTCTGTACGCTGGTATGCCAGAGCAGCTTGCTAATGCAACCCTGGATGGTATCGCTGTGAACCCTGAATTGGGTGGTATTTCGCAAATTGGCCGGGCTGATGGCAATAAAGTGCTGCCTGGCCAGATGGCTCAGGGCTATATAACCCGCAACACCACCCAGGCATCGGTAACTTTGACCCACTTGTTTGGGCCTGTGCTTGGCACCGACAACTTGTCAGTCCTTGCTGAAGTGGGTGGTGTGAAAATCCACAGCATGCCAGATCAAAGTGTGCTTCGTTTGAATGGCCCAAACACCGATCGCAGTGGAGCACCTTTGATAGGTCCTTTTGGGCCATCGGAAGGCTTGCATCAGGCATTGTCTGACGGGCCAGAACCAAATCCGTTCCCTACGGCTTCAGCCTGGGGCTATCGTATCTTTGCGCAGGCCCAATACAACAACGTTTTTGCGGGAGGCAATCTGACGCACCGCATCAACTTCGCCCACGATGTGAATGGCATTACACCAGATCCATTGTTCATGTTCGTGGAAGGGCGTAAGTCTCTGGGTTATACCATTGGCTTTGATTACCTGAGTCGCTGGTCAGCAGAGCTGTCTTACAATTGGTTCTGGGGTGGGGTAGGTACCACCAACAATCTGGCCGATCGTGACTTTGTATCATTTAACGTTAAGTACTCTATTTAAGTAAGGGACGAGAACCATTATGAAAAAACTCACCCTCTTGGCTTCAGCTGTTGCCATGGTTGTAAGCTGCAGTGCGCTGGCTAAAATTACGCCAGAACAAGCTGCTCGTCTTGGTCAGGACTTAACACCAATCGGTGCTGAGCGAGCCGGCAATGCTGCTGGTACCATCCCTGAATGGACCGGTGGTATTTTGACGCCACCAGCAGGTTACACTCCTGGTGATCATCACCCGGATCCTTTCGCTGATGATCAGGTGTTGTATGTAATTAACAGCAGTAACCTGGATCAGCACCGCGACAAATTAAGTCCGGGTCAAATTGCCTTGTTTGAGCTCTATCCTGATACCTTCAACATGCCGATTTATCCGACGCGTCGTTCTGCCTCCTTTCCGCAGTATTTTTACGATGCAACCAAGGAAATAGCCACTAAGGCCGAGCTGATTGAAGGCGGCAATGGTCTGGCCAATGCTGCTATTGGTATTCCATTTCCAATTCCAAGCAATGGCTTAGAAGCGATCTGGAACCATATTGTGCGCTTCCGTGGCGTTGCAGCTACCCGCAATGGTGGTCAAGCGGCACCTACGGCTTCTGGTGCATACACCTTTATTGGTTTTGATGAACAAATCATGTTCAAGTACTCACATCCGGATGCAACGCCAGAAAACCTGATGGCAGAAAACATTTTGTTTAAGTTTAAACAAAGCGTTACCTCGCCAGCGCGTTTGGCGGGTACAGCCTTGCTGGTTCATGAAACCATGGACCAAATTGCTACTCCCCGACAGGCCTGGACCTATAACACCGGTCAGCGCCGGGTGCGTCGTGCGCCAAACGTTGCCTACGATGCACCAGGTACCGCTTCCGATGGCCTGCGTACCACCGATGACTTTGATATGTTTAATGGCTCCCCAGATCGCTACAACTGGGAGTTGAAAGGCAAAAAGGAAATGTATATTCCGTACAACAGCTATAAGTTGCACAGCAATGAGCTGAAGTACAGCGATATTCTGATGCCTGGTCATATCAATCCGGCTCACACGCGCTATGAATTGCACCGCGTCTGGGTGGTTGAAGCCACTTTGAAAGACGGTATGCGTCATGTGTATGGCAAACGTGTGTTCTTCATCGATGAAGACAGCTGGCAAATTCATGTTGCCGACCTCTATGACAACCGGGGTGATTTGTATCGGGTTGCACAGGCGCATGGTCTGAACTATTACGAAATGCCCGCACACTGGAGTACGCTTGAAGTGTATCATGATCTAAACTCGCGCCGTTACATTGCGCTGGGACTGGATAATGAGGATGCCATGTATGATTTCTCTGTCACCCTGAATGACAATGATTTCACTCCGGCAGCTTTGCGGCGCGAAGGCGTTCGTTAATCCTGAGCGGACTGTAGACAAACGGCTGAGCTTCTCAGCCGTTTTGCAATTAAATCGAGACGAATTCTGATGAAATCTGCCTGTAGTATCCCCCTTTGGATTGGTATGGCGTTGTTTATGAGCCTGGCGAGCAGTGCCAAGCAAGACCGCTTAGCTGCACAACCTGCAGTTTTGGCCCCCCTTGCTGAGCACTCGTTACTGACCGATATCACCATACTGCCATCAAACCGCCTTATTGCCGTAGGTGAGCGAGGTCATATTCTGTGGAGCGAGGATGGTGTGCACTGGCAACAGGCAGACGTGCCTGTGCGGGCCAATTTAAACGCTGTGTCCTTTGTTGATGCCAGCCATGGTTGGGCTGTAGGTCATGATGCCAGTATCTTGCACACTCAGGATGGTGGAGCCAGTTGGCAACTGCAACAGTTTTTGCCCGAGCTGGATAAGCCCTTGTTGGATGTGGTATTTGAAAGTCGCGAGCACGGTATTGCTGTTGGTGCTTATGGCCTGATGTACCGTACCCGGGATGGAGGCACCAGTTGGGAGGCCGAGTTTCATCTGGAGTTGCTGGATGAAGAGGAGCAAGAGTACCTGCTGGAGTTAAAACAAGATGATCCTGAGCTCTACGCCGTTGAACTAACCGCTATTTTGCCGCACTTCAATCGTATCTTTGTGGCAGACAACCAGCTGTTGATGGTTGGTGAAGCAGGTTTTTTTGCAATCAGTGACGATTTCGGTCAGCACTGGGAATTGCTTGAGCCCTTTTATCATGGCTCTTTGTTTGATGTGGCTGTGACTGCAGAAGGACATTGGCTTGCAGTTGGCCTGCGTGGCCATGTGTTTTTATCTGAAGATGAAGGCGAAAGCTGGCAAGAAATGGTGCTGGACTCGCAAGCGACCATTAATAGTGTGATTGTACTCCCTGAAGCCATTTACTTAACCGGCAATGCCGGCCTTTGGGCAGTCAGTACCGATCAAGGACAAAGTTTTGTCTTTAGTACCGAGGTGGATGGCCGTGCTATTGTGAATGCGGTGCCATTTCAACAGCGGATGATCCTGGCTACCGAGCTTGGGATCCGTCAGTTAGCGCAACAGAGCCAGAAGAAGCCATGAGTTTAAATCGAATCGTTAATAAAGTTGAGTATGCCTTATTTCGTCACCGACTGGCTGTGTTGGCCTTTTTCGTGTTGGCTACCTTGTTCTTATTATTTAAAGCTACTCAAATTCAGTTGGATGCTGGTTTCAGTAAGAATATACCGCTCAAGCATGAGTACATGAAAACCTATATGCAGCACGAGCAGGATTTCGGAGGTGCCAACAATATTTTGGTGTCGATGTGCGATGCCAGTGGCACTATTTTTAATGCGGATTTTTTCGATAGCCTGCGCCGGGCGCATGATCAGTTGTATTACATTCCGGGCGTTAACCGGGTCCAGGTACGCTCTTTGTTTAGTCCAAGCACCCGTTTTGTGGAGGTGGTGGAAGATGGCTTTGCCGGTGGACCGGTGATACCGGCAGATTTTGTGCCTGATCAACGCGGTCTGGCAAGAGTACGTGAGAATGTGGAAAAGGCTGGTATCGTCGGTCGCATGGTGGCGGATGATTTTAGTTGCGCCATGATCAACGCTCAGTTGCTGGAAATAGATCCCTCTACCAATGAGCGGCTTGATACCATTGCTTTTGCCGCAACCCTTGAAGAGCAAATTCGTGGACAGTTTGAAACTGAGCAGGTCAGTGTACACATCATTGGGTTTGCTAAGATGGTGGGGGATGTAGCAGATGGCGCCAAAGGCGTACTGACTTTTTTCGCTATCGCCATTGCTATCACATCCCTGATGGTATTCTTTTTCTCACGTTCTTTGATGTTGACGGTGCTGCCAATAGCCTGTTCATTGATTGCAGTGATCTGGCAAATGGGCTTGCTGTCGGTGATTGGCTTTGGCATTGATCCGATGTCAATTCTGGTTCCTTTTCTGGTCTTTGCCATTGGCGTAAGTCATGGTGTGCAGATGATCAACTCCACAGGGAAGCGGGTGGCATCCGGCCTGGATGCGAAAACGGCGGCTCAGGCCAGCTTCCGTAAATTGCTGGTCCCTGGTGGTGTGGCATTGCTGTCTGATACCGTTGGATTTTTAACCCTGTTGATCATTGAGATTGGCGTCATCCGGGAACTGGCCATTACTGCCAGTCTTGGAGTCGCGGTCATTATTCTGACCAACCTGATCTTATTGCCGGTGTTGATGTCTTACGTACGTTTCAGCAAAGCTTATCAGCAACGTGCTGCAGCTGGTAATCCTACTGCTGATAAGTTGTGGTACAAGTTGTCTGCGGTGGCAACTAAACCGGTAGCCGCAGTGGTGCTGGCAGTTACAGCCCTGCTTTTTATCGCGGCAAGCATCCAAAGCCAACAGTTAAAAATCGGTGATTTGCATGCCGGCGCCCCTGCTTTGCATGAGCATTCCCGCTACAATCAGGATACCTTCCTTATTACTGATCGTTTTGCGATTTCGGTGGATTACATCAATATTATGGTGGAGTCTATACCGAATGCCTGTACCCATCATGACATTATGCAACGGGTAGATCATTTCCAATGGCTGATGGTAAATGTACCTGGGGTACAATCTGCAGTATCACTGTCTTCAGTGGCGAAAACCATCAATGCAGGTTACAACGAAGGTAATGTGAAATGGCGGGTATTGCCACGCAACACCCAGAGTTTGGTGCAGGCATCCGCTCAGGTAGAAACCAGCAGTGGCTTGCTGAACCGGGATTGTTCAGTAATGCCAGTTATGCTGTTTTTGGAAGACCACAAAGCCGAGACGTTGGCCCGGGTGGTGCAAGCGGCGAAAGAGTACGGCAGTGAACTAGGGGATGAGGATACACGCTTTATGCTGGCATCTGGTCCGGCGGGAGTAATGGCAGCAACGAATGAGGCAGTGGCTGCAGCACAGCGACCAATGATGCTCTATGTATATGGTGCTGTCATTATCCTCTGTTTGTTAAGTTTTCGCTCTGGTCGGGCAACTGCTGCTGTGGTAATCCCACTCTTTGTAGTATCGACCATGGCGATGGCTTTAATGACCTTACTGCAGATTGGCCTGACAGTATCGACTTTGCCAGTAATAGCGCTGGGCGTAGGTATCGGGGTGGATTATGGTATTTACATTGTATCCAGCATGAGTCAGATGCTCAAAGATCGTGTACCAATGCGCGATGCTTACTACGAAGCATTGAAAGAGCGGGGCAGTGCTGTTCTCTTTACAGGCATTACGCTGGCGATTGGGGTGAGTACCTGGGTATTCTCGGCTTTGAAATTCCAGGTCGACATGGGTATTTTGCTGACTTTTATGTTCCTGGTGAATATGTTGGGAGCCATTCTGGTGTTGCCAGCGCTGGCTGCTTTTTTCTGGCCAAAGAATAAATAAGCCAAAAAAAGTTTATGCATGACTAAACACGAAAATGGCCGAAAGGCCATTTTCTATTTAAGGGAAGTGCATAAGTTATCATCAACAGTTGCCGTCACTGGTTGCACCAGTCTAAAACACTGAAATAAAGCTCGAAAATGGCTACAATAGTGACTACACTTCGCAGCTAACGCGCACAATCGTGTGCAGTTGAATCATGCCCTTGGCGTCATGACGTAAATAAAGGATATGAAAATGGCACTGATAGATGGTCAACCCTCTGTACTATTACAAAACGTAAAAAAACTTATTCAACAGAAAGTGAAAGAGCAACCTGCTCTGGTCGAAAAATTTGCTTCTATTCTCTATGGCAGCATTGCTTCAGAAGATTTGATTGGCCGTAATGACAGTGATCTGTACGGCGCTGCATTAAGCCTTTGGAAAACATTTAATAACCATCACCAGGATGGGGCTGTGATCCGGGTGTTCAATCCGGAAATTAGCCGGCACGGCTGGGAGTCCAAACATACCATCGTCGAAATTGTGGTGCATGACATGCCCTTTTTGGTGGATTCGGTACGAATGGCGCTGACTCGTCAGAATATTTCGGCTCATTTCTTTGTCCATTTGCCGTTGCAAGCCAAGCGCACTGCGGAAGGCGCGATTGAAGACTTCCATAAGCTGGGCGCCAAAAGCCAGGCCGATACCCGCCAGACGGTGTTTCATATTGAAATTGATCGCCAGACCGATAAGGCGGCCATTGATAACTTGACCTCTGAGCTGCACTCTGTGATGGAAGATGTCACTTTATCGGTGCAGGATTGGCAAGTGGTCCGTGAGAAGCTGAAGTCTGTTATTGCCGAGTTGCCAACCAGCAGTGACAAGGCGCTGAGCAACCAGCGTAAAGACCACATCGATTTCTTACACTGGCTGGTGAAAGATAACTTTACCTTCCTTGGTTACCGCGAATACAAAATCAAACCGGTCAAAGGTGATTATCGCATTGAAGGTATAACCGATACTGCGCTTGGCCTGATGCGCCGGGCCGATGCCAGAGATTTGATGCTGTCTGAATTGCCGGAAAATGCCCGCCACCAGGCATTGGATGATTCGCTGTTGATTCTGACCAAAACCAATCATAAGTCGCGGGTTCATCGTCCGGCTTACATCGATTATGTTGGTGTCAAGCAGTTTAATGACAAAGGCGAAGTCACCGGTGAGCATCGCTTTATTGGCCTGTACTCGGCAACGTTGTACAACAACAGTGCCGGTGATATCCCATTGCTAAAATCCAAGTTGTCACAGGTTATGGCGATGTCGGAGTTTACGCCTGGTACCCATGCCTACAAGGCTTTGCTGAATATTCTGGAAACCTATCCACGCGATGAGCTGATTCAAGCCAGTCCAGACGACCTGCTTGAAGTGGCAACCGGTGTATTGCAGATGCAAGAACGGGATATGACCCGGGTCTTTATGCGTAAAGACACCTTTGGCCGTTTTGTTTCAGCCATGGTTTATGTACCGCGTGAGCGTTACAACACTCAATTACGTAAAGAAACACAGCAAATATTCCAGCAATTCCTGAAAACCGATGAGCCAGTTGAGTTTACAACCTTCTTTTCCGAGTCGGTACTGGCCCGCACTCATTACATTATTCGTATCCACGATAGCCATGTCGAGTTGAATGTGAAAGAAATCGAACGCAATCTGATTGAAGCGGCCCGGACCTGGGAAGATAAGTTAGAGTCGGCGCTGGTTGGGGTCTATGGTGAAGCCAAAGGCCGCGAGTTGTCCCGTAAGTACGTCAATGCTTTCCCTCGTGGTTATAAAGAAGAGATGTTGCCAAATGATGCCTTGGTGGACATCGGCAAGCTGGAATCTCTGAACGAAGAACATACCCTCGAGATGTTGTTCTATCAACCACAGGAAGAGAAAAGCAACAGCAAAGCAGTACGCCTGAATCTGTTTCACAAAGACAAGCCGATTCATCTTTCGGATGTGTTGCCAATGTTGGAGAACTTTGGCTTGCGGGTGATTGGTGAAACACCGTATCCGGTACGAACGCCGGATGGTGCTGTCAGCTGGATCCTGAATTTCACCATGGAACTGAACTGCGAGTTATTAAACGACTTTGATCAGGCTCAGCAGGATTTCCAGAGTTCTTTTGCCAAAGTCTGGGCCGGCGCCCTGGAAGACGATGGTTTTAACCGTTTGATTTTAGCTGCGGGTTTGTCTGGGCGTGAAGCTGCTTTGCTGCGAGCTATTGCCAAGTACAAACGGCAAATCGGTGGTACTTTCAGCCAAAGCTATATTGAGAGCACCTTCAGTCGTTACCCGGAGTTGGCCCGACTGATAGTTGAGCTCTTTAATAGTAAGTTTTCACCATCAACCAAGGTAACAGCGAAAGCGATTGAGAAGCTGGAGCAGCAAATTACCGATCAGCTGGAACATGTAGCCAACCTGGATGATGATCGTATTATTCGTCGTTTTGTCGATATTGTGCATGCAGTGCTGCGTACCAACTATTTCCAGCCGGATGCAGAAGGGCAGGAAAAACCATACATCTCGATGAAGATAAAACCGGATCTGATCCCGGAAATTCCATTACCAGTGCCTGCTTTTGAGATTTTTGTCTATTCACCTCGGGTTGAAGGTGTGCATCTGCGGTTTGGTAAGGTTGCCCGCGGTGGTTTACGCTGGTCAGATCGACGCGAAGATTTCCGCACCGAAGTACTGGGCCTGGTAAAAGCACAGCAAGTAAAGAACACCGTGATTGTGCCGGTGGGTGCCAAAGGCGGCTTCGTTTGTAAGCAACTGCCGGAAACCGGTGGTCGTGAAGCTTTCATCAATGAAGGGAAAGCCTGCTACCGCACCTTTATTCGTGGCTTGCTGGATGTCACCGACAACATTGTCAAAGGTGAGATTGTCCCACCAAAAGATGTAGTTCGGCTGGACGAAGATGATCCTTATCTGGTTGTTGCGGCCGACAAAGGCACGGCTACCTTCTCTGATATTTCCAATGGCATCTCTGAAGAGTATGGCTTTTGGATGGGGGATGCTTTTGCTTCCGGTGGTTCCAATGGTTACGATCACAAAGGTATGGGGATCACTGCCCGGGGTGCCTGGGAGTCAGTAAAACGTCATTTCCGCGAAATTGGGGTGGATTGTCAAACCACTGATTTCACCTGTGTCGGCATCGGCGATATGGCGGGGGATGTCTTTGGTAATGGCATGCTGCTTTCTAAACACATTCGCTTGCAGGCTGCTTTTAACCACATGCACATCTTTATTGACCCTACACCAGATGCTGCCAGCTCTTACCAAGAACGTGCACGTATGTTCAAACTGCCTTCATCGACCTGGGATGATTACGACAAATCTTTGATTTCGGAAGGTGGCGGCGTCTTCTTACGCAGTGCCAAGTCGATCAAGTTAAGCCCACAAATGAAAAAGATGCTGGGTACCAGCAAAGCCAGTATGACGCCAACCGAGTTGATTCGTGCATGTCTGGCCATGCCGGTCGATCTGATTTGGAACGGCGGTATCGGTACTTACATGAAAGCTACGGATGAAAGTCATGCCGAAGTTGGCGACCGTGGCACGGAAGCACTGCGTCTAAATGGCCATGAATTTAAAGCCAAGATCTTTGGTGAAGGCGGTAACCTGGGTGCAACCCAGCGCGGCCGCATTGAATTTGCTGCCAATGGCGGTCGCATCAATACCGACTTTATTGATAACGTTGGTGGGGTAGATTGCTCAGACAATGAAGTCAACATTAAGATCCTGTTGAACTCTTTGGTGACAGCCGGCGATCTGACACTGAAGCAGCGCAACAAGCTACTGGTAGATATGACTGATGATGTCGCCCGTCTGGTTATTGAAGACTGTTATCTGCAGACTGAAAGCATTTCTATTTCCGGTTTGCTCGGTGCTGATCAACTGAAGGAATACACCCGTTTTATCCATACCCTGGAGAAAGAGGGCAAGCTAAACCGTGAGCTGGAATTCTTGCCTTCGGATGATGAGTTGTCTGACAGAATGGCACGAGGCATGGGGCTGACCCGCCCTGAGCTCGCTATTCTGACCGCCTATGGCAAGATGGTATTAAAAGAGCAGTTGGTTCTGCCTGAGATTTACGAGAACCCATACTTCAAGCAAGAGTTGTTTGCTGCTTTCCCACAAGTACTGCAGAAGAAGTACAGTGCTGAAATGGAGCAACATCCGCTGAAAGGCGAAATCATTGCTACCAAGTTGGCCAACCAACTGGTGAATGAGATGGGGCCGAATTTCGCCCAGCGGATGAGTGAAGAAACCGGCAGCAGTGTGGCAGAGTTGATGCTTTGTTATGCGATGGCACGTGATTTACTCGATATTCCAACCTATTGGGATGCGCTGCGTGCTTTGGATAACAAGATCCCGGCCAGTCTGCAAACCAAGTTATTGCATCAACTTCGGCGAACCATGCGTCGGGCTACACGCTGGTTCTTGCGCCATCGCAATAAAGCACTGGATATTCAGCAGACACTGGCGTTCTTTAAGCCAGCCTTTAAAGAAGTGTCAGAAAATCTGCCACGCTTTATGGCTGCCAAAGAGATGGCTGAACTGGATCAACAGCTGAAAACATACCAGGACAAAGGGGTGCCGGCTGATACTGCTCGTTACCTGGCTTATCTGAGTACGGTATTCTCGGTAATGGATATTGCTCAGGTGGCGGATGCAGAGCAAACGCCACTGCCATTGACTGCGGAAATTTACTTCAAGCTGGGCGACCGGCTGGATCTGCACTGGTTCCTGGAGCAAATTACGCAGCAACCTGTTGCCAACCACTGGCAGGCCCTGGCACGTGCCAGCTACCGTGAAGAGTTGGACTGGCAGCAACGCTCCATGGCCGCTGTCGTAGTGCGCAGTTGTGGTGGCGCTTGCGATGCCGAAGCTGTGATTGAAAGCTGGCTGACAGAGCACGATGCCTTGCTGGAGCGTTGGCGTATGATGTTGGCTGAGTTCAAGACAACCAAGACCCATGAGTTTGCTAAATTCTCTGTGGCCTTGCGTGAGCTGATGCTGCTGAGCCATCACTGTGAACCTGTTCAATCCTGAAGCAACAGGGTAAACTACCCTACAGGTTAAACCCAGATAGCCCCGGTACTCCTGGTTACTACACCAAGATGCCGGGGTTTCTTTTGCTGACGAAACACCTGGAGCCATCGCCATGTTTTATCCCTTTGCCCGAAGTATGATGTTTGCCTGTGATGCGGAGTGGTCGCATAATTTTGCACTGGGTACCCTGAAGCGCTTTGCGCATACCCCTTTGGCGCGGACCTGGCAACAGCAATTGGCATCCAAACCAGTGACCGTTGCGGGTATTCAATTTGATAATCCGATAGGCCTGGCTGCAGGTCTGGATAAAAACGCTGAATGTATTGATGCTTTTGGTCAAATGGGTTTTGGCTTTATTGAAGTTGGTACTGTCACTCCAAGGCCACAACAAGGTAATGATAAACCAAGGATTTTCCGGTTACCTAAAGCTCAGGCCATTATTAATCGTATGGGTTTTAATAATAAAGGCGTCGACTACCTGATTGAGAATGTAAAAAAGGCACAGTATCAGGGGGTGCTGGGTATCAATATAGGTAAGAACAAAGATACGCCCAATGAACAGGGTAAAGACGACTACGTCCACTGCATGCGCAAGGTATACGCCCATGCAAGTTACATCACTGTCAATATTTCCTCCCCCAATACACCGGGTTTGCGTGATTTGCAGTATGGTCAGGCCCTGGATGATTTATTGCAAACGGTGCGCAACGAACAATTGGACTTACAGGCCCAGTTTGATAAGTATGTGCCCATCTTTGTCAAAATTGCTCCTGATATGGATGGCGCCGAAGTGCAGCAGGTGGCAGAGGCTTTGTTGCGTAACCAAATGGATGGCGCTATTGCTACCAACACTACTTTGGATCGTAGCCTGGTACAAGGGTTAAAGCATGCCGATGAAGCGGGTGGTTTGAGTGGTTTGCCGGTGCAGCAAAAAAGTACTGCTGTGTTGCAACAATTGCGGCAGGCGGTGGGGAATGACTTTCCATTGATTGGTGTTGGCGGTATTGTTGATGGTGCTTCAGCCAAAGCGAAGCTGGCTGCAGGGGCAAACTTGGTGCAATGCTACACCGGCTTTATCTACCGGGGGCCCAGCTTGCTGACCGAGATCATCGACAGCCTGTAGTCGATCTTTCATCCTTAGAAGGATCCTGGCAGGATCCTTTTTTATTAGAAGAAATTCGAATTTCACTTTGATCATAACTTGTTATAATTACACCAAATGATCAATAATTCTAATACCTTAGGGATGCTGTATGTTGTCACCCACCGAAAGCTGGAGCTGGTACCATTGCACCGAGCGTAATCAGCTGGTGTTGGATATCAATGCTGAACTGGCATTCCCGGTGCCTTTCGCAGCAAACCTGCTGCAGTTGCCGGCATCAACGCAAGCCTTCACCATGCAAGACGCAGAGCATTACTGGCAATTGCTGGAGACCCTGGCCGAGACTGCACTTACTTCAGAGCAGCAGCTTTACTTTACCTTGACCGCTTTGGCCGCCTTGAAGTTTATGCGTTCGCAGGGACACAAAAGCTGGTATTTTGCTGATATTGCCAATACGAAAGCGGTACAATCAATGCAATTAGCCGAATTGGTGGGGCAGCAACTGGTGCAGGTTGTGGTGCTGCAAACCGACGGCGATTGTGCCGAGTGTATGTTGTTGAACAGCACAACAAACCTGGCTGGCAAAGCGCTTGTTGCAGGCTCAGTAGTGCGTGTCTTAAACTCCCGGCTAAGGCCATTGGCGCATCAATCTCTGCGAAAATCTGCCTGAGTTTTGTTTCTTGCCACGCGGTTGCCCTGACCGCGTTGTTGCTATAGTATCGCTTTGTCACAACGCCCGGGATACGCTATTAGCAATCATGTTTAAAAAAATATCAGCTTTGATCCGCCAGGTTGCGGGTAAGCCTTTACCAGCTCTGCCAAGCCCTCTGGTACTGAGTAAACGACGACGTTTTGCCGTAGCTATTCTGCTGATGTTTCATATCATGGGTTTTTTATCTTCGCTGGATGCTTTGATGTCTTCCCGAACATCGCAGGGTAGCATCGCCTGGATTGTTTCGCTTAATACCTTTCCCTATGTTTCTGTACCGGCGTATTGGATTTTTGGTCGGCAAAAGTTCCAGGGTTATGTTATTTCCCGGCGTGAAACGGACTCGGATCTGTGGCTGAAACACCAACTGAAAATGTCGACGGTTGATCGTTTTCAGCTGCAAAACAGCCGCATTCGCGGCAATATGCAAGCGGTTGAGTCTCTGGCTAAGATGCCTTTTTTAACCGGCAACGACATTGAATATCTGATTGATGGGCAGCAGAAGTTTGATAGCATCTTTGCCGGGATCCGCGCAGCGGAACACTATGTATTGGCTCAGTATTACATTATCCGTAATGATGCTATTGGCCGTCAGTTTCAGCAGGCTCTGATCGAGAAAGCGCAACAAGGTGTTCCTGTCTATCTGCTGTATGATGAAATCGGCAGCTACCGGCTTGGTAGAAACTATCTGCGTCAATTGGAGCAGGCAGGGGTGCAGGTGCGGCCTTTTCATTCCACCAAAGGGCCAGGCAACCGCTTTCAGCTGAATTTCCGTAATCATCGGAAACTGGTGATTACGGATGGCAAACATGCCTGGCTTGGCGGGGCGAATATAGGTGATGAATACCTGGGCCAAAGTTTGCGGTATGGTCATTGGCGGGATACCCATTTAAAAATCACCGGACCAGCAGTGATGAGTGTGCAACTATCCTTTGTGGAAGACTGGTACTGGTCCAGCGAGGTGATTCCTGAATTAACCTGGGAGCCGGTGGTCGCTGAACGGCGCGATCTGCCAGTACTTATCCTGCCTTCAGGCCCGGCAGATCGGCATGAAACTGCCAGCCTGATGATGCAGCATATGATCCACAGTGCCGTGGAGCGCTTTTGGATTTCCAGTCCGTATTTTGTTCCGGATGAAGGGGTGTTATCTGCTTTAAAGCTGGCAGCGCTCCGCGGAGTTGATGTGCGTATCCTGATCCCCGAGCGTACTGATAACTATCTGGTTTATCTGGCCGCCTATGCGTTTGTTGCCCCATTAATTGAGCTGGGCATCGATATCTACCGCTATCAGGATGGGGTGTTGCACTCGAAAAGCTTTCTGGTTGATCATCATGTCAGCAGTGTCGGAACAGTCAATCTGGACAATCGTTCGTTTCGGTTGAACTTTGAGATCACGGCCCTGATTGGTGGCGAAGAGCCCAACCAACAACTGGAGCAGATCTTCTTGCAGGACTTCGGGCGTTCCCGCACCATGACAGTGGAGGAAATCGAACAGAAGTCGTTGCTGTTCAGGGCTTTGTCACGCGCCGCTTATCTGATGGCACCTGTTCTTTAAATCCACTGTCGGCATTAGAAATAAGTATCCATCGCTTCAAGCAGTTGGTATTCATCATCCACCAGCCAGATGGTGCGCCACTTGTCGAACGTAAGGCAAGGGTGTGAACTGCCTAAAAGAGCCAGATCACCGACTTTCAGTTGCAGTTCGGCCGGATAGTACCAATAGGTATGCTGATCCATTATTTTTTTGCTCTCGCACTGGCTCAGATCATAGGGCAACTGCCTGCCATCCCGGTAGATTTTTAGTACCTGAGGCATGCCGGCATCAAAGGCAATATCCCGTTTGCCAAGCCCAAGTACTGCCAGGCCGGGCTCTGGTAAAGACTGAATATAAGCGGCAACTTCCAGCGCCGGTTGCAGATCGCCAGGAACTTGCCGCGCTAATTTGCTGCGTTGCTGAACCTGTTGCTGAGCTGCGGCATACAATTGATGATCATGACTGACGTAGCAGCCAGGTCTGAGTACAACCTGAATGCCGGTTTCAGCTTGTACATTGATTAATTCATCGGCGACCACGTCGTACCAAACTGAGCCAGCTCCGGTTAGCAGAGCAGTTTTGGTTTCAATGTTACTCTGCAGCAATTGTAAGCAGAGTTGCCTGGCTTGTTGGATCCAAAGGCGGACACTGGCTTCATCTTTAGCCACACCTTCATAAAACTCGACGCCGGCCAAATGAAGTCCCTGCAGTTGATGGATGCAGTTGGCTAACGACAGGCACTGCTCGATTTCGCGCAGACCACAACGCCCGGCCGGAGTACCAAGTTCAACCAAACATGGCAGATTAAGCTGCTTACTGTTAAAAAAGCCAGCCAGGCTTGCCGCATTGTCTGCATTATCAACGCAACAATACAGCTCAGTGCCCTGTGCCAATAATTCGGCCACAACCTCCATATTGGCTTTACCTACCAGTTGATTGGCGATAATGATGCGTTTCGCGCCAGCACGGGCAGCGACCCTCGCCTGATAGGCCGTGGCCACCGTCAGACCCCAGGCCCCGGCTGCCAGTTGTTGTTTAAAGATGCTTTCCGTCATGGTGGTTTTGCCATGAGGGGCCAGAGCCACATTGGCAGCATCTGCAAACTGTTGCATCCATCGAATATTATTGTGCAGAGCTGATTGCCGGATAATGGCTGCCGGCAGATGAAGCTGTTCGGCCAGTAAGCTGACTGGCTTGGATGCTGTGCGGGCAAAATCTGCTTTGTGTTTCATGACAACTCCATTGGTAAGCGCAAAACATAAATTATCTGTTACAGCTGTTTACTTTTAAAATTGAATGGTACAAAGTATCTGATGTAAATGCCATGCTATCTATGGATTTTGTAGTATTTTAATTTGAGAAAAACTGCTTAATGACATTTGAGATTGATATTTTATCACGTATATCTGAGCGCTTTGTTGAGTTAAGTGATTCCGAACAAAAAGTTGCGCAGCTTATTCTGAACGATGTGCGTGCCGCTACTGAGTTAAATATTGCGGCTTTGGCACGCAATGCCGGTGTCAGTCAGGCCACAGTGACGCGTTTTGCCCGCAGTGTAGATTGCAAGGATGTGCGGCAACTCAAAGTAAAGTTGGCGCAATCGCTGGCTGTTGGCCAGCGATTTGTGGAAGAAACACCGGATTTGGATGGTATTCAAGGGGTGTATGAGGCCATCAAAAACACGTTGGATGCCAGCCGTAAATTATTGAATGATGAGGCCGTGCACCAGTCTGTAGAGTGGTTGCTGCAGGCCAGGATGGTGATTTGTCTCGGTATGGGGGGCGGCTCATCCATTGGCTCGATGGAAATGCAAAATCGTTTATTTCGTTTTGGGGTGCCAGTAAGCAGTTATCAGGATGGGTTGTTATGCCGGATGGTCGCCGCAGCGGTAGAGCCAACAGATGTACTGGTTGTGATTTCGCTCACAGGCAATACCCCGGAAATCATTGATGCAGCGGCAATTGCACGGCAATACGACGCCAAAGTCATTGCGATAACCAAGCCTGGTTCGCCGTTGGCAGCAGAAGCCGATCTTTTATTGGCAATACAAGCACCGGAAGCCGACTACATATACAAACCTTCAGCGTCGCGCTATGCCATGTTGGCGGTTATTGATGTGCTGGCAACAGAGTTAGCCAAGCAGAATAAGCGTCGGTCACGCGACAAACTGCGCAGAGTCAAGTTATCGCTTGATAGCCACAGGGGCGGTGATGAACGGCAACCTTTAGGGGATTAACAGGAGAAACGATGTCGATTATTCGTTATGGTACAGAAGGCAATACCGGTACCGGAGGCCAAGCCTTGCCTTTTGCCAAAGCCGTTGCGGCAGGTGGTTGGTTGTATGTTTCAGGACAGACACCGATGCGTGATGGTGAGGTGGTGGAGGGTGGTATTGTGGAGCAATCGCGGTTGGCGATTGAGAACTGTCTGGAAATCATGCACCAGGCGGGATTTCACAAAGATCATATTGTGCATGTGAAGGTGTTCCTGACCGATGCCCGTTATTTCTCCTCCTTCAATAAAGTCTTTGCCGAGTACTTTGCCGATGCGCCGCCGGCCCGAATTTGCGCAGTAACAGACTTGGTGGTCGATTGTAAAGTAGAGGTAGATCTTACTTGTTTTAAGCAGGAACTATAACTGGCAAATGACAGCGATGTCATGGTGCAGGGCTGGAGTAGCGCATGAACATTACAACTTTTTATTTGTTGTTTGGTCTTTATATGGCGGCCCTTATTGGGCTGAGCTGCTTGCTGGCCCGGCGACAGAAAACCGGTGATGATTTTTTGCTGGCAGGTCGCAATGTTTCTACTCGGCTGAGCCTGGGCACCACAGTTGCCACCATGATTGGAACCGGTACCAGCATGGGGGCCGTTGGTTTTGCTTACACCAACAGCTGGGCGGGTATGCTGTATGGTTTAGGTGGAGCGACCGGTATTTTGCTGACTGCCTGGTTATTTGCTCCGGTACGTCGATACGGCTTTATGACCATGAGTGAAGAGTTAGCCTTCTATGTCGGCGCGCATCCGCGTATTCGTTTGTTATTTGCGGTATTAATTTTTATTGCTTCTTTAGGTTGGCTGGGCGCTCATCTTATTGGTGGGGCACTGTATTTAGCCTGGGCTACCGGGGTCGATCTTAATGTGGCCAAACTGATTATTGCTGTTGCTTTTACGCTTTACATTGTGATTGGTGGCTACAGTGCTGTGGTGTGGACGGACTCCATCATGGCCATCATCTTGTTTGCCGGTTTTGTACTGATGGCATTGTTGATCAGTGTGCAAGCCGGAGGTGTTGTCGCCTTGGCTGCCCAGGTGCCTGCCAGTCAGTCCGGTTGGCAGGCGCTGAGCCATATTGGTGTGATTCCGGCGATATCACTGGCAGCAGTGATTGCGCTGGGGGTAATGGCGACACCATCATTTCGGCAACGCATTTATTCTGCTCGCTCGGTAACTACAGTGCGTCGAGCTTTTATGCTGGCAGGTTTGTTGTATCTCTTTTTTGCAGCTTTGCCAGCCATGATCGGAATAGCCGCCAGACAAAGTGCTCCTGAGCTGGCTGATCATCAATTTGCTTTTGCGACCATGGCGGTCACAGTACTGCCGGCTATGATAGCCATGCTGGTGTTGCTGGCAGGTGTTTCTGCCACTTTGTCATCGGCCAGCTCGGATGCGATCGCAGCAGTTAGTATCTTTATTCGTGATCTATTGCAGCAGTGCTATCCAGCAGGTTTTAGTCCGACGGTATTGCTTCGGCTAAGCAGGGTGTCACTGGTCGTGGTGGCATCGCTGGCACTTACCATGGCACTGCTCTCTGATGATATCATTCGGTACATTACAGCCTTGATTGCAACGGTCATGTCAGGCCTGGCGGTGACTGCACTCTTAGGACGCTTTTGGCGAGGGTTTCGCTGGCAAGGAGCTCTGTCAGCAGTATTGGCAGGCATGAGTATTTCCCTCAGTATTTTGTTGCATGCAGACTGGTTGGCTTTTTGGGGCAACCCGGTGCTGCCGGCCTTTGCTGGGGCTGGCTGCTTCGGTGTGGTGGTTAGCTTGTGCTATCGAAAGCAACACCACTCGATGCTTGGTAGCATGCGCCGTTTGCGGCATGAACGACAACGTTTTATGCAACAAAACGGGGAAGAAGTGCTACCAGCAACAGAGCCCAGGCTGAGCAGCCCAGAATTATCCACTTCATGCCGTCGGGGAGAGCCTGGCCTATGATGCGTATTTTTACTGCTTCACTTGCAACAGAAACCAATACCTTTTCCCCGATGTTTACAGATTTAGACAGTTTCAAGAGCAGTTTTTACGCCAGGCCGGGGGAGCACCCACCAACCCCGACTCTGTGCAGCGCACCGCTGATTGCTTGTCGGGAGCAGGCGACAGCCCAGGGGTTTACGTTAATTGAAGGCAGTTGCAGCTGGGCTGAACCAGGCGGCCTGGTAAACCGGGCTTGTTACGAATACCTGCGGGACGAAATTTTGCAGCAACTGACCGCAGCCTTGCCAGTAGATGCTGTGGTCCTTGGTTTGCATGGGGCCATGGTTGCTCAGGGCTACGATGATTGCGAAGGCGACCTGCTAAGCCGGATCAGGGCTTTGGTAGGACCGGATACAGTGATAGCAGCGGAGCTGGATCCACACAGTCACCTGACCAGGAAACGGTGTGAGATGGCTGATTTACTGATTGCTTTTAAAGAGTTCCCACATCTGGATTTTATGGAGCGAGCCCGTGAACTGGTACAACTGACATTGGCTGCAGTGCGCGGCAATATTAAACCTTGCATGAGCCGCTTCGATTGTCGGATGATCGATGTATTACCCACCAGCAATGAGCCGATGAAATCCTTTCTGGCTCGTATTCGTTTGTTAGAACAACAACCTGGCGTGCTATCCATTTCTGTTATCCATGGGTTTATGGCAGGTGATGTACCGGAAATGGGCAGCCAGTTGCTGGTTATTACCGATAATGATCCTAGCCTGAGCCAGCAGTTAGCGAAGCAGCTTGGTATGGAGTTGTTCGCCATGCGGGGCAAGAGTATGCCGGAAATGTTGTCGGTGGAAGAGGGCGTCAGACGGTTGCAAACCAAAAACAACGGGCCGGTAGTATTGGCCGATGTCTGGGATAACCCTGGTGGCGGTGTTGCCGGGGATGGCACCTTAATTTTACGTGAGGTGATTCGCCAGCAACTGCAGGGAATTGCCTTTGGTACCATCTGGGACCCGATGGCGGTGCAACTGTGTTTTGCAGCAGGTGAGGGGGCAGAGATCCCGCTTCGCTTCGGCGGAAAGAGTTGTGCCACTGCCGGGGAGCCGGTGGATAAGATAGTTGCAATTAAAGCACTGCGGGCATCGGCCTGGCAGCAATTTGGCGGCAGTGAAGTACCAATGGGGGCTTGTGCCTGGATCCAGTTTGATGGCATTGATGTGATTTTGAATTCAAACCGTTGTCAGTCTTTTGACCCCAGTTTATTTCGGGCGCTGGGGATAGTGCCAGAGCAGTGCCGCGGCCTGGTGGTCAAATCAACCAATCACTTTTATCAGGGATTTGCTGCCATTGCCTCCGAAGTGTTGTACCTGGATGCAAAAGCGCCTTATCCCAGTGATCCCCGGCGCAATCAGTACCGGAAACTGACACGCGCCATCTGGCCAATCGTTGAGCAGCCACATCTGCAGCACCATGAAAGCAAAAGGGGCATCAGCCCCTGCTAGCGAGTTTATTCAACTAACGGCAATGCCAGTCGCTCAATACAACCGCAATCTTGCATGGTGACGTAGAGTTGGCCTGATTGGATTGCCAGATTGGTTGGCCGGCGATGCAGCAGTGGCAGTTCTGCCAGTAAGTGCCCATGGTGATTGAGCAAAACAACACTGCCATTCCCGTAACGCGTTACGGCCAGAATGCCTGGTTGGACCATTCGCATGCCATCCAGCCCGGCAGTTGAAAAAGCTGCTATCAGAGTTTTGTCGGTCAGTTGCTGTTGCTCAATACGGTAACGCCAAATACGTCGTTGCACACTTTCATTGACAAATAAATAGTGCTGATCGCTGGATACCTCAATGCCATTGGTGGTGCCCATCCCTGTTTCAAGTAAACGGCTGTCTCCATCGGCTGTAATCAACCATAATTGCCCACTCGCTGTAGCCCAGTCCGGATCGCTGGCGAACAGCGTATCTGGTGCTAACAGCGCCAGATCATTGGGCTGATGCATCGCCGGTTGATGCACCACCGTACTCAGCTGCTGACTCGCTGTATGATATTGCCAGACGCGGTTGCCGGTATAATCGGCAATAAACATCCGGCTGCCATCTGCACTAAAACGGATACCATTGCCAGTACTACCCGTTGGTAAAGTGACCAACAGTTCAGCCTGACCTTGCTGATTCACCCGACCTATGGTGCCTTCCTGTTGATAATTGACCAGGTACAGCTGTTGATCCGGCCCGAAAGCCGGCCCTTCAATACCTGCAGTGAAAGTGCCGGCAGCTACCCACACCGAGCTGGTGGTTTGGGTAAGTAAAGGCCGGATAAGGCGATGGGCAGCAATCACCAATTCCGCTTCTATCCCTCGACTGTCCTGCCAGAGCGACTGTGCTGCGGTTAACTGCTGCGCAGTCACTTCGGGCTGTTGCAACAACGTCAGTCCCAAGCTGGCCAGCTTGCTTAGTTGCAAAATAACCGGTTTCAGCTCTTTGGCTGGGGGCGTATCCGTTAAGTAAGGCAACAATGTCTCGGGTAGTTGTTGCCAGAGAGCAAACTGCTGCAGCAATGGTTCCAAGCTCATGGCTTTATCTTGTTGCCAGGCGCTGAGTAACAGCTCGAGTTGCCGGAACTGATAATTCTCTGCCGGCAGAAAATCAACCAGTCGATCCAGCCGGGCCTGATTGTGGTACTGCTGCCGAACGGAGCGCTCGTGCAAACGATGGTAATAATGCGCCGGTTCAAGCCCCAGAATGAATTGTTGCATCGCTGCTCTGCCATCGGCATGCACCAGGCCAGCCAAACCGGCATCTTGCTGTTGCAGATGCTGTAAGCCTACAGACTGTGCCAGCCAGGGTTCCAATTGCTCCAGACGCTGATAAAGGAAGTTTTCATCGGTCAGCTCGGCGGCCGACCACAGTCGCTCTGCTACCACCAATGCCTGAGGCCAGAGACGGCGATCAATCACTTCAGCATTGACCAGCTCCCCCCAGAGGGTAATTTCACCTCCCCGTACTCTGCTGGCCTCTTGTTCTGTTAAAGCTGGTCGCTCTATCCCAGTCGGGAAGGGCTGTTCTGTCTCGTACCAGGCAATTTGCTGGCCATGTACGGCATAGGGGGCATTGCCAACGACCAGATCGCCGCTAAGATCCCCTGTCAGCATCCATTCTGCGGTGACCGGTCCCATCCATGTGTCTAACTGAAAGCGCAGCCGACTTGCTTCCAGCTCCAACTGCTGTAATGTCTGGCGACTGCGGCCGTTAAAATCGATGAATCCTTCAATGCTATGATCTTGCATAAAAACCAGATAAAGGGTCCCTGTAACCGCAGCGCCTCGTAATCTGGGGATCGTAAAACTCCAGCCTGACCAGGCCTGGTAGTTGCTTGGCATTTGTGGGCTGGGCTCAGGCAGTGGATCGTTACGGTAATGAAAGCTGGCAAATTGAGGTTGATCCAGATAAAAGCCGGTAGATAAAATCACATCATGCCCAGCCTGAGCGGCGTCAACCACAGAGTCGAGACCACGCCAGGAGTGAACTAAACTTGAGGATGGCAGCTCTGGTGTTAATATTTCATCCCAGCCAATCATGCGACGTTGCAGTGGTGTCAGGATCTGCAGTAACTGCTGATTAAACCAGGTTTGTAATGCCAGATGATCCGCCATGCCGTGTTGTTGCTTGAATGCTGCTATGGCAGGGTTTTGTTGCCAATGATCCGGCAGTACTTCATCACCACCAATATGCAGGTAGGGATCCGGGAATAAGGTTGTGACCTCTTCCAGTAATTGCTGTAGAAAAACAAACACCTGCTCATTGGTTGGATCCAATACCGCCGGGTGAACCCCCCAATGTACTTCAGGCTCTGACGGGCCCGGCATGGACATAAACTCTGGATAAGCCGCACCCAATGCTGTGGTGTGGCCTGGCACATCTATTTCCGGTACTACCCGTATACCCCGCATAGCGGCATAGTCCACAATGTGGCGTATTTCATCCTGGCTGTAATAACCATCTGTTCCTCCAATTTGCTGCAATTTTGGAAAACGCTTTGACTCCAGCCGCCAGCCCTGATCATCGGTTAAATGCCAATGAAAGACATTGAGTTTGGCTGCAGCCATCGCATCCAACTGGCGCTCTATGGTAGACACAGGCAGAAAGTGACGGGCAGGATCCAGCAGCAAGCCACGCCAGGCAAAACGGGGCGCATCGGTGATTCGTATAGCAGGTATTTTTTTATTGGCAGTCACCAGCTGAGCCACGGTTTCCAGGCCGTGTAATATGCCCAGATGGGTAGGCGCACTTAGCCGGATCCCAGCCTGATCAATATGCAGCTGGTAGGATTCATCGCTGTCGGGTAAAGGATAGAAAAAAGCCTGCTCAGTTTCGATACGAAGATGCAGTAGCACTGCCGCATTCGGGTTAAAACTTATCTCTGGGTGATGCTGTTGCCATCGACGGTGTAAACGTTGCAACGCTGGTTCAAGCACCCTCTGGTGCTGCTCTGGGTAGTGCCAACTGAACTCTGCAGGTAGATGCAAGGGCGCTGTATCAAGCCATTCCACCTGCTGAGGCCAGGGCATCAGAGCGACCTCTGTAGCTTGCACGCTATGGATTGAATATGCGAATAACAGTGCCAGCAAAGCACGGTGAATACAATACTTAGAGTCCATAATGATCTCATAACTGCTACTTTAATTGTTACTTGGTAACATCAAAAGGTCACAAGCACAAGTCATCAAACGTCTTTTTTAGACAAATAAATGGCTAAAACTCAAAATCACTGTTTACTTTTTGCGCTTCATGGTACAAAGTAACAATGGGCTTGGGGTCGAAGCTAAGAGCAAGCCAGACTGATCAACGCAATCAGTACATGCTGTCGGAATTCCACTGTATGCAGGTGCCCGATGGATACCATGACACTATAAAGAGAAGAGAGTAACGCCATGCTAGGAAAAAAATTTAATGGTAACAAGTTAACCTTAGCCGTTGCTGCCGCGATTATCGGCGCCACCCCGGCTTTTGTTATGGCTGAAAATGACAGCGGTGTCATTGCGGACGAGGTAACGGATTCAGTAGAGGTCATCGAAGTGCGGGGGATCCGTGGCAGCTTAATGAGTGCACAGAATCTGAAACGTTATGCCGATACGGTGAAAGATCTTGTCACAGCATCCGATATTGGTGCTTTGCCAGACAGATCTGTTACTGAAGCTCTGCAGCGTGTACCGGGTGTCACTATCGAGCGCTTTGCATCATCCGACGATCCTAAGCATTATGCTGACGAAGGTACCGGAGTGTTGGTTCGTGGACTGGACAGGGTACGTTCCGAAGTAAATGGACGTGGAGCTTTCAGCGCAAACCCCTGGGGAGGTCTGAGTTACGAAGATTTCCCGGCAGAGCTGTTGGGGGCGGTTGAAGTCGTCAAAAACCAAACGTCAGATCTGATCTCCGGCGGTATTGCCGGTACTGTAAACCTGATTACCCGCAAGCCGCTGGACTCTGATGAGCGTTTAATTTCCTTTAACGCCAAAGCAAATTACGGTGATTTCCGTAAAGAAGTAACCCCTTCTTTCTCGGCTTTGTTTTCGGATAATTGGGATACCAGTTCAGGCCGATTTGGCTTTTTAATTGCCGCGTCACACTCTGAGTTTAAAACCCGTGGTGATGGCATTGGCTTGGGCAACTTTCACTCCCGAGGTGATTCATTTGTTCCAACACTGGACGAGTGGGGCGGCATCACCGGGGTTGATCCCGACTCGCCGGTCGATGGTCCGGCTCTGCCCGGGCAACCTGCTGGCAGTGTATGGCATGTGCCGGTCGCAATCCATATGAGTACGGCCGAAAATGACCGCAAGCGAACCGGTCTGACCAGTTCGTTGCAGTGGGCAAATACAGACAACACCCTGGTAGCTACTTTGGAACATATTCATTCAAAGGCATCCCTGGAGTGGAATGAACGCCAAATTGGCCAGGCAGCTCAAGGCTTCAGAAGCTTTATGGGCTCATCGCAAAATTGGCGGGATGATGCAGATACTGGCCGTCCTTTAACAACCAACAATGGTTTTGTCACTTCAGGGGTTGTGCTTGGAGTCAGTCCGGAAACACCATTTTTCTACCGCAGTCGCTGGAATTACAATGAAAATACGGTAAAAGATACATCTTTCAATCTGCGTTACCGGCCGACAGATCGTTTATCACTTGTCTTTGACTACCAGCACATTGACTCTGAAAAAGTGGTGCATAATTACAGCATGTCCGGTCAAACCCGCGGCAACCACGTGCATGTGGTTTCCCCTTATTTTTTGGATATGCGTGGTTCACGCCCAACAGTTGAGTTTTTAAGTGACAACATCCTGACCCCGGGCTGGTCTCCTAATGAAGACTGGAACGGTCCTGTACCGAACTTGTTCTTAGGCAGCGGCATGGAGCAAGAGGAGCACAATACAGCCAAAGCCAATAGCTTTAAATTTGATGCCACCTATGAACTTGATGGTACCTTTACCAGCATTAAAACCGGCTTTTACTTTACCGATAAAGACTTAACCGTTCGTGATACCGCTTATGAGGGTTGGTCAGCTATTGGTACTCCCTGGGATATGAATGATCGTAATGCTGCAGCAGCTGTGAACCGTCCTGAGCTGTTTGAGCGGGTTGATTTTGCTGATTTTTACCATGGCAACGTACTCATTGGTAACGTCAACAACTTCTTATTCCCCAGAATGGACTTAGTCAGAAACTACGCCGACTCCTTGCGTCAGGGCTGTAGAGATGGCTGGCACAATGCAACCAGCAGCGCTGCCAATGACGGGATCTGTACCGGCGTTTATGTGCCCTATACCGATAAACCGAATCGCGTAGAAGGGCCTTTTGCAGCGCACAACATCAGCTCATCCAATGAAAAACGTACAGAGCTGTACTTGCGGGGTGACTTTGACTTTATTGATTTACCCATACCGGTGAAAGGCAATATTGGCTTGCGCTATGTTAATTACAAGCTGGAGTCGACCGGCGCTTTTGTACAACCACTGGCCAGTAAGCGTGGCGATCCTGGGACCTCACTCAATGAGGTGATGCAACAGCCTGAATATCGACGCTATTACGATCTGGCCTCCGGTGAGTCGCAATTAAGCACCGTGAAAGGGACTGATTACAGTACGCTTCTGCCGAGCCTGAATTTAAACTTTGGTGTAACCGATGACGTGGTAGTACGCTTTGCTGCCTCGAAAGGATTGTATTACCCAAGCTTGGTGGATGCCCGCAATATCAGTTTGCTCGATCTGGATTACAATCGCCGTTTGCAGAACCCTGCGGCTGATTATGATGAAGAAACCAACCCGGTGGTTGGACTGGATGATATAGCGGTCACAGCACTGGCTGGCAATCCTTACCTGAAGCCGGAAAGCTCAATTAATTTGGATGTAACGACAGAGTGGTATTTTGCTCCGGCAGGATTTTTGGCTGTTGGCGTATTCCACAAACGGCTGGATAAAATTATCCGCAACAGATCCTTTGAGTTGCCAATCGATTACAACGGCGAACGATACAATGTATCGGCCTATGGCCCGGCAAACACTGGTTCCGGCACATTACGCGGTATTGAGTTTTCATACTCTCAATTCTACGACATGTTACCAGGCGCCTGGAGTGGGTTAGGGTTGCAGTTTAACTTTACCTACATTGACCAAAGTGGTCTGGAAGATCCGAACGAAATTTCAGAAGGCACATTAGGCTTTAATGAGGCGGGCGAGCGTATCGCAGACAATCGCAATACCTTCCGTGTTTTCAGTGGCTTGCCACTGCAGGGTTATTCCGATAAAAATATGAATATCGTTGGTATGTACGAATACAATGATATCTCATTCCGTCTCGCTTATACCTGGCGCTCTGAGTACCTGCTGACATTACGGGAATCAGAAGAATACGCGCCAGCTTTCGCCAAAGCTTCAGGCATGATGGATGCCAGTCTGTACTATTCCATTAATGATAACTGGAAAGTTGGTATAGAAGGCAGTAACTTGCTTAAAGCTGAGACCAAAACACAGTATCAGATGAATCAACAAGGTGATAGAACCGATGCGCTGAGTTTTACCACGGATCGTCGATACGCACTGAGCGTTCGTGCTGTGTTCTGATAGCACAAGTAAATAACCGCGTGGCAGTGTTGCGCGGTTTTAAGCTGCTTCTCTATGGATTATCTTGATTATTGTCTGATACCACAGCGTTATACCAGATAAAGCTGTGGTATCAGATGCCCGCATTAAATGTCAAACAGTTGTTACTAGCATAACAACTGTTATACTAACCCTCTGTTATAAACCCTGCTGATGAACACTACCGATTACAGCTGCACAGTCCAAACACGGCTGGCTTTCTCCGCTGGTTGCAGGTCCTATCTTCTTCGCACGGCGATACAGAGGTGTTTCAAAAATATGGAAGCAATGCAGGCACTTAAATTAAAACTGATTAAACTTTTTTTGCCGTATCTTGGCTTTAGTATTGCTTTGTTAGCAGCCTACAACCTTGGCCGCTGGGTATTAGATATACAACTGGGGCTTGTTTCACTTAAAACGGAAATCCTGGATTTCTGGCTACCCTGGCTGCTGCCATGGTTATGTATACCGTTATGGCTTAAGCGCCGGATTAGGCTATTGCAGGGGGCGGGCTGGCAACAGGATGGCTATTTTGCACATTATTTTGTTATCAATATTTCTGTTGCAGTCGTTATTTTTATCAGTCAAATCAACATGACCAGTGCACCGTTTTCTTTGATCTCTCTGCAGCACGTCAGTGATGTCATGCAACACCCCAGGCAGCAATACTTTGATATAGAAATATTTAACGTCCCCCGCAGCCGCTGTCGCAATATACAATTTACTGACTCCATCAGTAGCAGAGGTGGCACTAGCTACAACTTTAAAAATTACTATACTTGCCCGCTTGATCAATCTGGTACCCTTTGGTACGCCGTGTTATTTTCGAAACGCTATAATCCTGATGTAGATGACTTGCCACGCCAACAGGAACAACAGCGTTTCAATACAACGACAGAACAAAAATTTGCGCAATTGGACTTACAGCAAGTCAGCTACTTTGAGCGCCTGCGCCCATCTAATGACTTAACAGCTTTACTCAAAGTTATCCCAATACCTTCTGCAACAGCTGACCCTATGGTATTGCGAGCTCGGCATGAACCCTTTAGCCAACGACTGGGGCATGATTATAGCGATACTTTGTATGCCTTTATAATCGCTGCTGTTGTGGTATTCCTAATGCTGCTGGTTGCCAAGGTAAAACCAGAAGCACTGCAGGCTGAAAACAAACGAAAACCTCGGCAGGTAACGAAATAATCAGTCACCCAGGTTGCGATTGAAGTGGGTAATGTCAACACCTGGCTTGAGCTGGTAAAGCTGAGCTTGCCTGCCCCCCGATGAAACTTTTTGCTCGGTTAAATGAAACATATTACTGGCTTCAATGCGTCGCATTAGGCTTTTGCGCTGAATTTCCTTGCCGATAATCGCCTCGATCACCGCTTTAAGCTGGCCAACAGTAAAAGCCGGTGGCAAGCAATACACTGGCAACATGCTGTACAAGGCTTTTTGTTTCAGTCTGTGATGAGCACGCTGAATGATCTCTTGGTGATCAAATGCCAACTGCAAGCTAGCTATATCTTGTACTGGCCACCAGCTCGCCTGTGAGACCGTTGCTATATTGCTACTGACCGCTGAATAGGGCACTAAAGCAAAAAAAGCAAGACTAACACTGTAGCCGCGGGGATCCCGCCCCTTACCAGAAAAAACCTCCAGTTGCTCCAGGTAACCGGGTTGTAAGCCAGTTTTTTGCTGCAATTTACGCATAGCAGCAGCTTCCACACTGCTATCCTGCTCAATGTCAATAAAGCCACCAGGTAAGCTCCAGCAACCATCGAAAGGTGGTGCTGCACGCCGGATTAAAAGCAGATGTAATACATTGTTTTTTATAGAAAACATGACGTTATCTATCGTAAATAACGGCTGAGAAAAATCTAGACTGGCCATAGAACACCTCATTAATGTCACTAAGACACTATATGCCATTTCACGGCTATTTTCAAAGTTGTTAGATACTTTTTGTCTAGAAAAGCTCTGGTAATGTCAGAAAAGAAGGCATACCATATGTGTCATTAAGACATTAACATTCATTTGAATTAAGTATTACGTCGATAGCTTGTTCGATGGTATTATTTGACCTTTTTTAGGAGCCGGTATGGAAAACTGCATTCAGAAGGACTTTTATCAACTGCCTGCACTGGCAGGGGGCAACTTTACACAATTCAGCTTTGGTGCCGGTGAAAGCCATGTACGGCTTACCAGCATACCGGCTCGACGGGTCCAGTTGCTGTTTCGTTATCAGGGGGATGAATCTCTGATGCAGTTGTTGCTGCTGACCGATGCGCTTAAAAGAGCCGGTACCGAGCAGATCGATTTGTGGATACCGTACTTTCCCGGAGCGCGACAGGATAGGCTATGCAACCCTGGTGAGCCTTTGTCGGTTAAAGTATACGCTGATCTGATCAATGCCCAACATTATGCCAGTGTCACTGTATTTGACCCGCATAGTGATGTTTGTCCGGCACTGCTGCATCGGGTAAAGGTTGTAAAAAACCATGCGTTTGTCGCTGAAGTGTTGGCCAGCTTGCCCGGGAAAATTACCCTGATTTCTCCGGATGCCGGAGCCAACAAAAAAGTATTTGAGTTATCTGCTTATCTGGGTGCTTTGCCGGTGGTGCGGGCCGATAAAATCCGCGATGTACGGGATGGTAAGATCATTGCTACCGAGGTGTTTTCCGACAATTTGCAAGGTGCACACTGTGTCATCGTTGATGATATCTGTGCCGGCGGCCGGACTTTTATTGAATTAGCGAAAAAGTTGAAAGAGAAAGGGGCAGAAAAGATTTTCTTAATCGTTTCGCACTATGAAGGCAGTGCAAACGAGGCGTTGTTGCAACAAAGCGGAATAGACCAGGTGTTTTGCACGGATAGCCTACAGCCGGACGCTTCAGGTTTGATTCACGTAACTGATGTAACGAATTATCTGGCTTTACAAGGAGATACAAAATGAAGTTAAACCCTGTCATCGCAATTGATGGGTATAAAGTCGATCACCGTCGGCAATACCCGGATGATACGCAAATTATCTTTAGCAATCTGACAGCCCGGGCTACGCGCCGTGCCTACACCGATAAAATGGTATTTTTTGGGTTGCAGTACTTTATCAAAGACTTTTTGATCGACAGCTGGAACCGCGATTTTTTCCAACGCCCGAAGGCTGAAGTGGTATCGGCATTTGAGCGGCGGATTAATAACTATCTGGGGCCAAATAATGTTGGTACAGATCACATTGCTGCATTGCATGACTTGGGGTATTTGCCAGTAAAAATCATGGCATTGCCTGAAGGCTCGGTGTATCCACTGAAAGTTCCTTGTCTGGTAATTTATAACACAGATGAGCGCTTTTTCTGGCTGACCAATTACCTGGAAACCATTTTATCGGCCAACGTCTGGGGTATGTGTACCAGTGCAACTACAGCGCACCAGTACAAAAAGATCCTGACGCACTATGCCGCAGAAACAGACGGCAGTACTGAGTTTGTTAACTGGCAGGGCCATGATTTTAGTTTCCGAGGGATGTTTGGTGTGCAAGCTGCCACCATGAGTGGTGCCGCTCATTTGTTAAGCTTTACCGGCACGGACACTATTCCAGCGATCGACTTTCTTGAGCAGTACTATTATGCAAACAGCGATCATGAATTGGTTGGTGGTAGTGTTGCGGCCACAGAACATTCCGTGATGTGTGCCGGTGGCATGGAGAATGAGCTGGACACCTTCAGGCGTCTGATAGAAGACATCTATCCGCAAGGGATCGTCAGCATCGTATCCGACTCCTGGGACTTTTGGCAGGTGATGACGGATTTCACCGTGCAGTTAAAAGATAAAATCCTGGCGCGTGATGGCAAGGTGGTTTTCCGTCCAGATACAGGTTGTCCGGTTAAAGTGATCTGTGGTGACCCGGATGCAGAGCCAGGCAGTCCGGAATTTAAAGGCGCCATCGAGTGTTTGTGGCAGGTGTTTGGTGGTAGCACAACCGCAAAAGGCTATAAGATTTTGGACCCACATGTTGGGCTTATCTATGGGGACTCCATCACTATTGAGCGTGCTGAAGCTATCTGTGCTGGTCTTAAGGCCAAAGGATTTGCTTCGACCAATGTGGTATTTGGTATCGGTAGTTATACCTATCAATATGTCACTCGTGATACCGATGGTTTTGCCGTAAAGGCTACTTTTGCCAAAGTAGCGGGGCTTGATCGGGAAATCTTCAAAGCTCCCAAAACCGATGATGGTACCAAGCGCTCCGCTAAAGGATTAGTCGCTGTATTTAAAGATAGTAACGGCGACTATTATCTGAAAGATCAGGCCAGCTGGCATGATGTCAATCACTGTGAGCTACAAGCTGTCTTTGAAAACGGCGAACTGCTGATCAATCAGAGCTTAGCTGAGATCCGTCAGCGTCTGGCAGACTCCATTGCCAGTTAACCAAATCACCCGAAGATACTGCCAGTCGGGCAGCATCTTCGGCAGTTAACACCGGTGCGAACACCTTGCACTGTTGCTTTGGTGCAGGGGGTTTTGCATGGCATTACTCGTTTAATTTTAGGGATAAAACATGAAATATTTGCTGTCTGCCGCTTTATTGCTTGCTCCTTTTATCGTCAATGCCGACGAAGAAGAATGCAAGGTGATGGATATCGCCAGCCTGACCTATGTTGAAAACATTCAGGTAGTAGCTGATGCGGATGTCGGGGCCATCTACCAGGCGAAAGCGGAGCATCTGATGGCTTTTGCCAAGGAGCATAAAGTGGAAGGCTTTCGTATTATAAGCCAGGATGCAACGGTTAGCTCCAGCTGCTGTGGCAATATGGGTTTGCAACTGAACGTGAATTTTCAGATCACATACAGCCCCAGTTACCAGGCATTCACTGCCTTACAGAAGCATAGTGGCTCAGGCATGGTATCAACCTACCGTACTGGCATGGAGTCGTGCAAAGCCAGTAACTAAAATCTCATGCAATCAGCCTGGTTGTTACTGCCTGGCTGATTGCCACTACATAGCCTTGTGATAATTAACCGAAGTGGGGCTTGTTTATGTTTAGCAAGATCCTTATCGTAACAATAAAGGTATCAGGTAGTTTATTGTAGAGGTTTCAGTATCAAAGTGCTTAAACTATCACTGGGGTTGCTGCTTTTTTCAACGCAGGTGAATGCAAGTATGTTTGGATGGCTTAAGCGGTACGATGTACATTTGTGCCCGGAGGTTCGTGGTATCATCAGCAACAATGGGGAGCCTCTGGCAGGTCTGCGAGTGTACCGTGAGCTTGATTACGACAGAGCGTACAGTGATTCTGCGATAACTGATGCTCAGGGGCGCTTTTTCTTTGCAGAGAAAAATATTCGTTCGCGCTTGCCCGGTAATATGCTGGATCAGAGTACAGTCCGTCAGGTGCTGTCTGTGGATTACCAACAAAAAACCTACGTATTATGGTACAGCTCTACCCCGAGCCTACAGCCTCATTCCGCATTTCAGCAGGCTTTATCTGATTTACAGTGTGAACTGAGCTCTCCAGAGCAACACATGGTGTTCGCCAATGAGGAGTATCCGGATCACCCGCTAGGGGTGGTTGGCATTTGCAAACCAGCATCCCCATAAGCAAGATGCCGCCTGTCGCTGAGCCCATTGCAGAAACGATGATTGGCGTGTATTGCAGCCTGGAGACTACTGTTGCTTTAAAAGCTAAATCAGATACAATCCGAATTAATTGTAATAACAAGGATTTAGGTATGAATGAACTGTTCTGGTTGCTGCCTGCGGTGGTCCTCACCATAGGGCTGGTTATTCTGGTTCGCCGTTACCAGAAGTAGGCCAGCCTTCTTAGCTATGCAGGGAGCTTGTTTATGATTCAGCTTATCTTCATATCGGTAGCAGAACTGCTCTATCATGCCACAGGCAAGTTTACCCCAGAACTGTTGTACATTGTTCTGGCCAACTTTATAGAGTCATGAGGAGCTTTCCATGGTTGTTGGCAGGTGCTGCTGTCATGTTGCTTAGTGGTTGTGCCTTGCCATCAAAACGCGGGATGGAACAAAGTACCCACTTATCATTGGAGCAGGCAGTGGAAACCCGGCTGGGTACTGCCATTCATGATGAGCAACAGCAGCATCCGGGCAACAGTGCCGTTTATCCGTTAATTCAGGCCCAGGATGCCTTCGCCGCCCGGGTAATGTTGATTCGTTCAGCCGATAAAAGCTTGGATTTACAGTACTATATTTGGCAAAACGATATTTCCGGCCAGCTTTTGTTTGAAGAATTGCATCACGCGGCTGAGCGGGGCGTCCGGGTTCGTTTGCTGCTTGATGATCTTGGTGCCAGTGGTTTGGATCAATCACTATGGCATTTGACGCAACATCCGATGGTAGAGGTTCGCCTGTTCAATCCATTTGTCCAGCGGCAGTTCAAGTGGCTTGGCTTTATCTACGATTTTCCGCGTTTGCACCGTCGAATGCACAACAAGGCCTTGATTGCAGACAATCAATTTACTATCGTCGGCGGCCGTAATATTGGCGATGCTTATTTTGGTGCTACCGATGATGTAGTGTTCTCCGATCTGGATGTGCTGGTTGCAGGTGAAGTTGTACAGGATGTGAGCCAAGATTTTGATCTGTACTGGAATAGCCAGGCCTCGTACCCTGCGGAACGATTGATTAAAGAACCCTCCAAAGCACCTGCGCCGGCCAGTACGACCCAGAGTGCAAGAGCCAGTAGCTACAGGCAGGCGGTACAACAAAGCGACTTTATGCAGCAATTGGTCAACCACGAACTGGAGCTGCAGTGGGTGCCTGTGCGAATGGTGAGTGACAGTCCTGATAAGGTACTGAACAGAGGCGGCAAAGAGAAAAACCTGATGCCGCAATTAAGAGCAATTATAGGCCAACCAAATCAACAAATTTTGCTGGTAACGCCATACTTTGTGCCAACCAAAGCAGGTGTACAAGCATTCACAGAGCTGGCAAAAAGCGGTATTGATATTCAAATTCTCACCAACTCACTGGCCGCTACTGATGTTGCAATCGTTCACAGTGGCTATGCCAAGTACCGTAAAGCTCTGCTCAAAGCTGGTATTCGCTTGTTTGAGCTTAAGCGAACTTCTGGCAGTGATGAGCAAAAGCGTTTAACCAAAGCATTATCATCTTCATCGGCATCCAGCCTGCACGCGAAAACATTCGCCATTGATGGCGAAACTGTGTTCGTTGGTTCTTTTAATTTTGATCCCCGCTCAGCGCATTTAAATACTGAACTTGGGTTTGTCGTTCAAAGTACCGAGCTTGCAGAGCAAATGCAGCAAGTGTTCCGGGATCTCTTGCTCTTTAGCGCATACGAAGTAAAGCTGGGGCAGGGCAATCGTCTCTATTGGCAAGAGACAACCAGCAGCGGCACCATGCTGCATAGCACTGAACCCGAAAGCAGCGCTTTGCGTCGGCTGGGGGTACGTTTGCTCGGTATGTTGCCGATAGAGTGGTTGCTGTAACAGCAATAAAGCAAAGCCCACCAGTGGTGGGCTAGTTGGTGGAAACGCTTAAGCTTGTGGTTAGAGTCATTATTGTTGCTGTATTAGCAGCCAATCTGCCAGTTTTTGGTTCACTAAATCCGGTGAGGATTGCATAAACCAGTGACCTCCCGGAACAACTTCAATTTGTCCCTTGCCAAGTTCTTGTACTTGTTGCGCCCAGCTTTCAGCATGGAACCAAACCTCCTTGTCTTTACCATACATAAACAAAAAAGGAGTGCCATAGTCTTCTACCGCTATTGCTTCTGTGCTGTTTTTCGATAACACCGATCGCCATAAATGCCAGTATGGATAGGTAAGGCGCGCATCAGGTCTAAGGTCATCAATGGATTTATCAGGATCAACACGTTCAATTTGCAGAATTTTGTCTGCGGTATAATAGGCTAGTCTGGACCCTAAAGAGTCTGGTAAAGTCCAGGCAATGGCCAGTGCAAGCGTGTATTTCACATTGATGGCCGGTCTTTCTTCATCACCAAAGCTGCCTATATCGAAGAGAACCAGTCTGTTTACTAAATCATGTTCTTTCAGGTAATGAGATGCATAGACAGCGCCCCAGTCATGCGCCATTACTGTCACCGGTCCCCGCCCTAACTCTTTAATAAAGGTATCAATAATTATCCGCATCTGCTGTATGGTGTAATGGGAGCGCTTGCCATTGTCTTCTAATTCGAAGCCGGGCAGTGTAAATCGGACCACGGTATAGTTTTGTTTAAAATACGCGGCCTGCTTATCCCACAGCTCAAGGCTATCGGGGTAGCCATGAATAAAAACAATGGTTTCTTTGCCTTCTCCTTCTATTTTCACCTCCAGGCTGTTCACTATAGCCGGAAGCATGTTTTGAAAGACATCATCCGATACAGGGCCTTTCAACGTAAAGGCATAGATAAGGTAAAACACAGGGGAGAGAAGTAGCAGCGCAATGACTACTCCTATCATCAGAATCTTTTTCATGCGAATCCTTTTTATAAAAGGCCCACCAGGCACTTATGGTTGGTGGGCAACTGTGGCGGCTTATCGGCGATAGGCATTGACGAGCTGATAATCGGCTTGGTCAGGAAAGATTTCATCCTTCAATGGATTAGCACGATTTTTTATGATGCGTCTTACTTGCCATACCGCTAAAACAATATTCAAAGCCAGCGATAGAATAGCCAGGCTCCAGTTGGCAGCAGGATTGTAGCTTGGTGCGACATTGAAGGTACTGCCAATGGCAAAGAAATACGGGAACGTCATCACCCACATCATCCAAAAACTTAGTGTTGCCGCCCGGTTTTGCATCCAGGTACCTTTAGCCCATAGTAAGGCAGGAATAGTCGCTGCTATGTTAAGCGCTACGCCAGAATAAAAAGCATTGCCTGGGGCACAAGAATAGACATAAGCGATATTCCAGACGCCATAAGCGATAACCCATAACCGGGTTTGATCTGGCCACAGCATATCGTAGCGCATACCACCGGCTCGTTTACCTCGGTAGGCAAAGATGCCAAACCAACCACATATCAGCAAAATATTCAAAATACCGGCCACGCCATTCACATAGTTCCAGCCACCAGAAATATACTGCATGCCATCAACAATGCCGCTAAAGCCAGCGATACCGACCTGAAACTCACGTAGGACCGCCTCCGCGATATTGATAGCAAGAATGGCAGGCACCAGAGTGAGGTACCAAGGGTGTTTTTTGTGGTAATCAGTAAATCGAATAACCAGGTAAATGATACTGCCGGCCAGCGCTGAATATACTTTTACCCAGGTAAACCATGATGTGACATCACTATCCATATAAAGCCAGACAGGTGTCAGCAGTATCGGTAATCCAATAAATAAACCAAGGCTGGCCCATTTGCTGGCGCGAATTAATTCATTCAAGCCCATTAAAGTACATAGAACGACAAGCCACATCACCCAGTTGTACCAGGGAATAGATTCAAAGAAAAACATACCGGACCTCATTTGCTACTTAGATGCATCGGGAAAATGCTGAATTCAGAAGGCGTAGTTGTATTCCAGCCATACTCGGTCTGAGCCACCACTTTTTGAATAAGAGTGAAAGCTTAAACGCAGGTTTTGTTTGCTGGTAATCTGATAGCCGAGGGTAATTTCAATTTGCTGTGGGCTTAGCTCAAGGCCGCCATCTCTGATGCTGTCACTCCAGTCTTTCCCCATCAGCTCATCGGTGTATGTCCAGGCTCCGAGTAACCACCAGGCATCATTAAATTTGTAGCGTGCGTAGATTTTGGCAGAGAAGATGGTTGAGGCCCAATCCATACCACTGCTTCTTGTTGCTACCGCATGTTCACCAACCAATTGGCCCGTATTATCCTCCATGACAACTCCGCCTAGGAGTATCACGGGCCAGATATACGCATTGTCGCTAACAGGAATAGTTGCCAAAGCCCCCGCCTGCACTACAACTGTCGTGCCATAAAATGGGTGATCTTTCACAATGGCGTCAATCATTTTTCCTATGCCATTGGTTGTGTTTACAGAGCCGTAGCGAAATCGAAAGTTGGTGTTGGTTGTTTCATCTTTAAACTGAGGGGATAGGCCGTCCGAGGAAATACCAGAGAATTTTGGCTTACCTCCGTCTTTATCGGTAATGTCGTTTACTTCAAAGATAAAACCGGAGTTACGTTCATCTCCTGGTTTAGAAGTCATGAACATTGTTTTTAAACTAAAACCGTCATTACCGTAACCTAGGCCAAAAGCCGTATAAGCTTCTGTTGGGCTGGACATATCAATAGTGGCAGTTTCATTTGCTGAAACATATGCAGTACTTGATAACGTTGCCATGGTGAGACAAAGCATCTGTTTTACAATCATATTTTTACTCCTTGAGCCTGAGCCTACAATTGGCTCTAGGAGGTAGATCCTACACGCATTAGAGTAATTGCTCTAGCTAAGTAGAGCAATTACTCTAAATAAAGTTTGACATAGATCAGCTTTTCTTCAAAGAAAGGCAATTAGCAGCGTGGAATTGAAAAATTAGGGTGTAAGCCGGCGTTAATGCCGGCTGTAAGCTTGTATCAGAAGCCGAGCGATTTAAAGTCATCGGCGCTATGGCGCTCGGGCAGGGTGCTACCATCCTCGGAGTTGCGGTTTACCAAGCGTCCACGTTGAATAGCAGGACGTTCATTGAGTTGTTTAGCCCAGCGCTGGAGGTGAGTATAGCTTTGCACATCCAAAAACTCAGCGGCATTGTTTTCAACCGAGCTATAGAGTTGTCCCAGCGCTAAAGCGCCATACCAGGGCCAAATCGCCATATCGGCGATGCTGTATTCTGTACCGGCGATATAGGGCCGGCTTGCCAGCAATTGATCCAGCACATCCAGTTGACGCTTGGTTTCCATGGCGTAACGGTTAATGGGGTACTCGAACTTTTCCGGTGCATACACATAAAAATGACCAAAGCCGCCACCAACAAAAGGAGCACTGCCCATTTGCCAGAACAGCCAGCTTAGGATCTCGGTACGCTGCTTTGGGCTTTGGCCCAGAAAGCATTGAAACTTTTCAGCCAGATAGAGCAAGATAGCACCAGATTCAAAAACCCGCTGTGGTTGTGCGGGCTCACTGCGATCCAGTAACGCTGGGATCTTGCTATTCGGGTTCAGTTCGACAAAACCACTGCCAAACTGATCGCCCTGACCAATATCCACCAACCAGGCATCATACTCAGCCTCTGAAAAACCTAAGGCCAATAACTCCTCCAGCAAAATGGTAACCTTAATGCCATTGGGTGTGCCGAGTGAATACAATTGCAGTGGATGCGCTCCGATTGGCAAGGATTTTTGATGCGTGGCGCCGGCAACCGGGCGATTAATGGAGGCAAACTTTCCGCCATTTGTACTGGGTTGCCAGACTTTCGGGGGGTGATACTCGTTCATGAGGTACTCCATTTTGAATTGAGCCAGACACCGGTTAAGGTCGTACTTAACAAGTGATGTTCTGATACTAAAACAGGAGAGCTATGTCTTCCAGTAGTAAAGTACCAGCCGGTCGGCTGGCACGGTTAGGCGGTTTTGCCAGTTTGGCCGGAAAGTTGGCCGGTGGTATGTTGGCCGAGGGAGCTAAACGCCTTGCGAAAGGTGAGCCTGGTAGCCGGATGGAACTGCTGCTAACCCCAGCCAATATGAAACGCGTAACCAATCAACTGGCACATATGCGTGGCGCCGCCATGAAGCTGGGACAGCTCTTGTCAATGGATGCAGGCGACTTATTGCCCAGTGAGTTAGCGGATATGCTGGCCCGTTTGCGTGATAATGCCAATCCGATGCCACCTAAACAGTTAGCTGCAGTGCTAAGCTCAGAGCTTGGTGAAGACTGGCAGCGTCATTTCGCTGATTTTACCTTCAAACCCATGGCCGCAGCATCAATAGGCCAGGTGCATCGAGCTGAGCATGACAATGGCATGCAACTAGCGGTTAAGGTGCAGTACCCGGGCGTTCGACAAAGTATCAGCAGCGATGTAGATAATGTGGCGACCTTGCTGCGTATCAGCGGTTTACTACCTCAGGGGGTGGATTACCAAACTTTGTTGGAGGAGGCCAAAGCACAGCTGAGCCGTGAAGCCGACTATCTGCAGGAAGCGGCCTTTATACAACGATTTAAAGATGCGCTGAACAACTCTCCCGAGTTTTTATTACCTGAGCCTATAACGGAGTTATGTCGCCCCGGCGTATTGGTTATGCGTTACGTGGCAGGCATGCCGGTAGAAAGCCTGCAAGCTCAGCCGCAGGCAGTGCGTGACAGGGTAGTGACACAACTTTTTTGCTTGCTTTTTCGAGAGCTGTTTGAGTTTCAGTTGGTGCAAACAGACCCTAACTTTGCCAATTACCGCTACAACGCAGACACAGAGCAACTGGTACTGCTTGATTTTGGTGCTTGTCGTGAGTACAGCCAGGAGTTCAGTCAGGCGTATCGGCAATTATTCGCAGCCAGCCTGCAGCATGATCAGCCAGGCATGGATAAGGCACTGACCACCATCGGCTTTTTTAGTGAGCAGATTGCTGCTGAGCAACGATTGCGGGTATTGGCTCTGGTAAAGCTGGCTTGCGAGCCGCTGCAGCAGGATGCCCCGTTTGATTTTGGCCAGAGCGATCTGGCAGCACGAATACGCGAAGCGGGTACTGCACTGAGTTTGCAGCACAATTACTGGCATACACCACCAGCGGATGCGATCTTCTTGCACCGAAAAATAGGGGGGTTGTATTTGCTGGCAGCCCGCTTGCAAGCCAAAGTCAATGTACGAGCGCTGTTGCAGCCTTACTTGCGGTGATGAGGCCGCTGTATTTCTGCTGCCAACAGGCTGGCCCATTGTTTGGCGCCTGCAATGGATGGATGAAAGCCATCTTGTGCCAGCATCTTGGGTGTCAGCTCTATGGTGGAGCTGAGCACCCTGGCATTGGGCCATGTTGCCAGCGTATTGACCAACTGCTGATTGAGCTGACTGGCCTTCAGGCCAAGCCAGTGGTTCAGTGGTGCGGGCAGGGCACTAAAGTGCTGCATGGGTGGGATGGCACTGAATATGATCTGAGGTGTTGAAAATCGTTGATTAATCAGCTGCACTAAAGCATTGATCTGCGCTCTGAATTGGCGGGCAGAACTAAGCCCGGTCACATCATTTACTCCGATGGACACAACCACCCAGCTCAGTGGTTTTGCTTCCAGCTCCAGCAGGTGCTGCCTGAGCTGTGCACTGTTGATGCCCGTTTGCGCATGCAGTTGCCAGTGCACTTCGGCTTGTTGTGCCAGCAGCCCAACTAACTGGCCAGACAGAGCTTGTTGCTGATGTTGGCAACCGACACCTGCCGCTGCAGAGTCGCCGCAAATCAGCAACTGCTGTTTTGGCCCGTGCCCCTGGATACCTGAACGCTCACCGCTTGCCTCCGGTAAACGCAGTGCCAGCTTTCGTACCCGTTTGCCTTGCCAAAGCAGTAACGGCCAGCAACACAGGGCCAATAACCAAAAACGCCAATGCATGAATTTGTCCAATTGCTTGTTATTACAGCATCTTAGCAAAGAGCCAGCTTGCTTTAGAAGCTCAATTCGATACAATCAGACCGTAAATTAAAATTTTCCACAAGGATTTAGGTATGAAAGAGCTGTTTTGGTTGTTGCCTGCAGTTATCCTTACCGTCGGGCTGGTCATTCTGGTACGCCGTTATCAGAAGTAAACGCAAGCCCGGTGATTGCATAACCCGGAGCTTGTGATGTTCTGTATTGCCATCCAGTTTATTGTCAATGGCATTACCGATCCGGAGCTGCTGCAATTATTCCGAGCTGGCTTGGCTGTGGATGCTGCCGCATAGTTTTTCAGGGAAGCACCCGGTGCGTGGTAGCTCGGCTAACAATGAGTGCGTCCATCTGGCCAAGCCGTTTCAGGTCTTTGTTAGGATAATCAAACTGGCTAAGCACATAGCGCATCGCATTCAACCGGGCTCTTTTTTTGCAGTCGGATTTCACCACAATCCAGGGTGCTTCGGCCGTGTCGGTATGCAAGAACATCGCTTCTTTTGCTTTGGTGTAGTCATCCCATTTATCAAGGGATGCCCGGTCAATGGGGCTTAGCTTCCATTGTTTCAATGGGTGCGATTCGCGCTCAATAAAGCGACGTTTTTGCTCATCGCGGGTTACCGAAAACCAGAACTTAATGAGATGGATACCAGAGCGCACCAGGTTTTGCTCAAAACCGGGTGCCTGACGGATAAATTCGCGGTAATCCTGATCACTGCAAAAGTTCATCACCCGCTCAACACCGGCCCGGTTGTACCAGGAGCGGTCAAACAACACAATCTCACCAGCCGTTGGCAGATGCTGCACATAACGCTGAAAATACCACTGGCCTTGTTCTGCCCGGGTGGGTTTTTCCAGGGCAATCACCCGGGCACCCCGTGGGTTTAAGTGCTCCATAAAACGTTTGATGGTGCCGCCTTTACCCGCTGCATCACGGCCCTCGAACAAAATCACCACTCTGGCGCCTGTTTCCTTCACCCAGTGTTGCAGTTTCAGCAGTTCCACTTGCAGGTTGTATTTTTGCTTTTCGTAGCTTTTGCGGCGCAGGCGGTTTTTATAAGGGTAGGGGCTTTCCTGCCAATCGGGTAACAGTTCATCATCCGAGCCACTATCAAGGTTAGCGGTTTTTTCAAACTCTTCACGCAGCAGTACTTTCCGCAATAAGGCCACATCATCCGGCGATGCTCCTTGCACGATGGATTGCAGCTGCGTGCTTAGCTCGTCTACCGATTGATCATTTATCGTCGCGTTACTGCGCTCAGAGATGTCCCGCAATACCACCTCCAAAGAGGCCTGGGCACCGCTCATTTTCTGTTTACTGGTTTCTTCTGCGATCGCTGCCGGCGCAAGATCGGGCAGGGTGTCGCCTGTAATTACCTGCTGACGTTTGGGTTTCATTGATGGTTTGTAAGGTACATTCGCCACAACTCGCTCCTTTTATGTCCAAGTAAAAGTATAGTGTACAGGACCAGAACTGTTATTGATCAAGAACAGAGTTTGGCATTGGATTATCAGGATATCAAAGGCTTAGGTTAAGTGATACTATCCAATGTCAGTGATAGTTCTGTACAGGCTACGGAGCCATTGTCGTTAATAAGCCGGCGTCAGTATGAAAACTCTACGCGTTGCGAATCCCTCTTTAACGCTTTGTAGTTGCCCTCGCATAATGTCAGTGCTAACATTTGTGCGTACAAATAAAGGTGCTGATCATGGATTCCAGAATTCAATTTCGTGTAGACGAAGAAATAAAACGCTTAGCTCAGCAAATGGCTGAAAGCCAAGGCCGAACTCTTAGCGATGCTTGTCGTGAGCTCACTGAACAATTGGCAGAACAACAACGCAATGCGTTATCTCACGATGCGTGGCTAACTGAACAAGTAAATCAAGCATTTGAGAAGTTCGACTCAGGAAAAGCGGTGTTCGTTGAACATAACGTAGCTAAAACTCAAATAGCTGAACGTAAAGCTAAAATCCGAAATCGAGGCCATGGATGATTCTCTGGGAAGAAGCCTCCCTTAATGATCGTGAGAAAATTTTCGAATTTCTTTATGGCTTTAATCCAGCTGCAGCTGAAAAAGCTGATGATCTCATCGAAACCAAAGTCGAAAATTTACTTGAGCAGCCACTAATGGGTGTTCAACGAGATGGAATTCGCGGTAGATTACTCATTATCCCAGAAATATCCATGATTGTTTTATATTGGGTTGATGGTTCAAAAATTCGTATAATGCGAGTTCTCCATCAAAAACAGAAATTTCCAGCCGAATAAATATAGTCAACAGCAACTAACAGTTTTTTTTTAGACCTCTCAGAAAGTACAAACATCGGGAACACAGCACAATCCAGCTCGGCAACCCAAGGCATGATTTGCTCTATGGCAGCTACTATCTGTGCAGCACTTAGCCGGAGCCGCTCGAACTTACATTGCCGCTGCAAGAGCTGAGTTTACGGCTAAAAAATATCAGCTGGCGCATAAGGCTGCTTTAGTGGGTGGCGAGCAATCGTTAGAGCGGCTGATTAGAGGCTTCCAGCAGTTGGATCCGGTTACGGGCGGCCAGGGCTTCATTAAAGCCCTTGGCTATGCAGACTTTGCGTTACTTATTACTCCGAATAACGATTTTTACCGCAAAGCGGATTGGTTTAAACAGCGGCTTTCTCAACGCATGAATTATGATGAACTGGTTCAGGCACAGCTGTTCACAGAATCACTGTTGGCTGAAGCAGCAAATGGCTCTGATGGAGAGTTCTGATGAACGAGCGGTGGGTGGCTTGGGCTGATAGCTTATTTAACTTAAACACTCGATTTAACATAATATACAGACTAAGAAGCGGGGTTTTGAAAAACTTGAACTAAAACAGGGGAGTAGGGCGATAATTAAAGCGGTGAAAAGGCAGAATTTACCGCTTCAATTATCACCTTTGGCAAACGCTAAGCAACCATTTTACCCAGCACTTTTGTGTCCATTCGGCCACTTTTCCTGACTTCCTGCCAGAACATTACCAGCGAATCGTTGCCGCGTTTAAATTCGCGTTCAATATGAGCATCAGCCAGCACAGTTAAAGGGTTTAGGTCTAGAAGGTAAGCAATTTTTATTGCTAGGTCATCATCCATACTTACAGGCTTAGCCCTGTATTGGCTCACCCTTGCGGGGCTTTCGCCAAGTTTCTTAGCAAGCTGATAGTCAGATGTCAGTGAATACGCGGTTTTCACCGCGTCCATATATTCGACGGTTTTCACTTTTCGTTCCCCCAAGAACAAGTTTCCATGTGAAGTGTAGGACGATACTCAATGGCCTACAACCATGCAATGCCAATTGATACATCAATGCGCATTGCATATCCTTCTCACACGCTCACTTTCGCCGGTTCCCCCAAGAACAGAAAGCGAAGGCAGCGTACTCCGATGGGTGGCCGGTCATTGGCCGGTCACCCTCTCTCTGTCGGAGGAGAGAGCCACTAACGGCGCGGAGAGAGAAAAAACAGGAGCAAATCGAATGGCTTTTACTAATTCCATGCCTGCTGCGTCCATTGTCACAGCACATAAAGTAACCACTCCAAATGAACGTAAACTGAAGCTGATCGAGCAGATCAGGTTTTTACGCCGCATGAAACGCCACTGCATCAACGACCTGATCGCCAGTGAAGGCTTTGAGCGTGATCTTAAAATTCTCCGCAAACTTTACCGCGACACCCTGCCGGATGATGTGATCCGGGCTCGCTGCGAGCGTCTGAACGACCTACGAAAAAAACTGAACCTGCGCATTGTTGATAACCGCATCAGCTACACCCAAAAAACCACCGAAGCAGCCCATGCGCTGTGTGGGGGTGGGGTATGAGAAAAGAACTGATCCAAACGAATGGTAAATATCACGGCTTTGCAACCATGGTGCTTACGGCAACAGGTTGCGAAGTAATGATTTTTGCTGAATCTCACGATGATTTGCATGATGCATTTTTGCAATTTATTAAAGGTGCACCACTGGCAAATCCGCTTTTTGACATTGAGAAAATAAGGGCCGCAACACTTAGCAAACGAGAAGAAGTGGCCTCAGAAGTAGTGCACCTGTGCGGGTCTGATGGGGGTGGGGTATGAGCAATATGCGTTTTTTCTTTCCAGCTGCAGCTGGCACCCAGGGCAGCCGTCCATTTTACACAGCTTGTGTGCCGTTTGGCATGTTGTCGCGGTTAATGGCTATTGATACCGGTAACGTCATGGACAGAAGCCAGCGCCAGGTAGACACCAAGAGAGCCAACGCCATCAGCAAGTACATTTGCGAGAACGAAGAAAGCTTTGTTCTACCAGCGCTGACCGGTGTTATTGAGGATGAAACCCTAGAATTTATCCCGGCCAGTAAGGGTGCATCTGTTGGTGAACTGAATCTTTCAATGGATGCCACCATAAAACTGTTCGACGGCCAGCACCGTGCAACTGGTATTTTAGAAGCAATTAGCCAACGCAGAACGCTGAAAAGCCAGCAAGTTACCATCCAGCTTTTTGTAAACATGAGCCTTGCCGATAGGCAGCAGGCGTTTAGCGACATTAACAGCAACGCCAAGGCAGTAAGTGCCAGCCTGAACATGACTTACAACAAGAGAGACAACGCGGTAAACGCCATCAAAGAAGAGATCGCCAAAGTAAGCTGCTGGGAAGGCCAGATCGACTACGAAAAAAACGTGGTCGGGAAAAATACCGACAAGCTGTTTACCTACCGCCACGTTGTGCAAGCCAGTCGCCTGCTGCTTGGTATTGGCCCAAAGCAAACGCCGGATCCAATGCTCGTTACCGACATCAGCAAATGGTGGAACTCCATAGCAGAAGCCGTAGCCTGGCAATGGCAGGTCAGAGTTGTGAAAGATGTTGGCCCTGAAAACAGCGTAGCCTTTACCGCTGCAGGCCTTATGACATTAGCCCGTGTTTACCGGCAGCTAACCGATAAATACGGCTGCAAGTATTCGGTTGGAAAATACGCAATCGCGCTCGGTAACATTGATTGGCGTAAGTCGAATGAAATGTGGCTTGGCAACCTGGTTGACGAAAAAGGCAACATGCGATCAGGTACTGCTGGCCAAATCGAAGCCGCTGAACAAATCGTTGAGGCTGTATCAGCCTTTTGCGAAATGATGTGAGGTGGCTATGAACCCAATGCACAAAAACCTGCTTGAAGATATCGGGCAAGAGCAAAACAGAGCCTGCATTGTTGTAGTGCAGAAAAAATTTACCGGGCGGCACGTTGGCAGAAATGCGCAGAAGCCAAAAATTAGTTTTTTTTGCGGATTCAACAAAAAAGGCGCTCTGCAATCGGCTTGGAGTACAGCGGGAGCAAAAATACTAACGCCATACGAAGCCGCAAACATCTGCGGAATCATCCGAAATAAGGGCTATTACTGCCATGTCGCGCATGTGCAGCTAACGCTGTTAGGCGGTGCAGCATGAGTGTTCAGGAAGAAGCAAATGCAATTTGGGTTGTAAAACCACGAAGTAAAGTAATGCATGTAATTCCAAAAATGGAATTTGTTCCGTCATTGTGCGGCATGGTGCCACCAGGCAAGGGCAGGGCTCCGGGGGTATGGTCAGTTGTTGAAGCAGATTATGTATTGAAGGTGTTGGAAGGACAGGAGCGAGTTTATTACACGGTTTGTCCTAAATGTCTGCGCAACCTCAGAAAAATAAAGGAACTAGCAGGAGGTGCAGCGTGAAAAGTGAAGAATACGAGAAGATTTTTGCTAACGCTTTCATTTGGCAGAAAGTGGCAAACAAGGTTAACAAGGAAATTTCCTATCAGAATGCAAAGTGGGGAGTTGACCACGTAAGAAGCCAGACAGTTGAAGGTCATTTGTTGGTGTTGCGTAAAAAGCTGCAGGATGCAGAAGACGGTTGGATGAAAAACTTATCCGGAAGGAATTCTGTTGAAAGTGAATTGATCCAGGTGGTAGCTGTTGCCATGCAGGCATTAGTAAACATTGAGATTAAACGGCTGAATAAGGATGGTGCAGCATGAGCACCGTGATCAATCGCCCTTTCCTAAAATGGGCCGGTGGCAAGGCGAAACTGGCTCACCGCATCGCCCAGGTTCTGCCAAAGGCCAGGTGCCTGGTAGAGCCGTTTGTGGGTGCTGGCTCCATCTTCCTGAATACGGACTATGAGCACTACATTTTAAGCGATATCAACCGCGATCTAATCAATACTTACCAGCAGCTGAAAGACCAGCCGAAGGCATTTATTGCCGATGCAGCGGCTTTCTTTGTGCCGGAAAATAACACGGATTCACGGTTCAGGGAGTTAAAGGAAATATTTAACACGACCGGTGATCAGTACGAAAAAGCCCTGCTGTTTATCTACCTGAACCGGTTTTGCTTCAACGGCCTGTGCCGCTACAACAAAAGCGGCCAGTTCAATGTTTCCTTTGGTAAGTACAAAGCGCCTTACTTCCCAGCCGACGAACTGGCATTTTTTGCCAATAAGCTAAGCCGGGCAGAACTGCATTGCAGGAGTTTTGAAAAGGCGTTTTATCAAATGCCAGACGATTGCGTAATTTACTGCGATCCGCCCTATGTGCCGCTAAGCGAAACCGCCAACTTTACCAGCTATTCATCCGATGGCTTTGGCGTTGCACACCAGCGCTACCTTGCTCGTTTGGCGAGTAACTGGCAAGTGCCGGTGGTTATTTCAAACCACAATACCCAATTCACCCGACAGCTGTACAAAGGGGCAGAGCTGCAATTTTTTGATGTGCAGCGCAGCATTTCCACCAACGGGGAAAAGCGCGAAAAAGCAAAAGAAGTGCTTGCCCTGTTTGCCGATAAGCAGGAGGCAGCATGATAAATCCAGCATCAGTTGACAGGAAAGCAATGGCAAAAAGCTTTGCCAAAGTCGCCGGATTTTGCACCGGTTACCAGTTTTTGATAGTAGACATGATGCGCGAGCAGCGCTTTGTTTTTGCAGAGCTGGCGGCCATTCGGCGTCATGATGATTTTGCCGCCCAAAATACGGCGTTGTGTTTTGAAAAATTGCGGTACTGGTATCAGATGGCCCAGCGGCTTGCAATGCATGACAACTCAGTCAGTAAAGCGCATGTTATTTACCGCATGAACAAAGCCCGCTGCCAAAGGTTTGAACGGAAAGTGATGGGGGTTCGGCTGCCATGAACAGGTACTTTCTGCCTTTAGATCCTGCATGCCCTGAGTGCGGCAAAAGCTGCTATGACAAAGATTTTGATTTTGCCATGTACAGAACATGGTGCCAGAACTGCTTTGATTCCCATGTGCCAACACCCCCGGTTGGTGGTGGCGGATACAATTTGGAAAAGGTTGGAGGAAAGTGGGAGTGGGTGCCGGCATGATGTGGCAACAGCAGGACTTATTCCAAATTTACAACCGAGTGAATCACCCCGATCACTACGATGTAAACTGGATGAAGCGCCGTATTGCGGGCCTGCCATCCCGCATCCGGCAAAAGCTGCAAAAGGTGTTTTACACCGATGCGCTGACACTAACGGCCCGTGAGCGTAATACCAACCTGCGCCACGCTGCCGACCCAATACGCCGCAAGATAAAGCCGCTGTACATGGCGCTGAAACGGTTCAGTTTTGGCTACAAATCCATTGCCACCAAAGAGGCCACCCGCAAAACCGCCGCTGCCATTGCATCGGATATTTACCGCGCACTGGCAGAGCGGGCAGAGTATGCCCAAACCCAGTATCAGCACTACAACGACTGCCTGGCTGATTGCTATTCGTGGATATGCCAGTACAGCCTTGATCATCATCCGGAAGTGCAGCCGCCGTTTTGGAGCAACGAGCAGGAGTTGCCGGAACCGGAGTTCATGGAAGTAGCTTTGCTGAAAATCAAGTGTGATCGCTGGTGGTGCCGCAAGCTGCTGGTAGTGCGTAAGCGATACCTTGAAACGCTGGAAATTGTGGCCGGTAACGTGGGCCAGCAATCACCCTATGCCAGCAAATCGGCGGTTACTGAGTGGGCGCGTGATCAGCAGGCAACCCAGCAGTGGGCGGAATCGGGCGAACTGGTAAACCAAAGCGGCCAGGTAATCAGCCTGGAACAAGCGCTGGCTGCAGGGATGGGTGACCCTGAGAACATGCGTTGCGAGCTGATGAAACGCATATCAGGGCTTGAGGACTACGCCGAAGAAATGCAGCTGCAAGGCCTGTTCTTTACCCTGACGGCCCCGAGCAAATACCACCCGAAGTCAAAGAACTGGAATGGTGCCACACCGAAACAAGCCCAGTCGTATCTGGTTGATGTGTGGGGGCTGGTAAGGGCTGCGCTTGGACGGCGTAATATCAGCTATTTTGGTGTACGGGTAGCGGAACCGCACAAAGACGGCTGCCCACACTGGCACATGCTGATCTGGTGCGAGCCATCCAAAGCAAGGCAGCTGTGCCGCATTGTGAAAAGATACTGGTGCCAGGAAGACCGGCACGAACTGATCGCCCGGTTCAAACACCGCAAAGCCCTGCGCAAGCAATACCGTAAAAAACGCCAGCTGTATGGCTACTTCAAAAAGCTGGGCCAGAAGGTAAAAGCCCCCGCCAAAAGCTACTGGCCTAGCGCACCACGCTTTACAGTCGAAAAGTTAGAAAGCAGCCCCCGCGATGAAAGCGGCAAGCGCCAAGGGGGCGCTGCAGCGTACATTGCCAAGTACATCGCCAAAAACATCAATGCCAAGGGCGTGGAAAGTCTGGTGTGCGAGGAAACCGGCAAGGTGGTTGCCGACATCATCAACCATGTTCAGGCATGGAAAAGCCGCTGGGGGATCCGCCAATTCCAGTTTCAGGGCTGCGACCCAATCACGGTTTACCGCGAACTTAGGCGGGTACGACAAAGCATCGACGCTGAAAAACTGGAGCTGATCCGCCAGGGGGCAGAATCCGAGCTGTTTATTGATTTTATCCGAGCCATGAAGGAGGTCGATTGCGGGCTGGCTTACGAAGTGGAGCCCATGGCGAATCAATACGGGGAAGCCGCCAAGCGGGTGAAAGGGGTAACGGTGGGCAATGTTACCGCCTGGACCCGCTCGGAGAAATGGCAGTTGCGCCGCAAGGCGTGCAGTTCAGTCGGCGCAGCCGACCTATCTTGGACTAGTGGGAATAACTGTACGCCCCGGTCTTTGGGGCACAAATTTGACGCTTTAGGTATCGACGCGGAAGCACTGGCGCTGATGGAACGCGGCTGTACGGTAACGATCGGGGTAGAAAAGTGGAGGATCGGCAGGTTCGGGCAAATCGAACCCGCCCCACACCTGAAGTACGCCAACCCATGGGACGCCAAAAACCCCGATTTCACCCTGATTGAACACTGAGGGATCGCGAATGTTGTTGAAGGACTGGATATGAAGCAAGCACCAATGGCAGCGCTGTTAGCTGCCAGCGAATAAGGGGTATCACATGCGGGTATTATGCACAGTATGCGGCAGCAAAGCCGTGATCGGCAAAACAGACAGGGTAAGCATTGGCTATGCGAACCTGTATTGCTCCTGCACGGATCCGGAGTGCGGCCATACCTTTGTTACCAATGTGTCCTTTAGCCATACACTGAGCCCCTCGGCCAAGACGGCCAGCGAAGTGGTCACCGCGCTGGCCCGTTCGCTGTCACCAGAACAGCGCCGGGCATTGCAACAGGAGCTGGCATTTTAATTTGAATTATTGACACACGCTGAACAAGCGGTCTATGCTTTGGGTGCTGGCCATATTGCCAGCCAGGTTTAGCAGCCTGAAATCCCAAGCGAGCACAGACCGCTCAGAGCGGTTTTTTTGTGCAAACTATCTGCTACCCGTTTTTTGGCGGGCTAGGCAGGGGCACCGCAAGGTGCGCCAGTTTCGTTTGGGCTGGTCTGCTAACCCTGTTTAGTCCGTCACCATATTTAGCAGTGTGGTGCCGGTTTTTCTAAACCCAAACGATAGGTACACCACTATGAATCATACCACCCTGGCCGAAGCCGTATTACTGGATAACGCTGCCGACACCAACCCACAACTGGCCGGTAGCGCCCTTGAAAACACCCTGCAAACCATCGACGTAATAGGCACCCTGCTGCAGGGCCGCGCCGAACCCTTAACCCCCGAACAGCTGGAAGCCGTAGGCCAAACCCTGAAAGAAACCACCATGCTGGCGATGTGCTACTTTATCCGACAGGGCCATAAAGCCCACTGATCTTTTGCTTGCAATCTGCGGTTATTGTTACTACAATAACCGCATAACAACATAAAAGCAGGACGCAAACAGTGCGCATTAGTTACGACCCGGCCAAAAACCAGCGAAACATTCAGGAGCGCCAGTTGTCGTTTGACGATGCGGTTCATTTGGACTGGGCAACCGCCAGAATATGGCAGGATACCCGCAAAGTGTATCCGGAAGTACGGTACATTGCCGTAGGCTATCTGGCTGCCCGCTTGCATGTGTTGTGCTTTGCAGAGACCGCAGACGGGATCCGGGTAATCAGTTTCAGAAAGGCAAACCAACGGGAGCAAAGAGCGTATGAAACAACTGATAGATGATGAAGGCGAAGTGCGTGAATTGACCGAAGAGGATTTGGCGAAATTCAAGCCAGCCGCCGAAGTGCTGCCGGCCAGTTTAATGGCAAAGCTGAACCGGGGCGGGCGTCCGGTGTCCGATAACCCCAAAGTGTCTACCACAGTGAGGTTTGATGCCGAGGTGATCAACGCCTTCAGAGCCACCGGCAAAGGCTGGCAAACCCGCATGAACAACGCCCTGAAAGAGTGGCTGGCAACACACCCGCAGTAAACAACCGCCGCTATGCCGGGGGGTAATGCTTAGCCCCCGGCGCTATCGGTACTCATATCAAACACCAGCCGCACACCGGGCGGCACTTCCGGATCCCGCTCGATGGCATCCACCAGCATCTTAATCAGCGGCCGCGTTTCCGCTTTAAAATACACACTTTCGTACTTAGTCGGGTCACCAAGGCCAGCCGTGTTGGTTGGGATCATGCCACCCAGGCCAGCGGGGAACCGGTGAGCGTTAAACACATCCTGGGCGCTGACGGCTTTCACGTTGAAAAACTCGTCTTTGCTTTCAAAGTTGCCAACAGGGATCAGCTGAATGCCTTTTTCTTTACCACCTGGGATATTCACAAACAGAGATTTAAAGTTGCCCACACCTTTGGAGCTTTGGATTTTCTCGCGGATTTCTTTTTCTACATCCGCGTCCAGGTTCGGATCCGTGGCGTAGAGAATAAAACCCATGTGGGCACCGTTGATGTAATATTTGCGCCGGAACAGGGTTGAATCCTCGTTCAGCAACGCGGCCTGCAAGCCGCCCAGGTAATCGGGGCAGCCATACACCTGTTGCACCGGATCATAAATCCGCACCCAAATCACATCCCGCGCTTTGTATTTTTTTACTTCGCCTTCACGCTGCAGTACCACAGCGCCGCCATCTGCTGATGCCCTGGTGCGATAACTGGGCAACGGAAACAAGCGGATCACTTTACCAAAGCCATTGCGGATTTTAAGCAATGCCAGATCACCAAACTGCACCAGATTTAAAAATGCTGCACCAACCTGCTGGGCGCTCATGCCACCGGATCCGAATCGGGCCGTGGCCATGTTGGCACGGCTTTGCAAAATGCCGCCATGCTGGGCATTACGGCGCGGCAGGTTCGCCAGTAGATGCCTGTCTACCGGGGGTTCCCAGTAGTCGTGCATGTCGTTGTAGAACAGCGAATCATAGTCGGTCAGCCACATGGAGGGCATCACCGTTTCCGGCATGCTAAATACCACCGTTTTCGGTGCTTCAGCTTCGCTGGTTTCAGCCTGTTCGCTGGCCTTGCTGTCAGCTAGTGTTGTATCGACCATGATGATTTCCTTTGGTGTTGGTGGTTAAGGGGTTGGTTAATAACTGCGTGAGAAATGGCAAAGAACACATCAGCATGCCCGGTGGTATTGTCGCGGCTGGCCTTAAAGGTAATGGCCCCGCCCGAATCCGTAGTGGTGCGACGAATAGAAAGACAGCTCATGGCAATGTCTTTGTGGCCGGCATCCCATTCGATGTTGCCAGCTTCAATCAGCTCTACCATTTTCAGCACCAGGCGCGTTTTGCTGTTGACGCTGTAATGAATGGCCGTAGCTTCGCGTGGGTACAAGGTGCTGATGCTGTCGAACACACCGGCACCAATGCCGGTGGTATCCACGCCAATATAGGTAACCCGGTACTTGGCATAAATCTTTTGAATTTCGGCAACGTGGTGGGCAAAGTTCATGCCGCGCCAGTAGTGCTTTTCCAGTATGCGGAATTTCTCGCCGTCTTTTTCTGGCGGAGCTACTACCACAAGAGTGGCATTGTCGCGGGTGCGTGACGGATCATAACCAAGCCATACCTCACGGTTGCCAAAGGGGCGGGGCGCTGCTGGTTTGTGATCCTGCCAGCGGGCCGCGTCCACCATGCAGCGTTCCAGATCGGAAAATTTGAAGATGCTGGCCGCGTCATCCACAAACACACACATAAACAGGTTGGCGAAGTCGTCGGCGTTGTACTCGTCGCGCAGTTCGTCAATGTCGAACAGCTCGCAGCCGCCAGCCAGTGCATCCTGAATGGTCACCACAAAGCGCCATTGCCTATCCGGGCACAGGCGGCCGCCATCGCGCAGCGCATCAAATGCAGGGAACTCGATGTCTTCGCGTTCGGCTTTGCCTTGGCGCCAGTGATCACCTGTCCAGAACGTATAAGCAGGATGTGCTTTGGTGGATGGCGTTGAAAAATACGTTTTCCGCCATTTCTTGTGTGTGGCCATGGCACTGGCCAGCTTGTTCAGCACATCGAACTTGCCGATCCAGAAGTATTCATCAATGTACACGTGGCCGTGGTAACTCTGGGCGGTCTTGCTGTTGGTGCTTAGAAATCGCAGCTCTGCGGCACCGTGCGCCGTATTCAGCACAATGGGGTTGCCGGTCAGCTCGATTTCAAAAAATTCATGGGCAATGGCAATGATGTAACTGCGGAATACTTCGGCCTGGCTGCGCGAGGCGCTAAGGAAAATCTGCGGATCACCGGTCAGCGTGGCTTGCTCGAAGGCTTCCCCGGCAAAGTAGTAAGTGGCACCAATCTGGCGGCTTTTTAAAATGTTGCGGATCCGCTGATGCAAGTTGCTGTGCATCGTTTTCTGGTAGGCAAAAAGCGTATCGTGCCAGGTGGCAAAGTCGTCGGCCGTCAGGTGGCTTACATCGTTCTTTTTACGCCGGCCCTTGCGTTTACCGCCATCGCCATTGCTGCCGTTGGATTGGGTGCTGCCGGATTTGGTACCGCCATGGCTGTCGGTACCATCGGCCACCGCCTGTGCTTTGCGCTCGGCTTCAATCCGCTGTTTTTTCAGTCGTACATGCTGCTGGATAAGCATGTCCAGTTCTTTGATCTGCCCGTTGGTTTTGTCGGCAATATCCGTCAGCAACACTATGCGCCGGGCTATAGCATCGTCTACTTCTTCTTCGCGCAGCAAGTCCCGCCAGCCGTGCTTGTCTGCCCAGTAGTAAATAATACGGTTGTTTGGCAGCCCTAAATCATCGCGGATCTCGTCTGGCGTCCAGCGCTTCAAATACAAGCGTTTTGCAGCTTCGCGGATTTCGGGAGAGTAAGCCATTTTGCAATAACAGAGCCAGGTGAAACCAAAGAATGGCACCAGTGTATTGCCTGGCCTTGATGCGTTAACTAACTAAAATTCTTACCAATTCCTAAATGATAAAAATCGGAATGGCACAGAACAACGCCCAGTGATCAGGCGTTTACAAAGCCGTAAGCTGAAAGCCTCAAAGTGTAATTTCTACTGGCAGAGCAGGCAAATGGCAAAACAAACTGGGTGGGTAATCGCAGCAACCGCAGGCGCAACAATTGACGGGCGCGTCATTACCGAGCAGTGGATTAAAGACATGGCCGAACAGTACTCAACCGAAGAGTACACCGCCATGGTGTGGCCAGAGCATTTTCGTTCATCCTGGGCACCGTTCGACGGTAAGAACTGGGGCACCGTGGATGAAGTGAAAGCCGCCAAAGCCGGTGGGAAATTGCGCTTGTACGTGAAGTTAACCGCCAATGATTACCTGCTGCAGGCCAACAAAGACGGCCAAAAGCTGTTTATGTCCATCGAGCCCAACATTGATTACAAGGGCACTGGCAAAGCCTACCTGACCGGCATTGCCGTAACGGACAGCCCGGCCAGCACCGGAACCACCCGGCTAAAGTTCTCTGTTGGCGAGCAGCTGCACGACCACGAAGTAAGCCAGTTAGAACAACTGCTATTTACCGATTTCATCAACGACAAAGACCAACAAACCACGGCCACGGAAAAGGGCCTGCTTGCCATTTTGCAAGACTTTTTCACATCCAAACAGCCAGCACCGGCAACAGAACCCCCTGAGGACGACACAATGAACAAAGAGCAATTCGATGCCCTGATGGGCAAAATTGGCGGCATTGAAAGCAAGGTTGCCGATCTGGAAACCAAATTCAGCAAAGCGCCGGATGGCGATAAGCCAGCGGATCCGGCCAGCGATAAGCCGGCCGTCAAAGACGACGATAAGCCATCCGACAAGCCATCGGAAACCATCACCGCCGAGCAATTTAGCCAGCTGAATGAAAGCCTGGGTGCCCTGGTTAAAAAAGTGGATGGCCTGGAACAACAGTTCAAGGACATCAGCAAGGAAGTGCCAGGCCAGGAGCCAGACGCAGCCGGAACCGGCGATTCGTTCAGCGTGGTGTAGCGCTGCAGCAGCAGCTTAATGCAACACAACATCAGCAATCACTAGCAGCAGCGAGAGTAGAAAAATGCAACTGACAAAATTAGCACTATCGTGTGCGCTGGCCTACAGCGCATCACTGGCGAAAGCCTACGAAACCACCGATCCAAGCCAGCAGTTTGCGGTAACCAGCCCCATGGAAACGCGGTTGCGTGCTGCCATGCTGGATTCGGTCGAATTCCTTGGCCTGATCACCGCCATGGATGTGGATCAGATTAAAGGCCAGGTGGTGAATGTTGGCAGCAACGTCATTGCCACAGGCCGCAGTGAAACCGGCCGGTTTACGTCTGGACAAACCGTTGATGGCAACACTTATGAACTGGTAGAAACCGACAGCTGCGCTTTTGTGACCTGGGCAACGATGGCCGCTTGGGCCAATGCCGGCAACGAAAAGCAGTTTATGCAGTTGATGAGCCAGAACGCCACCCGCCGCTTTGCACTCGATGTGCTGCGCGTTGGTTTCAACGGTGTATCGATTGCGACCACGACCAACCCAACCACCAACCCATTGGGGCAGGATGTCAACAAAGGCTGGCACCAGTTGGTAAAAGAAAAAGCGCCGGATCAGGTGGTGACGGATCCTATCTATTTTAATCCGGACGCGACCGGTGAACTGGCCGAAGGCGAATACAAAACGCTGGACGCCATTGTCACCGAAATTAAAAACACCCTGATCCCGGAACAGTTCCGCAACGACCCGCGCCTGGTAGTGCTGGTAGGCAGTGATTTAACTGCAGCGGCACAAACCAAGCTGATGAATCAGGCCGATAAGCCCAGCGAGCGGGTAGCCGCCCAAATGATGGATAAATCCATTGGTGGGTTAAAGGCCTATACGCCGCCGTTCTTCCCTGGCAAGCGCCTGGTGGTGACCATGCTTTCGAATCTGCATGTGTACACCCAGCGCGGCACCCGACAGCGCAAGTCCGAAAACGTGGAAGACCGCAAACGCTGGGAAGACAAGTACTGGCGCTTTGAAGGCTACGCAGTGGAAGAGTACACCGCCTACGGTGCCATTGACGAAGCCGCCATGAACATCGGGCCAGCGCCGGAATAACGCCAGGTAAAACCATCCGCGCCGGGCTGAATCAGCCCGGCAAGTAAACACAAGCAAGGATACTGCCATGAGTGCCATTGCAAATTTTAAAAAACGCCGCGAAGCCCAACGGGCACAGCGCGAAGAGCGCACCAGTGAAGACGCCAAAACCGTTGCACCTGAAAACGAAGCCTTAACCCTGCTGGCCCTGTTGCTGTGCTGCGACGAAGAAAAAGCCATTGAAGTGGCCAGGGAAGAAGTCGATCGAAAAGCCCGTTTTGTGATGTATGACGATAAATTGCAGGGCGATGAAAAGGCCAAAGAAACCAAGGCCAACGAACAAGACAGCGACGATGCAGCCGCGCAGGTAGTGGATGCCGCCGACACGGTAAGCAGCGCAGCGGATAACGTGAACGCCGCCACCAGTGATCTGGAAGAAACCGCCAGCCAGCTGGCCGACAACGCCGACGACATCAGCCAGGCCACTGAAGATCTGAAAGTAGCGACTGAAGAGCTAAAAAAGCCATCGGCGGCGCGTCCATCCTCGCATGGAAAGAAAGCCGCCGCGCCGAAAAGCAGCTCGAAAAAGTAAGGCGAACGGGCAGTGCTGAGCATGCGCCCAGCCTGCACTTGCAGCTGATAGAGCTGGAATCGGATTTAAAGCGGTTAAAAGCCTTTGACCGCAGGGCCGACAAAATCGCCCACAAGCGGGATGTGCTGCTACCAAAGTGGCTGCCCATTGTTGAAGAGTACCTAAAAAACCGGAAGGGAAAAGGCAATGAAAAAATCAAAGATGCAACTGTTATCGACCATCCTATTTTCGCTTATTGCATTGTCTGGCTTTTCGACATTGGCGATCTCAGCCGGGCAATTGACTATGGATTTACAGCCATTGAAATCGGCCAGCCCATGGCCGGAGCAATCAAGCGTAAGTGGCCCGGATTTATCGCCGACACTGTTTTTGACTGGGCAGAAACTCAAGCCGAACAAGGCAACAGCATTGAGCCCTATTTTGGCACTGTGTTCGAGCGCGTCACAGGAAAGTGGAAGCTGCCAGAGCCAGTCACAGCCAAGTATTACAAATTCGCCGGGCTGGCCTTGCTACGAGCAGAGAACGGCAAAGTTACACCCAGCCACATCGGCGATGCGGAGCGACTTAAAAAGGCCGATCAGCTTTTAGAAAAAGCCGCCAACCTGCATAAGCATGCCCAGGTAAAGACGGTACGAAACAAAATAGCCATGCGGCTAAGGGCCTTAGAAGAAGGCGCTGCAGGGTAGACAGCAACAACTACGCGGTACCTATTGTTCGATAAGAGCGGTAGCGGCCGCAAGGGAACGACTCCCAACCCTCCAGGGCACTGGTGGAGTGCTTAACAGGCGACTGTTAAACCCACTAAGAAACCAGCAGCCCTGAACCTATTAACGATGTGACAGCAGGCGGCAGCGCCAGGGTAACAGTATGAGCGGTTTTGGATTTCAATCACCAGCACAAGACAGCATCACCATTGATGCCGGCAGCGGCTGGCCGGAACTATCGACCGGTGAATTCCGCAAAAATCGACGCATCCCTGAGTACTTCGAAGAAGCCACCCTAGCAGATTCGCTGAACCGCAGCGTGGCCGAAGTACAGTTGCAGATCATCAGTTTTGTAAGGCAGGCAAGCGCTAACACGGACGTTGCATTAACCCTGGATGAAAATCTGGCTCCTGAGTTCAGCGAGCAGCAAATCAGCATTTACCGGGGTGCAGTGTACGCCCGTTCCCATGCCGATTTGCTGGGTTATTTTTCTGCTGTGGATCAAAAAGAAGCAGGCAACAACAAAGCCAACGATGCAGACCAGCAATTGATTTTGCTGGCCCAGTCAAACCGGGGGATCCGGTTGCTGCTTGGCCTTGGCCGTGCCGGAGTGCATGACCTATGAGCCAGCCTAAAACCCAGCTGCAACAAGTAACCGAACACCTGCTGACAGGGCTAACCCCTTATGTTACTGCCAACAGCATCGACGCCTGGCAGGAAAACGGCACCTTACTGTTGAATGGTGAAGACAAAGGCGCTGGCAGTTATCAAATAGCCAAGTGGAAGCACTCGGCCATTATCGCCATTGAAAAATTTCCACACCTGAAAGTGGACCCTTACAACCTGCTTGCAATGCTAGCAGCGTTTTTACTGGCCAGCGACTGGCCCCGAGACACCTACGGTCTGGCAGATCCGCAAATAGACCTCGATATCATCAGCAACGACAACGCCACCGTGATCATTGAACTGGAACTGATGGACGACATCGAGCTGATCCCGGACGAAGAAGGGCCTGTGCTGTACCTGGACAACCGCTACCGGGTCGCCTTAGCCGAGGTGTTCGTGGCCGAGGAAGCCGAGCTGGTGACCGGTGCCGGGGGTGATGAATGACACTGATCATCAAACCCAACAAAAGCCAGGTGTTAAGTGCCAGCCAACAGCTGTCCCTGCTGCGGTTGCCGGCCAACAAGCGCACCCGAATTTTAAAAACACTGGGCCGGTACGAGCGCACCTTAGCCCGTAAGCGGATCAGCAGCCAAACCACCGTTGACGGCCGGCGCTTTGCCAAAAGCAAAAGTGGCAAAAAGTCCAGGCTGTTGCAGCGCCTGGGCAGAACGCTGGAGCCCTATGTAAAAAACGCCAACCGGCTGGAGCTAAAGCACAAAGCGCCCATGACCGGACGAATTGCGGCCCTGCATCAGAAAGGCGGCATAGAAAGAATGACGGCGGCGCGCATGAACAGAATTCACGGCCAGCCCGATTACAAGGCACCGGCCAGCCGCAGCCAGGCCAAAGCACTGGTTGCCAATGGCTACCAGGTGCGAAAAGCAAAAGGCGGTTTGCGCCGAGCCACCATCCGCGAAGTGATGGAAACACTAACCCACGGCAAGGCGGGTTTGATCCTGAGCAAGCTGCGTGGAAAACAGAAAAAACAAAGCTGGCCAATACCGGTTGCAGCAAGACCGTTCCTCGGTGACAAGGCCGACAACGTGCAGCGGCAACTGGCCGGCATCATCGAGCAAATCAACAAAACACAAAGGGGCTAACAATGTCACTAGGTAAGGTACAAGTTAACAATTTAAATCAGGGCCAGGGTGATATTGCGGCCATTGAACGTCACTTTTTATTTGTAGGTCGTGCCGGTGCAGCAGGTGAAGAAAGCCAGCTGTTTAGCATTGGTGCTCAAACCGACATTAACGACACCTTTGCAGCCAGCAACCTGCGTGATCAGGTGCTGGCCGCTCAGTTGAATGCCGGCCAGAACTGGACAGCAGCAGTATACCCGCTGGCCGAAGGTGAGGACGTATTCGAAGCCATCACCGCAGCCAACGAAGTGCAGAGCTTCGAAGCCGTAGTGTTCTGCGACCTTAGCACAGCAGGGGAAGCACTCAGCACCAAGCACGACTACCTTGCCAGCCTGCAAGCAAGCCATGGCCGGTTTGTCTTTGGTATTGCTGCAGTGCCTGGCATCGACGATGACACCCAAACGTGGAGCCAGTACGAAGCCGCCACCGTGGCATTGCAGGCAGGCATTGCTGCACATCTGGTCATTGCCGTACCACAGCTGCACGGCAACAACGCGGGTGTACTGGCGGGGCGTTTGTGCAACCGTTCGGTCAGCATTGCAGATAGCCCAATGCGGGTGGCAACCGGTGCCGTGATGGGCCTTGGCGTCGAGCCGCTGGACAGTGAAGACAAGCCGCTGACACTGGCCACGCTGGAAACGCTTGCAAATGCCCGGTTCAGTGTGCCGCAGTGGTATCCGGATCTGGAAGGCGTGTATTGGAGCGATGGCAGCACCCTGGATGCAGCAGGCGGCGATTTCCAGTACATCGAACACTTACGGCCAGTGCACAAAGCCAGCCGCGAAGTGCGAATCCTGGCTATCCGGCGCATTGCCAACCGTGCACTGAACTCCACGCCAGCCAGTATCGAGCTGAACAAGGCCTATTTCATGCGGCCGCTTCGCGCCATGAGCAAAAGCACCGTGATCTTAGGCACCCAGTTCCCTGGTGAAGTACAGCCGCCGCGGGATGGTGACATTGCCATTGTCTGGACGACCAACAAGGCCGTGACCATTTACATGGTGGTGCGTCCGTACAATTCGCCCAAAGAAATTACCGTCAACATCCTGCTTGATTTAAGCAGTGACTAATTAAAACGCTTAATTTAAGCAGCGCGTAGGAGCACAAAACATGCGTTTATCAGGAATTAATTTTAACGTGAACATGGGCGACATCATGATCCACGTTGACACAGCCACCCTGACCATTGACGACAACAGCGCGGTTAGCCAAACCAGCGGTGTGCCGGATGGTTATGTGGACGGCGATGTAGCGGCCAGCGGCGAACTGAATGTCAATGCCAGCCAGTTTGCGCTGATCTCCCAGGCAGCGAAGTCGGCCGGCGCATGGCGAGCCATGCAGACGTTCGACATCATGTTTTATGGCAAAACCGCCCGGGATGAAATGAAAGTCGAAGCTTTCGGATGCCGCATCAAGTTAAGCGAAATCCTGGACATCGACAAAAAAGGCGGCCAGGCCAGCTTGTTCAAAATCCCGTTCGATGTCACCAGCCCGGACTTTGTGCACATCGACGGTGTGCCGTACCTGCGGCCGGAAGAAATCGCCGATATCAAGCAATAAAAGCGGGGTGGCCAGTGCAGTTGTTCGTGACTGCGCCGGCCGCTGAATGGGTAACAACCAGGTAAGAGGACATGCAATGCACCAGGTAGATTTCGACTTTATCGCAGAGCTGGAAGGCAAGGCACAGCTAAAAGGCTATGTGCCGGATCCTGCCCATTCGAATTCCGGCGTCACCATCGCCACCGGGTTCGACATTGGCCAGCGCAGTGAAAGCGACATTATCAACCTGCTGCCAGAGCATCCCGAACTGGTAGATAAGTTGGTGCCTTACTGTGGCTTAAAGCGCATCGATGCCGTGATCGCGTTGCAGAAATGCCCATTGCTGATCACCCGGGAAGAAGCTGGCGTCATTGATAGCAGTGTCAAAAACCAGTTTTTAGGCCAGTTGCAACAACGGTACAACGCAGCATCCATGGCCGTGTTTACCGATCTGCCAGCGGCCATGCAAACCGTGATCGCATCAGTGGCCTTTCAGTATGGCGATTTAGCAAGGCGATGCCCGAAGTTCTGGCGAACCGCAGTTAACGTGGACAGCACTGCAATGATTAACGAGCTGAAAAACTTTGGTGATCGCTACCCGACACGGCGCAACCGCGAAGCCAACTACTTGCAGAAATATTGCCAGATGGGGGATGTATGAGCTGGAAAAAGATAGCTGGCACCGTTGGCAATGTTGCAGGTTCACTGGCTCCGCTGCTGGGCGGGCCAGCAGGCCTTTTTTTGCTACTGATGCTGGCCGCGCAAATGGGAGTGCTGTTTGTGTTTCAGATCCCTGAAGGAAACCGCGATCTGCTGGTGTACCTGTCGGGCAACTTCCTGCCGTTTGTATCTGCTGCAGTGTACTACTGGGTCAGCTCCACCAAGGACGCCACCCAGCGTGAAAAATTAATGACGATGACCGGCAGCGGCCAAGCGGGATCATCCCAGCAGAAAGCGGAGGACTGACGATGGAGTTAACCAACTGGCTGATGGTGATCATGACCTTCATGGGGCTGGTACTGGTGGTGATGGTGCCGCTAATAGCGCACCTGTACAACGTGGTCCACAACACCACCGCCGAACTAAGCCGCCACCAGACGCACATTGCCGAAAATTACTCCACAAAAATCGAGGTGGAAAAGCTCGCATACAGGATTGAACGGCAAATGCGGGACGGTTTTGACAACCTGAAAGAAATTCTAACCAACAGAAGAGAGAAGGACGCAGCATGAAACAGCAAATCACACTGACCTTAGGCAGCACTGATTTTTTATTCAATGTTACGGTGCAAGACCACAGCGATTACATCGACGCCGCAGCGCGGGGATCATCCATCACAGCCGCATCGCACAATTTCACCATGCGAACCATCGACGCCAGCCAAAAAGATGAGTTTAAGAAGCTGCTGGATGAGTGCCCCGGTGCAGAACTGCAAATCGCCGCAGCGCTGAAATCTGAGTTCTCGCCAGTACTGGAAATTACGGTAAAAAAATCGAGCAGCTGATCGAATCGATTGATTCGAATCAGCTGGAACAGTTGTTCATTATGCGGCGGCACCTGTTGCCGCATGAGCCGGACACAGAACAAAACCTGGCCCGTGCCGCCTGGTTGGTAAAACGGCAACGCGAAGACCTGCAGGCAATCGTAACCAACGCCATTGCTAAGGCCTTCGGGGGTTGATGGGTGCCGGTATCGAGTAAAGACAGCAGCAACTACGCTGCAGCAACGGGGCATGTATGAGCTTACCAAAGCCACTGATGTTTACCATTGGCCTGATAGACCAGATAACCAAGCCGATTGCAAAAATCAGCCAGCAGTTAAATGGGCTATCCGCCAACTACCAGCAAGGCACCATGCAAATGGCGGCCGGTGTGGGTGGTGTGGTGGCCAGTGGTTATGCGTTGCAACGCGCCCTGATGCCAGCCATTGAAATGAACCGATCTTTGGGCGAGGTGCGCTCACTGGGCGTGCAGGACAGCGCCCTGAAAATGCTGACCGATAACGCCTACGAATACGCCATAAAATACGGTGAATCGGCCAGCGCCTTTGTGCGGTCCAGCTACGATATCCAATCAGCGATCGACGGCCTGAACGACAGCGATTTATCACGGTTCACCATGGCCAGTAACGTGCTGGCAAAAGCCACCAAAGCCGATGCAGCCACCATCACCAGTTACATGGGTACCATGTACGGCATCTTTAAAAACGATGCGCTGGCAATGGGCCAAGGGGAGTGGGTAGACCGGTTAACCGGCATGACGGCCACCGCTGTGCAGGTATTTAAAACCGATGGTAAAAAAATGTCGGATGCCTTTGGCGCTTTGGGTGCTTCCGCTGGCCTTGCACCGCTGCAAGAGCAAATGGCTATCTTGGGCACATTGCAAGCCACCATGGGTGGCAGTGAATCGGCTACGCAGTACCGGGCATTTTTGGCCGGTGTGGGTAAAGCACAAGACGAGCTGAATTTAAAATTCACCGATGCACATGGGCAAATGTTGCATGTGGTAGACATCCTGAACAAAATTAAAGGCAAGTATGGCGAAGTTTTAACGGTTGCCGACCAAGACCAATTAGCGAAAGCCTTTGGCTCCCGGCAGGCCGTTGCCATGATCCAGTTGTTATTAAATGACATCGACGGCCTAAGCGGATCAATTGATTCGCTGGGCAAGGTAAAAGGCATGCAGCAAGCGGAGATCATGGCCGCCGCCATGGTCGACCAAAGCCAGCGCCTGGCCGAAAGCTGGTTTGTGATCCGTGCTGCATTTGGTAACGCGATACTGCCAGTATTTAACGGCTTTGTGGGCTGGATAGCCGATATGGGCCGGAAAGTCATTTGGTTTACCAGCCTGTTCCCCAACATCACCCGGTGGTTGGGCTATGTGGCCATCGGCTTTGTGTTGGCGGTGGCCGCTGGGGGGTTGTTTACCCTGATGATGGGGGCCAGCAAAATGGCCATGGTGGCCTGGACAGGGGCAACCATGGCCATGCAGGGCGTGGTGTGGCTGTTAAATGGTGGCCTGGCCGTGCTGCGTACTGCCATGCTGGCGGTAAACATCGCCATGTACGCCAACCCCATAGGACTGGTAATCGGTGCCATAGCGGCACTGATCGCAATCATCGCGGCGGCGGTGTACTACTTCGACGACCTGCGCAACTACATGGCACAAACCGCCTGGGGCCAGCCAATCCTGTTCGCTATTGATGCCATTGCAGACCTGTTAAAAACACTGGCCGGCATTGCTGCCGGTGTATTTTCAGTGTTCTTTAGCGTGCTGAAAGTAGTCTGGTCAGTACTGCGGCCAATCGCTTCCTTTTTGCTCGATGTACTGGTGGTTGCATTTAAAGTCGTTGGGGCCATAGCCGGTTTTGTTTTTGGGGCCATCGCCTACACCATTGGCGCTATTGTGCATTCAATTAACTGGCTGGCCTCTGTGATCCATCATGGGTTTTCCATTGCATTCGAATTTGTGGGAGAAGCATGGCAAGCGCTGGTGGATATGTTCGGAAATTTCGAGTGGTTCAACAATTTGCTATCAGCAGCCACAGCAGTTGGCGAGTTTATGGCGTCGCTGTGGAATGGCATCAAAGAAGCATTCGGCGCGGCATGGTCGTGGATAGTCGACAAGCTGAACAAGCTGCCAGGCATTAACATCAAAACCAACGTACTGCCGGATGGGCTGGATGCACCAGAGCTTGCTGGAAATCCTGATAATGCATCATCCATTGGCGCCATTGCCCCAATACGCAGCAGCGTTCCCCGCGGCGGCGTTAGTCAGCAGATAGCCAATGCCAACAACAGCAAATCCACTACCATAGGCAGCATTCAGATCTACCCGCAAAAAGTAGACACCGACTTCGCCAACTATGTGGAGATGCATGCATGAGCCTATACCGTGACCTGCATATCAACAACGGCGATCTGGTGCTGGATGCCGGTTTTAACCCTCAGTACCTTACCGATAGGGCGGTGATAGCACAAGACATCGCCCACGCAATCATCGAATCTGGCCTGGCACATTTGTTGGTAAGTGACAGAGGCACGGGCGTCACCGCCGACACCAAGGTAAGAATAAAGCTGCTGGTTGAAGATGACACCAGGATCCTGCCGGGCACTGTCCGAGTTGAATCACTGGACAACGGCCAGTGGTGGGTATTTGCCGACACCATCGACTTTGGGCCGCTATCGCAAAGAATAACAGAAGGGCTGCTGTAATGGCTGACAAAATCAAAGTGCCAACCATCGACTTTAAACGCATTGTGGAAGATGCCGGCATACCGACCACGGAAGAAGGCTGGAAAGAACTGTTTAAACAGGATGTAGAAGCAGAAGGCAGCATCATCGCCAACGATTCGGCCTACTCGCCGTTCTGGCGGCTAATCAGCGCCATTGTAGCCAAGCCGGCCAACTGGATAGTCAACAAAGTGCTGGTAGGCATTATTTTGCCAAACCTGTTTTTGCAAACAGCGAATGACGATCAGTTTATTGAAGCAAAAGCCTGGGAACACGATTTAACCAGAAAAGAAGCCAGCAAAGCGGAAGGAAAACTACAGTTTCACCGGGCGGCCAGCATGGGGCCAAGCTTGTTAATACCGGCTGGAACCGTAGTACAGACGGATGCCATCAACGGAACCATTTACCGAGTTATCAGCACCACGGATGTGATCATGACAACCAACACCACCACGGTTGATGTGCCAGTGATTGCAGAAAATGCCGGTGCCGCCTACAACCTGGGCGCGGGTTATTTCCATGTGCTGCCGCAGGCAATTACAGGAATTGGCAGTGTCACCAATGGCGCCGATTGGCTCGATGTACTCGGATCAGATCGGGAAAGCAACGACAATCTGAAACTGCGCACCCGTAATGCATTTACCGCTGTGTCTGCCTGGCACATTGATGCGGTATACCGCGCCATTTTAACGCAACGGGCTGGCCTGAATACTAACAATGTTTATTTTCAGCATGACGCGCCCCGTGGCCCAGGTACAGCCAATGCGTATATTTTGCTGGATACCGGCGAGCCATCATCAGAGCTTTTGACCGACTTAAACAACTACGTCATGGAAATGGGCAACCACGGCCACGGTGACGATATGCTGATATTAGCCATGCCAGGGGTTGATGTTGGCATTGGTGTAACGGTCTATCCATACACCAACCTGTTGGAAACAGAAGTCACAGCATTGCTTGCTGGCATCGAAGACTTTATCCGCTGTGCCTTTCGTGAAAATACCGATTACGAAAACACCAAAACAGTGCCTTATCAGAGATTCAGTTTTAGCCGCCTGGGCAAAGAGCTGCACCGAGAGTTTGAAGGAATCGAATCACTGGAGTGGCACCAGGCAGACATCACCAGCGCAAACAACGTGCCTCGTTTAACATCGCTGGATATTGTCAACGGGAATGAACCATGAGCATCGATTGGTCATTACTCACGAAAATGCCCGTTTGGCTGGCAAGGCAGGGCAGTGAACTCAATAAACTGCGCCGAGCTGCAGTAAAGTTTTGGCAGCGATTTGTTGATTTAATGGAGTTTCCGGCAAAACAGCTAGACCCCATGACAGCAGAGCTGGAGTTGGTGCACCTGTTAGCATGGGAACGGGAAATATCCCAACTGGCAACCGAAACCGAGGCCATGTATAGAACCCGGGTCAAGTATGCATTGCCGTTTGCCAAAGGAGCAGGCAGCAAAGTTGGCTGGTTGTCCATGTTTGAAAAGTTGGGGATACCTTGGATAACCATCAACGAACGGGTAAGCGATGTCGATTGGGATGTGGTGGACTTGCAGCTATTGGACAACAGCTTTGGTAACCAGCAAGCACTTCTGGAATTGATATGCCGTCAGTACGGCAGAACCACCAGGCGATACCAATTTACAACAATAGCGCAGATGCATATCACCATGCCACTAACCACCTTTGCCAGTAATAACGACTTGGCCATAGCGGCATTAAGCACACATTTAAAACCAGCAAAACGCATCATGACGATGGCAGGCGACAGCAGCTACCACGTTGCAGCAACAGAACAGAGGGTCTAATAGAATGGCACAAGTAATCACCACAGCCGGCGAACAACTGTTCGCACTCAAGGCACAAAATAACGAGCAGCTGGACATTGATACCTTTATTTTTGCCAATGTGCCGGGCTTGGATCCAGCAGAACCAATCGACAGAAGCGAAGGGGTGCCAACAGAGCATGTAGTGCATCAGCAAATTGTTCAGCAAGTCGGCCGGGTTAACCAGAACGTAGTGATTTATTCTACTGTGCTGGACAGCGTAACAGGCCCCTTTGAATTCAACTGGGTCGGCCTTTTTTCGGCAGTCAATGGAACATTGGTTGCCGTTAGCCACATCCCAACCGTTGTAAAAACGGTCACAGAGCCAGGCACAGCCGGTAACACCTTAAACCGAAACTTTGGCATTGAGTACAGCGGCATTGCCGATTTAACCGGCATTACCGTAGATCCGGAAACGTGGCAATTAGACTACACAGCCAGGTTAAATGGCATGGACGAACTAACCAAGCAACTGGCAAAAGATACCGGCGGCAAAGATTGGTTTAAAGACGATGGGTTTAAAGTGGTGCCGCGGGAAGTGGCCGATAGCTTCAAAATACTGGCAGGTGCCGGTTACGTGTCGGGTTTGTATGCCACTTTGGACGATGATAAAATCATCAACGTCAGCAGCTACCCGCAGAACGTCTATGTGGATGCATGGTTTGATGGCACAGCCAGCAGCACTTGGCAGGCACAAGTTGAATTTTCGGTGACCGATGAAGAGCTGGCAGACTACATCGATTCCAACGGAAAACAGCACCACCTATTCAAATTGGCCGAATTAATAAACGCCGACACCGTGCAAGATTTAAGGCCAGCCGGGCGAATTAATGTGATTGAACGCCGCCTTGGTGCTCAAGCCATCGGCGTGATCAATGTGTCAGAAATCATTAATAACAGCCCTGAATTCATTTTGCCAATTACTCCAGAACTAGGGCAGCACATCACGTTAGAAGGCCATGGCGATGCCAATTTTACCATCACAGGTTTTGGCGATGCCTGCCCGGTTGGTTACACGTTTTCTTTGTTGATCCCAAGGACCATTGCCAACACAGGCGGCAATGCAAACAGCCTGGGGAGTTACGTGCAATTCTTGCATACAGCATCCGGAAATGGTTTGGATATGAAAATTAATGCCCGCCAAAGCGGATCTAGCACTTTATACACATATCAAGCGTACCCAAATGCTAATGATGCTTTAGGTAGAGCGGCGGCTCTTTATGAGCAATTGATGTTTTCGCACTTAGGATCTGGCCGGTGGCGATGTACATCAATGCCACAGCCAATGTCATCTGAAAATCAAAACGGTTTAATTTCGAGGTTTAGCTGTGGAAGACAGAGATTAGGATATATTTTGAGTTCTTCGGCAGCATCTGTTAGCGAGGCCCTTTCATTGGGTAGCGATGTAACTATTAATGGCTATGGTGGGGCAGTTAATAAACTAGGATCCAGACCTTACCCCGCGTCTTTCGTTGGATTTAGAGTTGATCAAATTACTGGTGGTAGGTTTAACACTTCGACAGAGTATATTTATTTTGAGGGGAGGGATTGGAGTCAGATATTAGCAAAAGCGGGGGCTAATTGGAATTTTGCATCAGGCATGACGGCAGTTTCAATTAACCTATATGCAGAAGGCAGCTGGAAACCAAACGTCTAGGACTAGGAGAACACCATGTCAAAAGTAAAAGCATACGCACTATCAACAGGGGACAGAAACAGCTGCATTTTAGTGCCGGCCGGTGATCAAATACCACCCGGCTATACCCTAAAAGAGCCACCACAGCCAATGGATGGTTATCAAGTGCAGTGGAATGAATCGTTGGCAATTGGGCAGGGTGACTGGGAGCAAGTAGAAATCCCAGCAACCACCGAGTAAGCACCGCAGCATGCTAACCCTAAACGCCATAGCCATAGCCCTAAAAGGCATCCGGATCACAGCCAGCCAAGAGCTGGCCACCGAGGATGCCAGCGGGCAAAGCAGCAGCACAGACACAGCAGAAACCGGCATCAAAGCAAAAATGCTGACCGTGACCGGCTTTCTGCCGTTTGCTGATCAGCAAATGCTAACCGACCTGTTCAAACTGGCCGAAGCCACCGATGGCGGCGCCCGGGAAACCTACCGCATCGCCAACAAAACAGCGGAAACACTCGGCATCAAGCAAGTAAAATTCAGCAGCAAAATTGAAGCCGTAGAGCAAGAATCGACCAGACAGTGGAATGTGTCATTCACCCTGGCCGAAGTGCAAAGCATACCTCAGAAAAAAGAAGAACGAGAACCACAAGTAGCAGCGGCCCAGCAAGGCGGCACCGGGGAAGCCACCGACGATGCCGAATCACCACCAGAAACCGAAGTGCAGCTAACCGGCCTGCTCGGGTTCCTCAAAGCCATCGACAACAGGCTTGCATAACATGGCAGAACCAAACGCCAAATTCATAGCCCGCGCCTACATTGGCAAAAAGCTGGTCCATATCAGTGATCATTGGCTGGTACTTCAGGCAAACAGCCCAGGCACCTGCCAGCTAACCGTTGACGAAAAAGCAGAGCGCTACAGCGCCGTAGCTTTAGAACTGGGATGGGGCAGCATGATAGACCGCGTATTCATCGGCTACATAGAACGCATCATGCCAGCGGCCAACGGCCAATTTACCCTGTTCTGCCGCGAGCTATCCGGTGCCCTGGCAAATAACATCAGCGTCATGCTACGGCACCCAACCTTACGCCAGGTATGCGAAAGAATCAGCAAAAAAACAGGCATCGAATTCGACATACCACAAAAGGCCTACGCAGAAACCGCCATCCCATGCTTTTACAGCGACACCAGCGGTTATGCCATGCTCGACAACATCGGACGAGCCTACAGAATTCCAGACTACATCTGGCAACAGCAAGGCAGCGGCAAAATCTACCTGGGCAGCTATGCCGATTCGTTCTGGCACGGCAAAACCATCAGCATCCCCAACAACCTGATGACAGAGCAAAAGGCCGGCAAAACCGCCACCTTGCCAGCAGTGCCAAAAATACGCCCCAACGTCACCGCCAACGGCCAGCGGATCAGTAAAGTAGAATTCCGCGAAACCAACATGACCATAAGCTGGTAACCATGGAAAGCATCATTCGAAAAATCGTCTTACGAATATTCCCCGAGCTAAGCGCCCAGCTGCACCTGCCACGCTGGGGGAAAGTGGTCGCACTGCCAGAGCTGCCAGCCCAAGAAGGCGAGCGGGGCAGCGATGCATTCTACCCACGATGGGCCGTCGATATTGAACTGCTGGACGAAAACGGCACCGCCACAGACGGAAAAATACTGCAAGCCATCCCACTGCCATTGCCGGGCGCTGGCGTCAGGGCAGGGACCATGCACCCGCCAAGCATTGGCAGCATCGTAGAAATCGCATTCGCCTACGGCCGGCCAGACAAGCCATTCATCCGCACCGTGTTACCGTTCGGCTGGGAACTGCCAGCCATCAAGGCCGGAGAACACCGGGTACAAACCAAAGAAGGTGTTTACCAGCACATCGACGAAACCGGCAACTTTGAAACTAAAACGCCAGAGAACCTAAACGACATCATCGGCAAGTTAGCCCAGTTGGAATGCCAAACCAGAAAAGTCATCGCCAGCCAAGAGCAAGACCACCGAAGCCCCAAAACATGGCTGGGCAGCGACAGCGAGAACGTGCTAAAGCTGCTGTCCGAGCTCATGGCCACAGTCAACGCCCTGGCCACCACCTGCGCCACCCACAACCACGGATCAGGGCCACCGCCAAACCAAGCCGGCGATTTCTCCGGCCTGGCATCCCAGGCAAACGCGCAAAAATCGCGGCTAGACCCAATAACCAAATAAGCATCGAGTACAGCCACATACAACTACACACCCTGGTGACATAGCCACCGATAACTGCACTGGCCACAGGCCAGCTGCAGCATAGTTGCAACCGACTACACAAACCGGCCGCTAAAAACCTCAGCCAGTCGCAGAAGTCTCAGCACAAACGCACCCACGAACCCCCAGCGCGGAATCCAGCGCTACAGAGAAACCACGACACGAAATCCGCACTCTTCCTCACCCTCCTGCGCGCTTTGTATGTTAATTTTTTTTCAGTTTTCTAAGTATGCAATTCATAGCTGCAGACCGCGCCAATTCTAAAGGCTTGCAAGGATCGAGGATCTGAAATGATCGAGATTTTTTTCAGTAAATTACAGTTTTGAAGGGGCTAAAAATACAAAATTAAAATTGTAAGTTACTGAATAGATTGGTTTTGCTGTGGATTCCGTGAGAGTTTGCTAAAAAAGTGTCATTTTTACGTCATTAAAAAAGCGATGTAAAACAGTGGGATAGCGTAAAACAAAACTGAAATAAAAAACGGGTGAAAAGGGGGTTTGGGGATCGGCTGGCTTTGCAAAAGATCGCGGCCAGCCGGTAAAATTAGATGGATTTAAGCTTGCGGCAGGCATCAGAGCCCTTACTTAACATCAGCATGTTTTTGTGAGTGCAAAGCTCCACCCAACCAGAAATATTGCCGGGAACCACCATCGACTTAAAAGCATCAGACTGGATAGCAGAAGCATTTTCAAACTGATAAAGCTCAACGACTTCACCAGACCAAGTACCGCTCCAGCCATCGACAGCACCAACCATCTGATAAAACTGTTGTGACTGTTTTTTAAATCCGTGATCCACAGCAACATCAACAGAAATTGTCTTGGCACCGCAAGCGGCCAGCATCAAACAAGCAATAGGCAATAAAATAGTTTTTCTCATGTGCAATCCTTACATTGGTTTAAATATCAGGTAATAACTTAGCATCAAAAAACGATTAAGGCATCATTCAAGCCGTGCACACTCTGAAACTGTGTTGATCATCTGCCTGGCTGTGTGCTTTCCCTGGTCTAGCACCACAGGAAGCCGGCCAGTTTTGCGGAAGCGGTTCAGGGATTTTTGAATATCCAGCACGCGGCCCCAGTCGACACCACAAACAATGAAATTCCAAAACTGCAGCGTATCCAGGTTGATATGCACACCGTCGCGCAGTTCAACGCCATCATGAACAACACGAAGGCCGGCCCTGCGCCAAGAATCTGGCAGGTAACTGCCTTTATGCAAGCTTTCCAGTTGCATCCGCACCCGATTTGGCAAGCCGTTCTTGCTCCAGCTGCGCACCGTGCGAAGCGAAACGCAGCAAAATTCAGCAAGCCGTTTATGGTCAACGCGCTGTTTAACATCACCAGCCGCTGTCAAATACGTCTCAAAGAAGCCTGCACCATGCAATAAATCGCGATCACTTTTAGACTGTTTATTCATAACCATAATTTATACATTCCATATTGTTATTAAAAACGGGTTCGTCCCGCTTTCCGGTAACTGCATAAAATGTGCCTATCAAGCATCAAAAACAGCCAAACAATCAAAAGGGCAATTAACCGCATTTTTTACCGCTTGGCAGATTTTACCGCTGAACTTCGTATAAACTGCATTTGTTTCAATATCTTGCAATTTAACATAATATACATTATGAGAAATGATAACTAGGTGAAATCAGGCTCTAATCCCTGATTCAAACCGAAGCCGCCAAAAACAACGAATAAAGCCAGAATCGCGGCTGTAACTGACTTATTCAGCTTTTTTCCGAATTTGTGCCATACCTGCTTAGCTTCTTCTGACTTGGCTGTTTCCTCAGCTAAGTGCACCAGAACCCATTCAGTGTTTAATTCACATTCATGAGCAATGAACAATGCCTGTTCCTCAGTCAGGTGCCTTTTTCCTTTTTTGATGTCACCCAATGCGCCAGGCGTCATCTTTGGAATTACTTCTGATGCTTCCTTGTCTGTGCTTAGCCCTGCGCTTTTCTTCAATTCGCCAATTAATTCGTAGCTAAAACTCATACAGACCCCTTGCTTAATACACAGATTTGTGTATTATTAAGATTCACATATTTGTGTATTTTAGTGTTGTTAATTACATCAACAGTATATACGAGGGCTACCACCATGAACACTAACTCCCTGAATCTGGTAATAGATGGCTACGGTTTTGCAATTCTCGTTGCCGATGGCTCAGCAACTCTTTTCGATACCCTGGACGATTTAAAATTCCATGCTTCTGTGGCTGATATTGATTTGTCAGAATTTGAATGCATGTGGGCCTACAAGCTAAGTCCAGCCCTTCTGGCTAAGTACGGTTTAGAGTGTGGTAGCCCGACACCAGAACAGCCAGAGGGGCAACCTAATTTATCCACAGAAACGGTGGATAACTCTGATTCACCGGTCTGCCCACTTTGCGAAAGCTCAAACGTCACACGTCACACTCAGTCCGGTACACCTGGCTTTGAATTGCATATCTGCTTAGATTGCCCTCACGAATGGCTCGTTAAAGTGGAGCCTTCAGCATGAACAAAATGCCCCCATTCTTAGGCGTAACTTTTTGGGTTTCGGTTGTTGTTTTCTTTTTCCTGATTTCTGTAAACATGCTTTATATTGCTGAAACTCAAAGTCATTTTTTTACCGGATTAGTTCTTCTCGTCTTTTCTGGCATATTGGCTGCCGGTTTTATTGTAAATTCACTTCCCTCAAAGTTTTTCGGGGGTGATTCATGAACACCCGCGACATTAAACCGTTACGTAACGGGGGTGCATATGTCTCTATCTAATGCAGAGCGTCAAAAGCGCTACAGACAGAAACTTAAGCAACAAGCATCCAATCCGTTACGTAACGATTCAGAGCTTATAGATGCCTTATACCGGGCTTATCACAAAGCATACTGGCGTTTACACAACCCTGATTTTTCAAATTGCATGCATTACCAGGAAGGCGTTTCTTCGTTTCGTCGATACATTGAATCTGAACTTGGTATCAAGCTTCCCTCATACCGCAAAATTGATAGCGAGGTGAGCCAATGAACACCAGAGACATTAAACCGCTACTTGCTCATGACCTGCTTCGTTTCATCCAGCTAACTGCCACCATGGAAGCCGGAGAACGCGTTCTGACTGCTCAGATACTGATGCAGCTACCGAACCAAAAAGAGCCAATCCCTTTTGATTTCCACACTGACCGCCCTTTCTATGACCGGTCAGAGGTATACGACTATTTTCGGTCGCTTGGCGTTCCTCAGTCCCGCATTATCTTCGAGCTCCCCCAGGGCTCAGGACGCCTTTTTTCTCCCTGTGAACTGATACGGGGTGCCAGCTAATGAACCTCTTTGGCGTTATCTGTTTCCCTATCCAGCCGATACGGGTTCACTGCTACCCTAACCCACGCTACGCGCGTTTCATTGCACAGCGCTTAACAGAGCTAGCCAGCGAACAGCAATACCCGACCTTCTTTGTTGTCTCCACGGCATACAGGAGGCCATTCCTATGATGATAGATTGGCTTACTGTCGTGATACCGATGAAGCACCCGCGCATTCATAACGGCCATACACAAAAAATCTCTAAGGATGGCGAATTGCTTTGGTCTGTTTCTTCTTCTCAGCAATTTGCAGGCTCGTTTGAATCGTCCATTGCAGTCAAAAGCAACCAGCTAACAGAGTGCTTGCAGTATGGCGAAATGTTGTACTTCTCCGGCAACCCAACCAAGTTCTTGCAGGGCCACAACGTTGTTGGCTCGCTCGATATGAACATGCTGGTTGAACGCACTCTAGACCAGATTGCCAGGGCATTGGATTTTCAAGTCGACCACTTCACCAGGCACCGTATCCGCTGTGGTAATTACTACTTGAAGCGTGTCGATATCAACTGCATGTTCGAACTGCCAAGCCTTTCTGATGTCCGGGCATTCATAGACGCGGCATCGGTTAAGTTTCGTACCCGTCATGGCCGTTGTACTGTCACCAAAGGTACGTTTTACATCGGTAAGAATTCAAAGCGCTGGAGCTTCAAAGGCTACAGCAAGTTCGATGAAATTATGAAAGGTGAAAAGGGTCACCGCTTGCCCGTAGAGCTTTTCAACTCCCCTCTTGTTCCCTTCGTGGAAAACAAGCTTCGTCTTGAACTGGTATTGCGTGCGCCAGAGCTCAAGAAAATAACTGACGACAACAACCCCACAGCACGCCAAGTACTGTCTCTCGGATTGGAGACCATTTTTAACGATTATCTGAGGAGGATTGATATGTCCGCCAATGTCAGTTTGAAAGATGAGCAGTTGCTCAAACTGCCTCGCAAAGTCCAGGGCACTTACGCGCTCTGGAAACAAGGTTTCGATGTTCGCTCTGTGTTGGCCAATGGCACCTTTTACCGCCATAAAGACGCCCTGCAAGAGTTCGACATTGATATTTCACTGCCTTTCGACGGTGAGCACACTGCTAGCAACGTGGTTCCAATGGTTCGTATTTTGGAAGCTCAGCCGGTTGCTATTCCATCCAATTTACGCAAATACATCATCCATTAAGGGGTAAACCATGAACCAGAATATTTTAGTTGAAGGCGATGCAATCATCGGTGTTGTAGTCGGTGTATCACAGCGCAACCAGACCAACCGCCAGACAGGCGAAATCTACGCCATTACTGAGCTGGGTATCTCTCAGGTTGTTGTCGATAAGTACGGCAACCATCAGGAACACGTCACTGATGTCACAGTGACCAACCAGCAAATCAAAGATGGTGCCATGACCAAGCTCAACGACCTTAAGGGCAAAAAGGTCATCATTCCGGTCTGGCATCGTACCTACAACACAAAGAACGGTAATGGTGGCAAGACCTATTACCTTACTAACGACTGGGATAAAACCCATTACGTTATTCCTCAGCAGCAACCTATGAAGGCTGCTAGCTAATGGCCATCTGTGCAATACCGGACGCATCCGGTTTTCTACAATCCGTCGATACTCCAATAGAGTATTGCACTGGCTTCATATTGCTTGAACCAGTTGATTCAGCTAATGCGCTGCATCAACTGTTTGACCCTGCTTACCTGAGTGCTGGAGACATACAAACCGCCTTCATGCTCGGTATGACACTGCCATTATTGGCATACCTGACCGCCTGGGCTTACCAGACGGTTATTAACTTTGCATCTTCCGATAAGGAGTATTAATTATGGATTTTGGTCCTATCACCGGCGCAATTGACGCCACCGTTATTGTTGGCGCTATCTCTGCAATTGCAGCCCTGAAAGTTTTACCAGGCGTTGCTAAGTGGGGTTACGGCAAAGTAATCGGTTGGTTCCGTTAATCGTCATCAACTAGCAGGGGCAGCAATGCCCCTTGCTTACGGAGAATTTATGATTTGGGCATTTGGCTATTTTATTTTGGGAGCAATCACAAGTGCAGCAGCTATCGCAGGTTTTAAAACAGCTGGGGGCTAACCTCCCCCGATTTATCCAGCGGTTGGCAATCCGCCGCCTGTTTTTCTACGTTATACGCCACCCCCTCCGCTCTCTATTTTTCCTTATCAAAGCCTACCTGCTGCTAATGCTCTTTGCTTTGTGCCTTACCTTTGCAGCAGGCTCTTTAGCGGCTGAAAACCCCTGCGCACAAGGGGAAGTTTACAGTCCTGATGATGGCTTGTGCGGCATACCTGCCCCAGATTCAGCATGCACAATCACATCGATTTTCGTAAATAATGGTAACTTAGCCGGTAGAAGTTATCAGTCTTATCAGCTATGGTTTGCTGCTGCTAACGCTGTAACTCCAGGTCATCAAGTTGGTTCGTGCGAGTCAGTAACTCCAAATTCATCTCGTGAATGGGTAACGCAACAAATCACTACAGCAGATTTAGGCTTTACATGCCCCGATTCTGGTAGCTTTGTTGATCTCACTTATAATCATGATAGAGAGGTACACAAAACACGTATAGCACGCACAACGGGCTCTAACTGCACCACAACAAATTCAGTCGATACGTCTACCACCATCGTTACAGCACGCGTTAATTTTAACCGTGATGGTGATATTGAATGCCCTGATTCTCATCCTATTGGCCCGCGATTTTTGGACACTGGCGAAATAATAGGTAACTTCTGCTTTCGTATTGCAGAGCCGCCACCCCCATGCGATTGCTCTGACTTACAAGGCCAGGGAACATGGGCTGGCCTGTCTTACTTGGCTGCATCCTCGGCTTACAGTCAGGACAATCCTCCTCAATGCTTAACCATCACTGACAACGGCCAGTCTTGTGACTGCCAGATAGTTGCCGGTAACTGGGCTGCTTTTGCCGTTGGTATTGATGGATCACAATTGCGCTGGCAACCGCTCCCGACAGCTCAGGGCCAGCCAGCAGGTACATTTACCGGCGCATCCTGTGGTGATGAAGAATCGACAACGCCCCCGCCAGAGCGGGAAACCTGCTTTACATTGCAAGACGGCACCAGGTATTGCTTGGCTGACCGTGACCAGAACTGTACCCGCATTGATGGTGTTGAAGTCTGTCAACCAGGCTGCGGCAGATTGAACGGTGACTTTGTTTGCTTTGATGGCCAGGACGACAACCCAACAAACCCGGGTGATGACCTTGAGGATATAGACGACAACATTACCGACCCAAACAAATCCATCAATGACATGGTAAAAAGCGACTTTAAAGAGGTGCAACGTGGCACTGAACAACGTCTAGACCAACTAGCCCGCCTTTTGCAGAACTCAAATAATGCAAGCCGCACAAACCATAATGCCAGCATGTCACAGTACCAGGCATCTAATAGAGCCCTGGGCAATATTGACTCAAAACTGGCAGGTATTGGTGACACCCTAACAGCCATGGCAGGCACGTTGGATGGCATAGCCGATTCCTTGTCTGGTGACCCTGATGGTGACTGTGAAGGCGATGACTGTGACGACGAAACAACAGACCCAGGCATTGATTATTCAACCGATGCACTGAGCGAATTCACCGGAGAACCCAACGACTGGGAAGAGCGCAATTTTGGCACTGTTATGAAAGCAGCTGTTGACCGCATGCAGGAAGCTCCTGTATTTGAATCTGTCAGCACCTTTTTTGATGTGTCATTTGGCGGTGATTGCCCTATTTGGCAGGCATCAGTGCCAATGATGGGGGCTACGTTTGATATCAACATAGACCAGCTATGTAGCCCAACCATGAATTCACTTTGGCCCATCATCAGGGCCATCATTATCTTAGGTTTTTCAGTGTTAGCGTTTAGGGTGGCAATACTATGAGTAAGGTCAAAGAATGGTTTGCAAACCTCTGGCAAGGGTTTGTGGATTGGTTGGTTGCAATCATTATCATCATCCTCACCTGGATAAAGGATCTCTTTTTGCTCATCTTTGAGCTGATGCTGGATGGCGTTGTTTTTATCTTTGAATTGCTAACACCGCCAGACTTTCTGGCCGGTGGTATGGATGCCCTGGTAACAGCCCTGCCACCAAGTGTCACTTATTTTTTGGGCCAATCAGGTGTTGCAGAAGGTATCGCCATTTACGGCGCTGGCGTCACCTTCCGCTTACTCCGCAAACTCTTCACCCTGGGACAATGGTAAATGATTATTTTCCACGAAGGCTTGCCCCGCTCAGGCAAAAGCTACGAAGCCATCAAAGAACACATCATTCCGGCTCTAACAAAGGGCCGCAAGGTCTTTGCCCGTATCAATGGCCTCAACTATGAGCAGATAGCTAAGCTTGCCGACATTACCCTGGAGGAATGCCAGCAGCTGCTGTTCCACATCACTGAAGAACAGGTACCGACTATCTACGAACACGTAGAAAATGACGCCCTGGTCGTTATTGATGAACTGCAAAACTTCTTTCCTAGCGGTCGCGGCAAGCTCAGCGATGACATGACCAAATTTATCACTGAGCACGGTCACAGTGGGCTCGATATTCTCACAATGGGCCAGGCTATATCGGACTGCCACAACCTCTGGCGCAAGCGTACACAGCGTAAAATTCAGTTCCTCAAGCTCGATATGGTTGGCAAGGACAACAGCTACAAATGGACTGCCTACACAAACCGACCAGACCCCAAAGGCGAACCCACTTGGGTAAAAATTACCTCCGGTACCAAGAAATATGATCCTGCCTATTTTGGTGCCTATCTGTCACACCAACCTGACACTGAGAACAAAGACAACTTGGAAGATGCCAGGTTAAACATCTTCAACGCAAAATCGTTACGTTACGGCGTTCCTCTGGTTTTATTCCTGGCCGTCTACGCCGTTTATCACCTGTACTCGTTTTTCTCATCACCAAGTGTGGTAACTGTCGAACAAAATCCACCCCATCATGTTGAGACTAACCACACTCCCCAACAACACCAGCAACACCAGCAACCCCCTCGCCGCCCTACAGATTTTGTCATGTCCAATGACCAGCGCTACACCCCAAAGCTCACGTATATGAGCAGCTATTTTTCATTCATCCAAGATTTTTTGGTTGTCTGGGAAGATAGCCAGGGCCGTGTCCAGGACATGCTGTATATGGATGGATTCCGTGACATGGGTTACACCTTTGAAAAGCTTTCCATGGGTGTCAGGGTGCGCAAGGGTGACTATGAGCAGATTTATCGTTGGATGCCTGTGCACGAGTCCTGGGGCCGTGTACCGGTGCAGACCCAAAATGAGCTTAGCGGCTCCTAGCCATACGCCTGCCGTTAGGCAGCCGTATGGCTATGGAGCTGCGGCTCCAATTGCTTTCTTCCATCAATTGCAATAAGCTCTTAACAAATTAAATTGCAAGTATCTGTTATGTTTCGCTACCTCCCAATTTTAGCCATTATCAGCTTGCCTCTTCTCGCTAATGAGCAATATACAGTTGCTCAATGCCAATCCATTGCAACTGAACGAGAGCGCATTAAAAGCCGATTTAGGTCTGGTTTCAGAGAGCAGGAGAGAAATTACTTGAATCGCCGTGACAACGAGCTGTTCTTGCTTTTATCCAGGCACTGCACCAACCCTATTCAGCCAGGCACCGGACAGGCCAGCAGCAATACGCAACAGCAAAGAACCGTGACACGCTCACGCACTACAGTGCGCAACCAGCCCATTAATACCAATTATTCAGCCCGAAACCGAGTTTATACCGGCGAAAAGGCTCAAGCCTGGCAGGATTTTTACCAGGCATCTGATGAATGCAGACGAAGAAACCCCTCCCAGGCTGATTTTGTGGCCTGTGCTGAGGATAGAGCCCGTCAAAGACGAGAGTTTGAGGCTCAATGGCGTCAGACCAATCCAGATTAATTCTGGCCTGCATGACCGGCGATAGCCGGTGCAGTGAGCGATAGCGAACGGGAACCCAGCTCCCCTCTGGTAAATGACTCCTTTATTCCGCGCCCACAATGGTTGATTTCAATCCGGCCCCTCCCGCGCTTGCCGAACAGACAGCGGCGTTAGCCGCACAAAGCGCCCGTAGGGCCGCTATAAATCGCTTTAGCGTCTCGCGCCATTGGCGCGTTTTCCCCGTCGCGTCTCCGCGACTCGCGAAGCGTTTTCTTCTGGGGCGTCTCCGCCCCTCTCCTTCTGCCGTCTCCGGCAGGCTCGCCGCAGGCGTTTTCTCTCTCTTGGGCGCGTCTCCGCGCCCCGCGATTTTTTCGGCTAAAACAGCACTTCGGATCGAGGAAAATTTTTTTTCGCACTCGGCCGACAGGCCAAAAGGTTAAGTGATACTGCTCTTTTCTCCCATTTTGGGAATTATTCGGTGTCTGACTTTAAAAACAAGCCGCTTTTTTAACGATGTCTGCCAGTTGCTCTAAACCAGAATCAACACCTAGCCTTTTTCCCAATTATGGCAATAAAAAAGGCCGGAGATACCGGCCCGACTTGTTTCTTAACTTATTGTAATTTAACAATATGTCTCATTATGAGAAATTGAATATTAGAGTAACTAAGCCTATTTTTTGACTAAATCGGTCCAAAGCTTAATGTGCTTCGTATTAAGACAATACCTAATGACAGGATTAAACAATGCCGGAGCACTACTGCCATGACACTTTTGCTTCGATGGTTTGGCCTTGCTGCATTGTGGATTTGTTTTGCTTTGCAGGCGGAAAACATTTTGATGTCCGTACATCCTAATCAGCCTGGTACTGTGCGTTTGCAATTTGCCAGCGCGAATGACTTTAGTAATACGCGATTGGTGCATGATACGGTTATGGGTGGTCGCTCACATGGGACTTTACAGCCAGTTGAAACCACAGCGCTGCGTTTTAGTGGTCATCTGTCATTAGCGAATAACGGAGGTTTTGCATCAGCGCAATTTAATTTAAAGCAGCCATTGCCTGCTTTGAATTTCCAGCAGATCAGATTGCAGTTAGCTGCCGATGGCCGTCGCTATCAGTTGCGGCTTAAAACACCATTTATCCCGGACGGTGTTGCTTATGTCGCGCACTTTGATAGCCAGCACGGCAAAGCCAGTTATGAATTTACGGCCAGAGATTTTAATGGCCAGTTTCGTGGCCGTGCTGTCGCGAAAATGCCGGTACTTCAGTTTGCCGATGTATATCAGGTCAGCATTATGCTGGCGGATAAAACCACAGGTAACTTTGACATTTTGCTCTATGACATTGAGTTCTCAGCGCTGCAGTCCATTTAAAACACATAGAAACTCAGCTGTCGCCAGGCTTGATGCCCACCTGTTTAACATTACCCTGATCGTCTAACTGACGTACCGTAAGCACCAGAGCATCCAGTTTTACCTGATCGCCGACCACAACCCGACGGTGAAAGCGTTCGGTGATGTAATCAGCCAGAGTGATGTGGCTTTCATGCTCTGGCAAGGTAATGCTGTAAAAGGCATCCAGTTCATCCAGCGTGATTTGCCCGTTGAGGACAAAATCGCCAAAGAAATCACTGGCTGTCATACTGCGGCTGCTGGCGGCACTGGCCAACACGGTACTTATTGCAGGCACATCGACCATTTTGCACAAGACCAGCACGCTGTCTTTGAGTTTGAATACTGGTTTCTCGCTGCTTAACAGCCATTCGCCGTTACGGATCACGCCTAAAAACTCTGCATTTTGTGGCACGGTAAAGTCCTGCCATTGCTTATCCAGCATCGGCGAGTCGGCTTTAAGATTGAATGAAATCACTTCAATCACATCATTGCTATCGATAGCATCCAGTGGCATGGTTTGATCCGGCCCGGACTCTTTTGGTACTTCCAGTTTTAACCAGCGTGCGACCGGTGAAATACTCCAGCCCTGGAACACCAGCGAGACAATCACAATTACAAAAGCAACGTTAAAGTACAGGTGCTCATCAGGTACACCAGCCAACCAGGGAAAGAGCGCCAGGATGATAGGCACCGCACCGCGAAGACCTACCCAGCTGATAAACAGCTGATCTTTTGCCGGGAAGTGAAATGGGATCAAGCTTAGGAAAACAGCTAATGGCCGGGCGATGAAGATCAGTATGCCAGCGATGGCCAGTGCTGGCAGCAGATGCTCCAGCAACTGGCTGGGCACCACCAATAAACCGAGCATCAAAAACATCACGATTTGACTCAGCCAGGCCAGCCCATCATGCACCCGCAAAATATAGAGCACTTGTGGCAAACGAGCGTTACCAACAAAATAGCCCATTAAATACACGGCCAAAAAGCCACTGCCTTCAAATTGAGTGGTGACGGCATAAACCGAGATACAGCAAGCCACCGCCATTAATGGAAAGAATGCAAAACTTAGTGGCAGTTTGCGGCACAAAAACACGAACAGGCGCCCTGCTCCATAACCGACAGCACCACCGATAACGGCTTGTTTTAAAAATACAATCAGCACCGACCAATCCAGCGCGGTGTATTCCGCCAGCACCCCCACCAGGGTGACCGTAAGCATTACCGCCATAGGATCGTTACTGCCAGACTCAATTTCTAAGGTCGATGCGACCCGGTCTTTGATGCGAATACCGCGGGATTGGAAAATGGAGAAGACTGCTGCGGCATCGGTCGAGCTAAGAATAGCGCCTAGCAACAAGCCCTGCAGCCAATGCAAACCCAGGATCCAGGCTGCAGCAAGACCTGTCACGGTGCAGGTAATCACCACCCCAAGGGTGGCAAGCATGGCGGCAGGTGCCAACGCAACCCGAAAGCGCTCTGGATGAGTGCGCATACCACCATCAAACAGAATAATCACCAGCGCGATGGAGCCAATCAAAAATGCCACTTGCGGGTTATTAAATGTGATACCTAACAATCCCTGTTCACCGGCCAGCATACCAATAATCAAAAACACCAACAGGATAGGTGCACCGATGCGGGCTGAAATCAGCGTGGCAATAATGCTGATTAAAAACAATGCCCCTATAACCAGAATAGTTAGATTAATGGCTTCCACGCGCTAAAGTTCCCTCCCCTAAATGCAAGTTGGCGGCTAAGCCAATTCGTTCAGTATAGCCTGCAAGGCGGCAGCCGGATCAGCAGCTTTGGTAATTGGCCGGCCAATCACCATGTAATCCACACCCACGGCTTTGGCTTCAGCTGGTGTCATAATACGGCGCTGATCGTCCTGGCTGCTGCCTGCAGGGCGAATACCTGGCGTAACAAGACGAAAGCCCTGTCCCAGTTGTTGTTTAAGTAAACTGGCTTCTTGCGCTGAGCAAACGACGCCATCCAAACCCGAGCTTTGTGCCAGAGTAGCTAAACGCATCACTTGTTGTTCGGGTGATTGATCAATCCCAATTTCAAGCAAATCACTTTGCTCCATACTGGTAAGCACCGTCACGCCGATCAGCAATGGCTTGTTAGTACCAAAGGTTTTCAAGCTTTGTGCTGCAGCTTCCATCATACGACGGCCACCGCTGGCGTGCACATTCACCATCCAGACACCAAGATCTGCCGCAGCAGCTACTGCTTTAGCGACTGTATTAGGGATATCATGAAATTTTAAATCAAGAAATACTTCAAAACCCTGGCTGTGCAATTGTTTGACAAAAGCCGGTCCAAAGTGAGTGAACATTTCCTTGCCGACTTTTAAGCGGCATTGAGTTGGATCCAGTTGGTGAACAAAATTCAGAGCGGCTTGCTGCTGATCAAAGTCCAGCGCAACGACAACCGGGCTGATAGTGGACATGGGAACTCCTGTTAACGACCATCGATACCGCTGATTGGCTCCACCGTCTCCCATTGCTGACAGGATGGGCACAACCAGTAGTGCTGCCGGGTTTTGAAACCACAGTTCCGGCAGCTGTATAACACTTTTTTATCCAGATAATTCGCCACCAGTTCGGTGACTGACTCAAGGATATCCGCGGCAACTTCCGAGCCTTGCTTTCGTTGCTCCAGCAAGGCCTTGAATAAACGGATATTGGGCTGTTGCTGCAACTTTTCAAGCAGCAATTGCTCTGCGGCCTTGATGGAGCCGTGCTGCAGCAGCCAGTCCGCCAGCTCAATATGTGCGCTGATGTTGTTGTGCTTATGGCTAAGCTGAGACAGAAGTTGGTACCAGTCTTCATCAGGCATGCTGCAATTTTTTGCCAAGGGGAGAATATCAGCACTCCACTGCGGTTTCTCTATGACAATGCCGCGAAATAACGCAAAAGCCTCGGCGGATTGTTGTTGACTCATCGCCAGTGTCGCCAATTCATATCGAGGTCGTATCGCCTTTGGATACTGACTAGCCAACTGCTGATAGGCTTTGGCACGCTCTGCCGGTAAGCTGTGCTGCAAAGCCTCGCAACCAATATTGGCTAAAGCCAACCGTAGACTACTGGAATTGGTTTGTTCCACCGCTTCAGCAAGCTGTTGTGCTTTTGCCCATTCATGGGTACTAATGTAGAGCGCTACCAGGTTTTTCAGTGCCCTCTCCTGCAATGTAGCCTGGCGGATTAGCGGCACCAACAGTTTCTCAGCCCGATCATACAAACCAGCCGATTGATAATCTTTCGCTAACTCAAATTGAATTTGCTGGGCTTGCACTTTAGGCAGCTTTAACTGATGCAGCTTTTCATGGATGCGGATTGCTTTGTCCCAATCACCGCGGCGACGGAATAAATTAGCCAATGCCAAATAAGTATCAATGGTAGCTGCTTCTATATCCAGTAAGTGCAGCAGTTGCTCTATGGCTTTATCTTCCTGATCCGTCAGCAAAAAGTTCAGGCCAGAAGATAAATTTTTGGTAATGTGGGCGCGGTCTTTCAACTCTTGATGCTTCACGCTATTTCGCCCCATAAACCAGCCATAAGCGGCAGCAACAGGTAATAGCAGAAACAAAAGCTCTAACATAGATTAGCTAGTCGAGGATGGCTGCTGGCGTTTCTTCAACCGGCGGCGTAAACGAAATAACAAACTGAGTAGTACACCAGAAAACAGGCCTAACAGTAAAAACAAAATAGCAACATCAACCAGACGCAGCTCAAATTGGTTATAAAGTAGATCAAGTTCAACCAGTTGCTGGTTGGCGGCACCAAATAAAAAACCTAGCAGCAAGACAAGTGCAATGACAACCGCATAAACAAGATTTACCAAAGCTCACTCCATGGAACAAGGGAAAGTGGCAGACAAAGTGGTGCCACATATCAGACTAGATGTTACCTTTCACTCTGTCACGCAACTCTTTACCTGGCTTAAAGTGCGGAACATACTTGCCATCCAGATCCACCCTATCACCGGTTTTTGGATTGCGACCAATGCGTGGTGCACGGTAATGCAATGAAAAACTACCAAAGCCACGGATCTCAATGCGCTCGTTAGAGGCGAGTGATTGCACCATAAGTTCCAGGATTTCTTTGACCGATGACTCCATATCTTTAACCTGGATATGAGGGAAATCCGTTGCCATTTTTTCAATCAATTCAGATTTAGTCATATTATCTCCTGAGCGGTCATAGAGTGGGCTGGCATAACACCAGCCCACACATCAAGCCAGATTACTGATCTTTTTGAGCAGCTTTAAAGGCTTCAGCCATGGCATTGGCACCAAAGTCAGTTTCTTCCTGCTTATTGATGCTATCCAGAGCTTCTTTCTCTTCCGCTTCGTCTTTCGCACGGATTGACAGGCTGATCACACGGTTTTTGCGATCAACACCCATCAGGCGAGCTTCAACTTCTTCACCCACTTTCAGAGCAGAAGTTGCATCTTCGATGCGCTCACGAGCGATATCAGAGACACGGACGTAGCCTTCAATGCCACCTTCCAGTGCAACGGTTGCGCCTTTGGCATCAACTGCGGTCACTTCACCTTTAACAATAGCACCTTTCTTGTTGTCAGCAAGGTAGTTATTGAATGGATCGTCATCCAGTTGTTTGATACCTAAAGAGATACGCTCGCGCTCTGGGTCAACTTGCAGTACAACGGCGTGTACTTCGTCACCCTTTTTGAACTCACGAACGGCTTCTTCGCCAGTGGCATTCCAGGAGATGTCAGACAAGTGAACCAGACCGTCGATACCACCGTCCAGACCGATAAAGATACCGAAATCGGTGATGGACTTGATTTTACCGCTGACACGATCGTTCTTGTTGAAGCCTTTAGCAAACTCTTCCCATGGGTTAGGTTTACACTGCTTCAGGCCCAGAGAAATACGACGACGCTCTTCGTCGATTTCCAGTACCATAACTTCCACAGAATCACCCAGGTTAACAACCTTGGATGGGTGGATGTTCTTATTGGTCCAGTCCATCTCAGACACGTGTACCAGGCCTTCAACGCCTTCTTCGATTTCTACGAAGCAGCCGTAATCAGTCAGGTTGGTAACACGACCAGTGATTTTCGCACCTTCTGGGTAACGTGAAGCGATAGCAGCCCATGGATCTTCACCCATTTGCTTCAGTCCCAGAGAAACACGTTGCTTATCACGGTCAAACTTCAAAACCTTCACAGGAATTTCGTCACCGACATTGACGATTTCGCTTGGATGCTTCACGCGCTTCCAGGCCATATCGGTGATGTGCAGCAGGCCGTCAACGCCGCCCAGATCAACGAACGCACCGTAGTCAGTCAGGTTCTTAACGATACCTTTGACTTCCATGCCCTCTTCCAGGTTTTCCAGCAGTTGCTCGCGCTCTGCGCTGTTCTCAGACTCGATCACGGCACGACGTGAAACCACCACGTTGTTACGCTTCTGATCCAGCTTGATTACTTTGAATTCTAGCTCTTTGTTCTCCAGGTGCAGCGTGTCACGTACCGGACGGACATCAACCAGAGAACCAGGCAGGAATGCACGAATACCATCAACTTCAACCGTGAAGCCACCTTTCACTTTACCGGTAATTACACCGTGTACAGTTTCTTTGTCTTCACAGGCTTTTTCCAGGCGCAGCCAAGATTCATGACGCTTCGCTTTTTCACGAGACAGCAGAGTTTCACCAAAACCGTCTTCGATAGCGTCCAGAGCAACGTCGATGATGTCGCCGACATTAACTTCCAGCTCACCACTGTTGTTCTTGAATTGCTCGACTGGGATTGCTGCTTCTGACTTCAGACCAGCGTCAACCATAACGACGTCTTTCAGTACAGCAACAACGGTGCCTTTAACAATGGCGCCCGGGCGAGTTTCGATGGCTTTGAGGCTTTCCTCAAATAATTGTGCAAAATTTTCAGTCATAGGTTTGTTTTCAACTATTTGCTTTGCTCCACATTACATCCTGTGCAGTGGGGTTACCAGTTTGTCCCGGCCGGTTCCGTGGCGCGGGATTTTCACTCAGGAATCAGACAAGTTGCAGCTTGCTCTTGGCATACTGATAGACTTCATCCAACACCTGGGTAATGTCTTTATCCGACGAGTCCAGCATCAAGGCATCTTCAGCAGCTACCAAAGGAGCGGTTGCTCTGTTGGTATCGCGTTCATCCCTTGCCTGGATATCGTGCAAAAGGTCGCCGATTTTAACATCGAACCCCTTATTTTTCAACTGCAAAAAGCGCCTCTGAGCTCGAACTTCGGCACTTGCTGTTAAAAATATTTTTACTTTGGCCTGCGGGAACACCACAGTACCCATATCCCGACCATCCGCTACCAGACCTGGCACCTCGCGAAAGGCGCGTTGACGACGCAATAAAGCCTCACGCACTCTGGGTAAAGCGGCGACTTTGGAGGCAACAGCACCCACTTCTTCGGTACGAATGGTGGAGCTCACATTCTCACCTTCCAGAATAATCTTTACTTCACCATCATCGTCGGTGCTAAATTGCACATCCAGATGAGCCGCTAAGGGCTGCACGGCATCTTCATCTTCAGGGTCAATTTGATGATGAATCGCAGCAAGCGCCAATACCCGGTAAATCGCCCCACTATCCAGAAAGTGCCACCCCAGCTTTTGCGCCAGCAAACGACTGAGAGTCCCTTTACCGGAACCGCTTGGACCATCTATGGTAATGACAGCAGCGTCCTGTTGCATTCAAGCCTCCAAGGTTTTATCTCGAATTTCAGCGCGGTAGTATACAAGCTTTCATGGCAAAAAGCCTGTGAAGTTTTTAAACAAAGCACTTGGGCCCTGGCATAAACCAAGGCCTAAGCATTTGAAATAATGAAATAACTAGCTTGAAAGCGATTGAAACAAACTAAAATAGTCTGGAAAGGTTTTGCGGGTGCATTCAGGATCTTCAATGGTAACCGGTGTATCGCTAAGTGCTACCAATGAAAAACACATCGCCATACGATGATCATCGTAGGTTGCGATGCTGGCATGCGTCAGACTGGTCGGTGGCGTGATTTTCAAATAATCCTGGCCTTCCTCTACCTCGGCACCGACTTTTCTGAGCTCAGTTGCCATAGCAGCCAACCGGTCTGTTTCTTTCACCCGCCAGTTGTACACATTGCGAATACAGGTCGGTCCTTTGGCAAACAAAGCAGTGGTGGCAATGGTCATGGCGGCATCCGGTATGGCATTAAAATCTTTATCGATGCCATGCAGCTGGTTACGCGTGACAGAAATAAAGTCATCACCCCACTGCACATCAGCGCCCATCTCAGCCAGCGCATCAGCAAAGTGAATATCACCTTGTACCGCATTTTTACCAATACCTGTTACGGTAATAGTACCACCACGAATAGCGGCGGCAGCCAGAAAATAAGACGCGGAAGAAGCATCGCCTTCCACCAGAATACTGCCCGGGCTTTGGTAATGCTGATTACCCCGCACCACAAAGCGCTGATAGTTGTCGTTATGAACGCTCACACCAAAACGCTGCATCAGTGCCAGCGTAATATCGATGTAGGGTTTTGATACCAGTTCACCAACAATCTCGATGCTGCTGTCGCCACTAAGCATGGGGGCTACCATCAATAAAGCGGTTAAAAACTGGCTGGAAATGCTGCCATTGACGCGCGCCAATCCACCTTGTAGTGCCTGTCCCCGGATAGTTAATGGCGGAAATCCAGGCTCTTTTTCGTAGTCAATATCCGCCTGCCATTGCTGCAAGGCGTCTACCAAATGCCCAATCGGCCGCTCGTACATGCGCGGCTCACCTTTAAGGTGTGCTGTGACATTAGAGGCAGCAAGAGCTGCTGTCAGTGGTCGCATGGCAGTCCCTGCATTGCCTAAAAAAAGCTCTACTGGTGTGCTCGCCTGAAAGAAACCACCCAAGCCATTAACCACACACTCGGTGCGATCCGAACTGAGTTGGTAGTTTACCCCCAGTGCTTGCAGTGCATTGAGCATATGACGTATGTCGTCACTATCCAGCAAATTGGTGATCCGGGTTTGCCCTTTTGCCAGCGCCGCCAGCAATAACACCCGGTTGGAAATACTTTTCGAGCCAGGCAAATGCACTGTGCCTTCGACCCGGCCAATGGGTTGCAATGTTAAGGTCTTCATCCATGGCTCCGTTCAAAGGCTTGCATAAAGGCGATCAAGGCTTCCACACCTGCCATCGGCATAGCATTGTAGATACTGGCGCGCATACCACCGACCAGGCGATGCCCTTTTAATGCCAACAAGCCATTCGCTTCAGCTTCTTTCACAAAGCGATCGTTCAGGCTGTCATCGGCCAGCAGAAAAGGCACGTTCATCCAGGAGCGATTGGCTGGGGCCACATCGTTGCGGTAAAAGGCGCTCTGATCGATAAACTGATACAAGCGCTCGGCTTTGGCCTGGTTGTGCCGGGCCATTGCCGCCACACCCCCCTGCTGTTTTAACCACTGAAACACCAGGCCGGCCAGGTACCAGGCAAAGGTGGGAGGGGTATTAAACATGCTGTCGTTACCGGCTGTCAGCGCATAATCCATAATGGAAGGAATGGCTTTGCCTTGCCCGCGCGCCAGTAAGTCCTCCCGCACAATAACCAGAGTCAGGCCAGACGGGCCTATGTTCTTTTGCGCCCCGGCATAGATCAAACCAAAGCGGCTGACATCAATCGGCCGGGATAAGATGGTGGAGGACAAATCGGCCACCAGCGGTACATCCGTGTGCGGCAGTTCGGTGAACTCCAGGCCATCGACCGTTTCATTCGGGCAAAAGTGCACATAATCGGCGGTTGGATCAATGTCCCAGTCCTTCGCAGCAACCAGGCTGCGCTGGCCATCCTGATTGCGGCGAATATCCAGGGTGCGGACCTTGCCAAATTTTTGCGCCTCTTCAACGGCTGCTTTGGACCAGGAGCCAGACACCACATAGTCTGCTTCGCCGTCTTTGCTCAGTAAATTTAACGGCACCGCAGAGAACTGGCCACGGCCACCACCATGCATGAAAAGTACTTTGTAACTATCCGGAATGGACAACAAATCACGTAAATCCTGCTCGGCTTTCGCTGCGATTGCCATAAAGGATTTACTGCGATGGCTTACTTCCATCACAGAGCAGCCATGCTGCTGCCAGTTAATTAATTCAGCTTGCGCTTGTTGCATTACCTCGACCGGCAACATAGCCGGACCGGCACAAAAATTATAGGTGGTCATGCTGTGTTCTTACTCCACACTCTGCACTGTAAACAGAAACGAGCGCTGCTGCGCTCGTTCATTTGAGTGTTATACCTGTTCGTTATCCGCCGCTTGGTCCGGCGTTGTGCCTGTATCAGCACTGTCTTCGGCTACCTCAGCTTCATCAGTGGGTAACTCTTGCTCTTCAATTTCATCGATGCGCTGCACCCCTACCACAGACTCATCGTCTGAGGTGCGGATCAGGATCACGCCCTGGGTATTACGACCGACCTCCGACACTTCCTGCACCCGGGTACGAACCAGCGTGCCTTTGTTGGAGATCAGCATAATCTCATCGGACTCATTCACCTGTACGGCACCAACCACCAGACCGTTGCGCTCCGATACTTTGATCGAGACCACGCCCTGGGTTGCCCGACTCTTCGCCGGGTATTCTTCCAGCGCGGTTCGTTTTCCGTAGCCGTTCTCGGTCACCGTCAGTACAGCCCCTTCACCGTGCGGGATGATCAAGGAGACCACAGAGCCATTTTCACGCAGCTTGATACCGCGAACACCGGTGGCGGTACGACCCATGGCACGGACCTGGCCTTCATCAAAGCGCACCACTTTGCCATCGTCTGAGAACAGCATAATCTCGCTGTTGCCATCGGTCAGGCCGACACCAATCAGCTGATCACCTTCATTGAGGTTCACCGCAATGATGCCGTTGCTGCGAGGCCGTGAGTAATCGGTCAATGGGGTTTTCTTCACCGTACCTTTGGCGGTGGCCATAAAGACAAACTTGCCTTCTTCGTACTCGCGTACCGGCAGAATGGCTGTAATACGCTCTTCCGCTTCCAACGGCAGTATATTGACGATTGGTTTGCCGCGCGAGATGCGGCTGGCTTGTGGCAACTGGTATACTTTTAACCAGTACAGACGACCCCGGTCTGAGAAGCACAAAATAGTATCGTGGGTGCTGGCCACCAGCAGTTGATCGACGAAGTCTTCGTCTTTCACTTTGGTTGCTGCTTTACCTTTACCACCACGGCGCTGCGCTTCGTAATCCGTCAGCGGCTGATACTTGGCGTAGCCAAGGTGCGACAAGGTAACCACCACGTCTTCTTCGGTGATCAAATCTTCTAAGTTGATGTCCAGTTCGTTTTCTAAGATTTCGGTGCGGCGGGCATCACCATACTGCTCTTTGGCGGCTTGCAACTCTTCGCAAATTACTTCCATCAAGCGCTCTGAACTGGCCAGAATATGCAGTAGCTCGGCAATCAGCTCCAGCAGATCCTTATATTCTGCCAGAATCTTCTCGTGTTCCAGGCCGGTAAGCTTGTGCAGGCGTAGATCCAAAATAGCCTGGGCTTGTTGCTCGGTCAGGTAGTAATGGCCATCACGAATACCGAAATGATCTTCCAGCCACTCTGGCCGGGCTGCATCCTGCCCGGCCCGCTCCAACATGGCACTGACACTGCCCAGCTGCCAGCTGCGCTCCGTCAGGCCAATTTTCGCCTCTGCCGGGCTGTTGGAGGTTTTAATCAGCTCGATGATTTCATCGATGTTGGCCAGCGCTATCGCCAGGCCTTCCAAGATATGTGCCCGGTCGCGTGCCTTACGTAAGTCATAGACAGTGCGGCGGGTCACTACTTCACGGCGGTGCAGTACAAAGCATTCCAGCATCTGCTTTAAGCCGAGGATCTTCGGCTGGCCCTGATCCAGTGCCACCATATTGATACCAAATACGGTTTGCATCTGGGTATTGGTATACAGGTGATTCAGCATCACGTCGCTGGACTCGCCACGCTTGAGCTCAATCACAATGCGCATACCGTCTTTATCGGACTCATCGCGCAGCGCAGAAATGCCTTCAATGCGTTTTTCTTTCACCAGCTCGGCGATTTTCTCAATCAAACGCGCTTTATTTACCTGATACGGCAGCTCATTAACGATAATGGTTTCGCGGCCGGTTTTTTCATCGGTTTCAATTTCGGTGCGGGCACGGATGTAAATTTTACCCCGGCCAGTACGGTAGGCTTCTTCGATGCCCTTACGGCCATTGATAATCGCAGCCGTTGGGAAGTCAGGCCCTGGGATCAATTGCATCAGTTCAGGAATGCTGATTTCAGGGTTAGCGATTAACGCCAGGCAGGCATCAATCACTTCAGTTAAGTTGTGCGGCGGAATATTGGTCGCCATACCAACGGCAATGCCTGAGGAGCCATTGATCAGCAGGTTTGGTAACCGGGTTGGTAAAACGCCAGGGATTTGCTCGGTGCCATCGTAGTTCGGCACAAAATCGACGGTTTCTTTATCGAGATCGGCCAAAAGCTCATGGGCAATACGCGCCATCCGCACTTCGGTGTAACGCATGGCTGCCGCGGAGTCACCATCAATGGAACCAAAGTTGCCCTGACCGTCAACCAGCATGTAACGCAATGAGAACGGCTGAGCCATCCGGACAATGGTGTCGTACACAGCACTGTCACCATGTGGATGGTATTTACCAATGACGTCACCGACCACACGGGCAGATTTTTTATAGGCCTTGTTCCAGTCATTGCCCAGTTCTTTCATCGCAAAAAGAACTCGGCGATGCACAGGCTTGAGGCCATCCCGGACATCCGGCAGCGCACGGCCGACGATGACGCTCATGGCGTAGTCCAGGTAGGAATTTTTTAGTTCGTCTTCAATATTGATGGGAACGATTTCTTTTGCCAGCTCAGTCATATTCGCGCTTTTTCCCTTAAATCATGGAGATAACCCGCATTTATCGCAGTTCTTAGTTGCGGGGCAACGTCGGATTCTACCACATAAAATCGCAGTTGCCATGGCCGATCGGTGCTGTTGTTCGAAAAGTAAACCGAAGCCGGTCTGCCACTTGCAGTGGTGCCGCTGCGCCCTATAATAGCGAAAACTTTTTGGAGACTCCCCTGATGGCCGATATCCCTACCCAACCCTTGGCTGACAATGTAGATGCCGCTGAAATTGCCAAGTTTAATGACATCGCCTCTCGCTGGTGGGATCCTGATGGTGAGTTTAAACCCCTGCACCTGCTTAACCCCACGCGGCTGGGTTACATCAGTGATCAACTGGGCGGCTTGTTTGGTAAAGCGGTGATTGATGTGGGCTGTGGCGGCGGTATTCTGGCGGAAAGCATGGCCCGGGCCGGCGCTAACGTCACCGGCATTGATATGGCCGATGAAGCTTTGATGGTAGCACGGCTGCACGCGCTCGAAGCTGGCGTTGCTGTTGATTACCAGCAATCTACCGCAGAGCACTTTGCACTAAAAGCAGCTGGCCAGTTTGAGCTGGTAACTTGTATGGAAATGCTGGAGCATGTCCCCGAGCCAGCGTCTGTGGTGCAAGCTTGTGCGGATTTAGTGGCGCCAGGTGGTACTGTGGTGTTCTCTACCATCAATAAAAGCTGGAAAGCTTACGCCATGGCGATTGTCGGCGCGGAATATCTGCTGCGACTGGTACCACGTGGTACCCATGAATACGCCAAGTTTATTCGCCCTTCGCAACTGATGCGCTATGCCGAGCAAGCCGGTCTCACCATTACCGCAGCGACTGGCCTGCATTTCAATCCGCTGAGCAACACTTTTAAAGTAGGGCCTGGGCTGGATGTGAATTACTTTGTGGTGGCGAAAAAAGCATTGAATTGATGCTTATTTAACTGGTCAGACTGGCGGATAAAAATAGTTTTTTTCAACGAAAAAGAGCTTGCATTTCAGCAAAGCCTGACCGGCGCTGGCCTTGCTGGCTGCAGTAAAAAAGCATTAGCAAACCCCATACCAAAACTATGGTTTTTTCTGACTTGCAAATCGGGTAAATCCACACTATCTTGTGATCCAGTTCGCCGTTATCCCTATATGTTGTGTATTGAAGCAGCAATTAGGGTCGAAAAAATAATCAAGCAATCAGCACTGCCTGGTCTGACGGCGACATCAATTTAAATGGACGCAACAAAAAGTGGGTACTACAGCATGACGACATTGTATGTTACGAAGCGTGATGGCGGTCGGGAGCCGTTGGATTTAGATAAAATTCACCGTGTCATCACCTGGGCTGCCGAAGGGCTGCAAAGTGTGTCAGTTTCTCAAGTTGAGCTTAAGTCACACATCCAATTTTACGATGGCATCAAAACTGAAGATATTCACGAAACCATTATCAAAGCTGCCGCTGATCTAATTTCAAAGAGCACACCGGATTATCAGTACCTGGCCGCTCGGCTGGCGGTCTTCCACTTGCGTAAAAAAGCCTATGGCCGTTTTGAGCCGCCGGCTTTGTACGACCATGTAGTACGGATGGTGGAAAACAGTCGCTACGATGCGCACTTGCTGCAGGATTACAGCAAAGCTGAATTGGAGCAATTGGATAGTTTTATCGATCATGGCCGCGATCTGAACTTCAGTTACGCCGCTGTGAAACAACTGGAAGGCAAATATCTGGTGCAAAACCGGGTCACCGGCCAGATCTTTGAAAGTGCACAGTTCCTGTACATGTTGGTGGCTGCCTGTCTGTTTGCCAATTACCCGAAAGAAACCCGTTTAGGTTATGTGCGTCGTTTTTACGATGCCATCTCCTTGTTTAAATTATCCTTGCCTACGCCTATTATGGCAGGTGTGCGTACTCCTACCCGTCAGTTTAGTTCCTGCGTACTGATCGAGTGTGGTGATAGCCTCGACTCCATTAATGCCACCTCCAGTGCCATTGTTAAATACGTCAGTCAACGTGCTGGTATTGGCATCAATGCTGGCCGCATCCGCGCTCTGGGCAGCCCTATCCGGCATGGTGAAGCTTTTCATACCGGTTGTATCCCGTTTTACAAACATTTCCAGACTGCTGTCAAAAGCTGCTCGCAAGGCGGTGTGCGTGGCGGTGCTGCCACCTTGTTCTTCCCGTTGTGGCACCTGGAAGTAGAGTCTTTACTGGTACTGAAAAATAATCGTGGCGTGGAAGAAAACCGGGTCCGTCACCTTGATTATGGGGTGCAGTTTAACCGCCTGATGTATCAGCGCCTGATCAAAGATGAAAGCATTACCTTGTTCAGCCCATCCGATGTGCCAGGCTTGTACGATGCCTTCTTTGAAGATCAGGAAAAGTTTGAACAGCTGTATGTGCAGTATGAAGCCGATGACAGCATCCGTAAAAAGCGCATTAAAGCGGTGGAACTCTTCACCCTCTTTATGCAGGAGCGAGCCAGCACCGGCCGTATTTACCTGCAAAACGTGGATCATTGCAACACCCACAGCCCCTTTGATCCGAAAGTGGCACCAGTACGTCAGAGTAACCTGTGTCTGGAAATTGCGCTGCCTACCAAGCCGCTGCGTGATGTTAATGACGAAGAAGGTGAAATTGCGCTTTGTACCCTGTCCGCGTTTAACCTGGGCGCTCTGGAGAGCCTGGACGAACTGGAAGAATTATCGGATCTCATTGTACGGGCTCTGGACAGCCTGCTTGATTATCAGGACTACCCCATTCCGGCAGCCCGAAATGCTACTATGGGCCGTCGTACCTTGGGTGTGGGCGTGATCAATTACGCCTATTACCTGGCGAAGAATGGCGTGCGTTACTCCGATGGCTCGGCCAATGGCCTTACTCACCGTACCTTTGAAGCCATTCAGTATTACTTGCTGAAGGCCTCGATGCAGTTGGCAAAAGAATTTGGTCCTTGTCCAAAGTTCAACGAGACCACCTACTCGCAAGGCATTATGCCGATTGACAGCTACAAAAAAGATTTGGATAAAGTCTGCACAGAAGCTTTGCAACTGGACTGGGATCGGTTGCGTCAGGATGTGATGGCCTTTGGTTTGCGGAATTCCACGCTATCAGCGCTAATGCCATCAGAGACCTCGTCACAGATTTCCAATGCCACCAATGGCATTGAACCTCCACGGGGGCATGTCAGTGTCAAAGCCAGTAAAGACGGTATTCTAAAACAGGTCGTGCCTGAGTACGAACGGTTAAAAGCTCAGTACGAGCTGTTGTGGGATATGCCCAACAACGATGGCTACCTGGCCCTGGTCGGTATTATGCAGAAGTTTGTTGATCAAACCATTTCTGCCAATACCAATTACGATCCAAACCGTTTCGACGGTGGCCGGGTCCCGATGAAGCTGTTGCTAAAAGATTTGCTAACCGCTTACAAGCTTGGAGTAAAAACCCTGTACTACCACAACACCCGTGATGGTGCCTCGGATATGCAGGAAGACATGCCAGAAGCTGAAGACGATGACTGCGCCGGCGGCGCCTGCAAGATTTAACTGCCATAGCGGGCTCTTTTCAGAGCCCGTTTTTCGGTTCATTGTGTAATAGGAAGAGAATCACGCCATGGCGTACACCACTTTTAATCGTGAAATTAACGATCAAATGAAAGAGCCGATGTTCTTCGGCAACCCGGTCAATGTTTCCCGTTACGATCAGCAAAAATACCCGATTTTTGAAAAGCTGATTGAAAAGCAATTGTCTTTTTTCTGGCGTCCGGAAGAAGTTGATGTCAGCAAAGATCGCATCGACTTCCAAAACCTGCCAGAGCATGAAAAGCATATATTCCTGAGCAACCTGAAGTATCAAACCTTGCTGGACTCAGTACAAGGCCGCTCACCGAATGTAGCGCTACTGCCTTTGGTGTCCTTGCCAGAGCTGGAAACCTGGATCGAAACCTGGGCCTTTAGCGAAACCATTCACAGTCGCAGTTACACCCACATAGTGCGCAACATCTCCTCCGAGCCACACAAAGTGTTTGATGACATTATGCTCAATCAAAACATTATGGAGCGGGCGGAAGATGTTACGCGTTACTACGATGATTTGATTGAATCCTTTAGTTTGTACAATCTCTGCGGCAGCGGAACCCATAACGTCAATGGCGTCAGCAAAAGTGTCAGTTTGCGTGATTTGAAAAAGAAACTTTATCTATGCCTGATGTCGGTCAATGTGCTGGAAGCTATCCGTTTCTATGTTAGTTTTGCCTGCAGTTTTGCTTTCGCTGAGCGCGAGCTGATGGAAGGCAATGCCAAAATCATTAAACTGATTGCCCGCGATGAAGCCCTGCATCTGACCGGTACTCAGCATATGCTCAACATTATTGCTGCCGGTGAAGACGACCCGGAAATGGGTGAGATCGCCAAAGAGTGCGAGCAAGACGCCATCGCTATTTTCAAAAAAGCCGCTGAACAGGAAAAAGCCTGGGCCGCCTATTTGTTCAAAGATGGTTCCATGATCGGACTGAACAAAGATATTCTGTGCCAGTACGTTGAATACATTACCAACAATCGGATGCAGGCTATTGGCTTAAAACCGATTTACAGCACCAACCAAAACCCTATTCCCTGGATTAATGCCTGGCTGGTGTCTGACAACGTTCAGGTCGCGCCACAGGAAGCGGAAATCAGTTCCTACCTGGTAGGACAAATTGATAATCAGGTGGACTCGGGTGACTTTGGTGACTTCGATCTCTGATCTGACTCACCATGCCTAAAGTGCAGGTGAACAACTCAGACACCGAGTTGGAATACGACAACCAGGACAATCTATTGACTGTGCTGGAGCAAGCGAAGTTTAGCGTGCACTATCAGTGCCGCGAGGGCTACTGTGGAGCCTGCCGTTGCCGCTTGGTCAGCGGTGATATCAAGTACTTACAGGAGCCGCTTGCTTTTGTGCGGCAGGGTGAGTTCTTACCCTGCTGCAGTATTCCAATCAGCGATATTACGATCGAGCTTCCCGACTAGAACCGCTTTATTGACGGATCCCTTCCACCGTTAAATCCAGATAGACATGGGTTGCTGCTGGCCCTAAATCGTAATTGATGCCAAAATCTTTTAAGGCAAATTTAGTGGTACCGGCAAAGCCTGCGCGATAGCCGCCCCAGGGATCAGTGCCCTCACCCATTTTCTCTGCATCAATCACCACTACTTTCGTGATGCCATTCAAGGTTAATTCACCATGAACTTCAAGCCGGCCATTCTCAGTCGCTTTAATCTGTTGGCTCCGAAAATGCGCTTGCGGGTGAGCTTCGACATTTAAAAAATCAGCACTACGCAGATGTTGATCACGTTCCTGATGATTACTATCAATGCTGTTGGTATCAATCGTCAGAGCGATATGGGCACTGCTAAGATCGTTGGCATCGTAATGGAAGCTGCCTTCAAATTGATTAAATCGACCATACAACCAGCTATAACCCAGGTGATTCACCCGAAACTGAATAAAAGCATGAGCTCCTTCAGTATCGATTTGATAGTCGGCGGCTTGAGTGGTAGCTGACAGAAGGCTGGTTGTGGCTCCTAGCAGGATAGCAGAGCTAAATAAGGCTACTTTCATAAAATTCTCCGTGATTAAAAAACTCAAAACAAGCTTAGCCTACGGAAAAATAGATAAATAGCACAAAAATAAACAGATTTAATTCTAAAAAATCGCATGATAAGCCATCAAATGACTCATCATGCAGTGGTCGCTTAGGGCAGAATGATACGCTGAGTGCTATGCAGACTAGGATCAGGCCGGCTCAGTAACTGCTGTTCACGGGCAAAATCAATAAAAGCCTGAGCATAATTGATGTAGGTATCCTGATAACGCTCCGCAGCCATCACTTTGCCAAAAGTGGCCCAGCCATCCTGGCCGGACGCTATAAAACTGTTGGTCACGACGATGTAGCTTTCATCCATATTCAGAGGCTGCCACTCCCCATGACGCTGCACTTCCAGAGCGCTAACCCGCTGGTTCACCGGCTTGGTCAGATCGACAGAAAAGCGGATGCCGGCACCATGTGGGTAACCTCCAGACGAGGCCCCCGGGGTGATTGAGTAATCAATGGCTTCTTCCAACACCTGCTTAATCTCATGGCCATGCATGTGCAGGTGGATCAGGGTATTGGAAAACGGCAACAACTGATACACCTGGGCGATACTTAGCTCACCGGCAGGCAGATCGGTACGCACACCGCCAGCATTTTGCAGCGCAATATCAGCATGGCGGCTTTGATTCAGAAATGCCTTACTGACCACATAATGCAAGTCGGACTGCGTGGCATCGCCACAACTGGCTTCACGGGCTTCCCCCGGATCCATCCGGCATAAGCGCTCTGGTACATAGGCAATGCGCTGTGCGGATAACTCGACGATACGGGTGCTATAGCCTTCCAGCAGTTGCTGCAATGTTGGCTCTGGTGCCACCAGGCTAAGTACATCCGAGCCCGCGATGTAATCCAGTACTTTGGCTCGCTCTGCACCAGTTAACAGCTCGCCATTGCGGTTAAAGTTATCCCCAATCAATAAATGTGGCCGCCCTTCACAGCGCTCGACTGCATCACCTTTAAAGTGCACCAGCAGTTCACCGACGACCTGAGCATAATCCTTGCCTTGCACAATGCACACCGGAGCGCCGTCAAGGTTGGTTACCACGGTTGGGTATTCGCCATCGGCCGTTAAGCCAACCTGAGCAAAATCCCCCAATAAACTGTGCGAGTCACCGCCCACAATCACATCCACACCTGGCAAACGCTGTGCCAGCAGAATGTCATTGACATAGCCATAGTGTGTTAACAACACAATCTTACCAATGCCCCGCTGCTGCAACTTATCGATGTAATAACGGGCGGTTTCCAGCTCATCCAAAAAAGCAGTACTTGGCAGCGGCTGAGACGATTGCCGGGTCTTTTTGGCGATGGTCAGGCCAATGATTGCGACCTGATGTCCGCCAATCTCATGGATCACATAAGGCTGAAACAACTCCCAATCATGATTTGGAGCCAACGGTGTTCCTACTTCCGGCCGGATATTGGCAGATAACACCGGCGTTTGGCACTGCTCGTCGTGAAGGTTGCGGATAAAGGTTGCCAAATGAGCATCACCATCATCAAACTCATGGTTGCCTATGGTAAAGGCATCAAAGCAAATTTCACGCATAAGATGCGCATCGGCATCGCCCTGGAATAAACTGTAATAAAGATCACCGGTAATGGCATCACCAGCATGCAATGTCAATAAATCAGGATGGCGCTGCTGCAGTTGGGCAATTTTGCTGGCCACCCGCGGAAAACCGCCCACTTCAACATCGATAAAGTCACCGGCAATGCGTAGTGAAATTTGCTGTTTAGCAGCCAGGTTGGAGTGATGATCATTAATGTGGGCAATGGCTAAAGTTAAATCGGAACTAACTTGTGTTTCAGACATCCTTGTCTGGCTGCAACCAGACAAAGCTACTAAAAGTGAACATCCAAGCAGAGTAAGGTGTCGCATAAAACCCTCAGAACAATAAAAGCCAGCTAAGCTGGCTTTTATGACAAAAAAAAAGACAGCTGAATTATGGCTCAAGTTTACCATCACGGATATGTTTTTCACCCCGTTGTTTTGCCAGCTGAACCTGTTTTTGTCGCTCGGCAAAAGATGCTCTTTGCTCTGCAGTGGTTTTGTCATGGCAATGCGGGCAACTTAAGCCTTTGATGTAATACTCCGATTGCATGTCTTGCTCTGAGAGTGGCATCCGACAAGCATAACATTGATCGTAACTCCCCTGCTCCAAGCCATGCTTCACCGCAACACGCTGATCAAAGACAAAGCATTCCCCTTGCCACAGGCTTTGCTCAGGTGGCACTTCTTCCAGATACTTCAGAATGCCACCATCCAGGTGATAAACTTCTTCAAAGCCCTGCTCTTTCAAATAAGCCGTGGATTTCTCGCAGCGGATCCCACCGGTACAAAACATCGCAACTTTCTTATGTTGAGCAGGATCCAGGTGGCTAGCTGCCCACTCAGGAAACTCGCGAAACGAGGTGGTATTTGGGTTCACAGCATTTTGGAAAGTGCCAATAGCCACTTCGTAATCGTTGCGGGTATCTATCACGATGGTATCCGGGTCACTGATCAACCGATTCCAATCGTCACCTTTGACGTAAGTGCCGACAATATGCTTCGGGTCAACACCTGGCACTCCCATGGTGACGATTTCTTTTTTCAGCTTCACCTTGGTACGGTAAAACGCTGGCTCATCGGCAAAAGACTCTTTGTAACTTAAACCATCAAAGCGTCCTTCAGCCGCCAACCAGCTTCGGACTGCATCAATGCCGGCTCTGGAGCCACAGATGGTACCGTTAATCCCCTCTTCGGCCAGCAACAAAGTACCTTTTACCTGGTTCTCTACCAGTAATTGATACACTTTGTCTCTGAGTTGCTGATAATCGGGTAAATGAACAAATTTATAAAGTGCGGCTACAACGTACATAAACAACCTTCTTTGCCAGTCTGGATCGCAAATCCAGCGCAAGTTTAACGAGGGCCGGCATTATAGCTATTTTTAGCGCTGGGGAAAAGAAAGTAAGGGTTAATGCGGGTGTTGACACTGTACGGATAGTTCCAGATGCTGCGTGCCATCGGTCAGTAAAATGGCGTCGTCTTCACGCCAGACACTAAGCTCCATATGAGGTTTAAGCATAGTGCACAACTGCTGCAACTGCTCGGGTTGAAACACGCAGCTACTCCACTTCGCTGAATATGGCATGTTGTGCAATTGCCGTTGCTCATCCGGATCAAGAAAAAGCACCACCTGATCGGCTAAATGACAGGCCCGGCGTAGATGCTTTTCCTCCAACAGCTCAACACTGGCCCATAGTTGAAAATGCTGCTGTTCATCCAGCAAAAAGAGGTCGGGATCTTTGCCGCTGCGATGCAAGCCAGCCATCACGGCCTTACTTTCATACAAACACAACCAGGCCAGGACCCTGCGGGCAAAGTGCTCGGCAGGCTCCTCCGGATAAGGCGCTAAATAGTGGCGCTGCTGCGCAAAGTGATGGTGCTCTGCGCAGCTGTAATTCAGATCCAATTTGATGACCTTGGCACTCATCAACATGGTGTTTTCCTCGATAGCAAAAACAGGCCTTTACTAGTTTGTCGGTCATTCTGGTTAGAAGTTTAGACCAGGCTCCAAATAAGATGCAAAGCAAGTGCCAACAAAAGTGTACCCATCACCCGATCGAACCAGTAGCCTTTCAGCAGTAAAAAACCACGGACCCTGGCTTGAGTTAACAAAAAAGATAGCAAACAAAACCATAAAGCAGTAGCAATGGCCATATAACCGCCGTAAACCAGCTTAAAACTAAACGGTGTTTCGGGTGAAATGACTACCGCAAATAAAGACAGGAAGAACAAGGTTGCCTTGGGATTTAAGCCATTGGTAATAAAACCAGTCAACAATGCTTTTCGGCCGCTTAACCGCTCAGCGACTTGCTCTTTGGCAACCGCCTGTACTACATCCGGCGCTCTGCTGCGGATAGCTTGCTGGCCCAGGTAAGCAAGATAAAGTGCAGCCAGCACACTGAAAGCCATGTACAGCCAGGGCGTGGTTTGGATCAATAAACCTATCCCCACCAACGAATAGGTGACATGCAGTAAAATAGCCAAACCAATACCACAGCTGGCAGCTAACGCCGCCTGTTTGCCATAACGAACCGCATAGCGTAGCACTATGGCAAAATCCGGGCCCGGGCTGGCGACAGCCATCAGGTGGACTCCGGCAATCAATGCAAACTCAGACCAAAAACTCATCAATCAGACACCATCTTAAACAAGAGCTGCATTGTACGCTGATGGATCCATGCAATTCAAATCAAAGCCTTTCGCTTGCTATCACAGTATTGCGAACACACCCGGCTGCTTTGGCCGTGAAAATAGTGGTGTTCATCCAGTTTCTGACCAGCATCGTTGCAACAGACTTGATGCAACGAAGGAAAACTGTAAAATGTTATAACATCACAAGCTCTTCATCGATTGAAAGAAGGAAATCCGATGCGCAATTCGAAGTCGTTTCTCAAACCATCTGCCCTGGCTATTCTCATCGCCTGCTCATTTTCAGCACAGGCGATGGCCACTCAGCAAATTCGTGGCACTGTGCTCAATGCTCAGGGCGAGCCGGTAAAAAATGCCCGCATCCATGTGCATGGCCGCCAGCAATACATTTATACCGATGCCAATGGTAACTTTCAGTTGCATGCGCCCGCCAATGCGGAGCTGCACATCACCGCTCCGGGCTTTGATGGCAAGTATCTGCAAGTATCTGATCCGACAAGTGTACAAGCTATTACCTTGCAGCCAGGTGGCCAGATCGAGCGCATGATAGTTTCTGCTTCCGGGATCCATAAATACAACCTGGATATGGCCACCCCAGTCACCGTGCTATCGGGTGAGCAACTATCCCGTCGTACTGAACCTACCATTGGTGAAACCCTGAAGAAACAGCCAGGTGTCCATGCCAACTACTTTGGCCCTGTGGCATCCAGCCCCGTTATTCGCGGCTTGGATGGCCCCCGGGTGCGCATTTTGAACAACGGCCTGGATACCGGTGACGTGTCCCGTATAGGGCCGGATCACGCTATCATGGCCGATGCTCTGACTACAGAGCAAATTGAAGTGCTGCGTGGCCCTGCCACCCTGCTGTATGGTAGCGGTGCCATTGGTGGTGTAGTGAATGTGGTGGATAACCGCATTCCCCGCCAGTTACGGCCTCAGTCCGACACTGTGGTCGAAACCCGCTACAACAGCGTTTCCGATGAGAAAACCATTGCACTGAATCATGATGGTAGCCATAACCAGGTTGCCTGGCATCTGGACGGGCTGCATCGCAATGCCGACGACTACAAAGTGCCACACTTTACCAACAGCGATGGTGAACACGAAAATGAAATCGACAACAGCTGGCTGGAAACCAGCAGTCTGAATGCTGGCTTAAGTTATATTGGTAGCCGGGGGTTGATTGGTTTTCATGCTGGCCGGACTGAGTCTGAATATGGCATTCCGGGGCACGATCATGCCCATGGCCATGACGATCATGATGACCATGATCACAGCCATGGTCACGACCACGGACATAATCATGGTGGACACGATGATGATGTCTTTGCCAAAGCCCGGCAGAACCGTTTTAACCTGGCTGGTGAGTATTACGATCCCTTTGCCGGTATTGAGACCATCGCTTTTAACCTGGGCTACACCGATTACGAGCACAGCGAAATTGAAGATGGCCATGTTGCCACTTTCTTTGGCAGCAAAACTCTGGAATCCCGCATCACGCTGGAGCATGAACCTTTGGCAGGTTGGCATGGCATTTTCGGCTACCACTTGCTGCGCAATGATTACACAGCCTCTGGCGAAGAAGCTTTTACGCCAGATACAGAAACGACCAGCCATGCCTTTTTTATGCTGGAAGAAAAGCGTTTTGGAGATCTGACCCTGCAACTGGGCGGTCGGTTAGAGCGGGTTAAATACCATGCTGATGGCATTGAATTTGGCCATCACGAGCATGACCACAGTCATGGCCACGAGCACGACCATGGCCATAGTGATGGACACGAGCATGTTGAAGCCCGTTTTACCGCCTATAGTGCATCAGCTGGCCTGGTTTGGGAATTCCAGCCAGGTTTCTCCTGGGCTTTTGCTGCCAGCCGTTCCGAGCGGGCTCCCAGTGCTGCCGAGCTTTATGCCAATGGCGCTCATTTGGCAACAGGTACTTATGAATTAGGCCTGGCCTACCGCCTGGACCACCACGATGGTGATATCGAACCAAACCGTGATCGCTTCCAAAAAGAAATCGCCAATAACTTCGATCTGACGTTCCGTAAGTTTGATGGCAACCTGAGCTTAACTTATAACTTTTTTTACAACCGGGTAAATAATTACATTTACCTTGCCAATACCGGCCTGGACATCGATGATTTAGGTGGTCACGATCATGGACATGACCACAGTCATGGCCACGACCATGATCATAGCCATGATGGACACAGCGATCATAGTTTCCCGGTACTGCAATACCGTCAGGACGATGCAGTACTCTATGGCTTTGAGTTTGAGCTGGGTTACTATCTGGATCAGATGCAATCCGTCCACTTATTTGCTGATCAGGTGCGGGCCAAAGTTCGCGGTGGTGACGACTTACCTCGCATACCGCCGATGAAGCTGGGCGCAGAGTACCGCTATCAGGCGCAAAACTGGAGTGGTGAAGTTGGCTTAACCCGTTACGCCAGGCAAAACCGGGTCAGCCCGCTGGAAAACCGCACTGCCGGCTATACCCTACTGGATGCTACCTTTAACTATTACTTTGATGTAAGCGATGTGGAAATGACCGCCTTTGTCCGCGGGACCAACCTGACCAACCGCTTGGGCTTCGTACACAGCTCTTTTATCAAAGACGATGCTCCTTTGCCGGGCCGTGCCATTACCCTGGGCCTGCGCGCCAGGTTCTAAACTCTGCCCCCTGAAAAACGGCCTGTTACTCAGGCCGTTTTTTTATTCGAATTCCAGCACCATTTCTGCGGCGGTGCAGTGACATTCCCTGCCACAGACCGGGCAATCGTAGCCAGTACTTTGCAACGATAAACTGAGCCATTTATCCTGATGCACCCGAAGTAAACGCCCGCCAGCACGAGTAAAATAACGTACAGCGCTGTTACCGGGGCTTTGCATCCAGAGATGAGCTAACCCTGCTTTTGCACCTTGTTGTTGCAGTACTTGCACCGAAGCAAGCAACAATTGAGTTCCGATCCCCTTTCCTTGCATCTCTGGAACCACCGCAACGGATTTAAAGTAAGCCATTTTATCTGTTGTCACAGGCCAGAGAGACTCACTGCACCACTGGTCCGGCTGCCATTGTCCGGCAGCAAAACTTAAACGGTACCCAACCAATTGGGCCTCATGATAAGCGACAAAACTGGCATTTAAGCCAGCAGCCAGGCCACATTGAATGTAATGCTGTAGCTTGGTGGTATTCAGGTAGCCGTCACCATGCACCTGATTTGCCAGCGTCAGCAGTGCCGGCGCATCCAAAGCTTTGTAGGGCCGAATAATCATGCACTCACCACTTGTAAATACAACTTAGACATCCGCTTAGTAGACTTTAGTCGATCTTGTCCCGAAACAAGCAATATCCATACCTAAGATGGGTAAGAATAGACGAATAGCATTAATAATGGGATGGACAAGGGGAACTTAATCACCTATGTTGAATTCGGGAAGAATAACAATAAGCCCAAAGTAGTATAAATTATAATAGAAACCAGGAAGAACAACTATGCAAACAAAGAATTATAGTCGTTTATCGACCTGTATTCGCTGTGCCATTGCCGGTGTCACCACACTGGCTCTGACAGCGCCTGTGTGGGCAAACACAGAGGAACAGACCCAAGCTGCAGCACAAGAGCGTGTCGAGCGTATTGCTGTGGTAGGTAGCCGCTCGGCGCCTCGCTCGGTGGCTGATTCACCGGTACCGGTAGATATCATCGGTGGTGATGAACTAATGAAAAGTGGCAGCACCGATATGCTGAATATGATGACAGCCACAGTGCCTTCGATGAACGTACACTCACACCCTATCAGTGATGCTGCCACCTTAATCCGCCCCTTGAATCTTCGTGGTTTGTCTTCAGATAGCACCCTGATTCTGGTCAATGGCAAGCGACGTCATCGCTCTGCCGTCATCACCATGTTAGGTGGTGGCTTAAACGATGGTGCACAGGGGCCGGATATTTCCGCCATTCCAGGTGCAGCCATCAAACAAGTTGAAATTCTGCGCGATGGTGCTGCAGCTCAATATGGTTCCGATGCCATTGCCGGTGTAGTCAACTTTGTGCTGAATGACCGCGATGAAGGCGGTCACATCGAAGTTCGTCGTGGCGAGTTTTACGCTGGGGATGGTACCAGCAATGAAATCAATGCCAATATTGGTCTGCCATTAACTGATGCTGGCTTTTTTAATATCAGTGCTCAGTACAAAGCATCCGATGCAACCAGTCGTAGCACCCAGCACGCAGGTGCTGTGAACCAGGTAGCCTATGGCAACCCCAATATTTCCATCGATCAACCGGTTCAGGTATGGGGCTCACCTAAAATCAGCGATGACATTGCCATTTTTGCTAATGCCGGTTTAGATCTTGGTAATGGCAGAGAGGCTTACTTGTTTGGCAATTACTCTGAACGTGATGTTATGGGTGGTTTTTACTTTCGCGATCCCTACACCCGAAACCAGGTTTTTTCAAATGACGGTGGTCAAACACTGATTGTAGCGAACACAGATTTCAGTCAAGGGGACTGCCCAGTTGTTTCGTTAGCCGATCCAACCTTTTCTGTTGTCAATGCACAAGTGCAAGCCTTACCCGCACATTGTTTTACGTTTTTTTCCTGGTTTCCAGGCGGTTTTACCCCAAGTTTTGGCGGTAATATTACCGATACCTCCCTGGTGGGCGGAACCAAAGGTGAATTTCAGTCTGGTTTCTTAGCTGGCACCATGTACGACTTCAGTGCCACTGTGGGGCGCAGTGAAGCCGGCTTTAAAATTATCAATACAGTTAACTCAACCTTAGGGCCTGATTCCCCTACTGAATTCGACCCAGGTCGTTACATCCAATTGGAAAAGCACTTTAACGCTGATTTTTACCGTTTTGTACCAGTAGGCTTGTACGAAGATTTGGCGGTTGCTGGTGGTTTGCAATGGTCTGAAGAGAGTTTCGAGATTGTTGCCGGCGAAACGGCCTCATGGGAAGTCGGCCCTTATGTTGAGCAAGGCCTCGACTTCATTGGCTCCAACGGTTATCCCGGTTTTAGCCCAGATGCAGCAGGTGTTTTTGTAAGGCGTCATTGGGCAGCTTATCTGGATGTGGAAGCTGAGGTCACTGAGCATCTGTTGGCTGGCTTTGCATTACGCCATGAAGATTATGAAACCTTTGGCACCACCACAAATTTCAAACTGACTGGCCAATACCGACTGACCGATGACTTTGCCATCCGCGCATCGACCAGCACAGGTTTCCGGGCACCAACTGTTGGACAGGCCAATATCAGTACTTTCAGAACCGCTACTGATGATGCAGGCAATCTGGTCGATATTGCCTTGCTGGCACCTAGTAACCCGGTTGCTCAACTGTATGGAGCAACCGAGTTAACACCAGAGACATCCAAAAGTTATACTTTAGGCTTGGTATACTCTGGTAATAGCTTCTTTATGACGGCAGATGCCTACCGCATTGATATTGATGATCGTCTCAGCCAATCGGATACCATCAATATAGATGATACTGAGCGTCAACGGTTGCGTGATCTTGGCTTTAAAGGGGTTGAAGGGCTTTCACAATTAAACTTCTATACCAATGACTTCTCAACCCGAACCACCGGCTTAGACATCGTCATGAATTATGGTACAGCACTCTTGAGTGGGCGCTCAACCTTCAGCCTGGCCTACAACTGGAATAAAACTGAAGTGACTCGCTTTTCCGATATAACCGGTGCTTTTAAAGTATCGCGACTGGAAAAAGATTTGCCAAAACAGCGCGCCACACTAACCTGGAGCCAAGAGTGGAATGACATTTCGATGTTTTTGCGCTCTAACTACTATGGCAGCTACCAGGGTGTTCATTTTGATACCATTGCCAAGCAGGCATCCTCCAAAGTCACCTTTGATTTGGAAGTAAACTATGCCATCAATGATGCATTTTCTGTAGCTGTTGGTGCGCAAAACCTGTTCGACACCAAGCCAGAGCGTGTGGACTATACAGATACTGGTTTCCCGCAGGATTTCCTTGGTGGTAAGTACTATGAAACCTCCCCCATGGGCATCAATGGCGGCTTTTGGTACTTGCGTGGTCGTTATAGTTTCTGATTGCTGATTTTCTTAATAACAAAAAGCCTCTGCGGAGGCTTTTTTTAATGCCATTAAACACTGATGTCAATGGTAGTACCGGTTGCTTCACCAAAGATATTGATGCTTGGCCGCTCTGTTGGCACTTGTTGCTGGCTATCATCGGCTGTTTCTGACGGCAGCGAAATCCCACGGAATTGCTGATCGAGCCGCTCAAACAGCTCGGTAGGCGGCAAACTGGCGCGCACCAGATTCGCACGACTTTGCGCCTGGCCAGACTCCAACTGCAACTCGCGGGCAGTTTGCGCCATTTCGCGGGCTTCTTTGCGCTTTTCATCCGCTTGCGATTTTAGCTGCTCAGCTTCGCGCTCAGCCTGGTCGGCAATGCGCAGCGCCATTTGTTGCTTTAATTCAGCAAAAGCAGCAGAACTGACATTGTTGGCAGCATTGATCATAAAGCCCCCTTCTTGACACAGCGAGCACAGGCTGTTTCATCGTGGACTTCTTAAGTATACTGCAGAACCATTTTTTGTACAAAAAACCAGCAAGCACTTTAACTCAAGGCATGCAACAGTTGCTGCAGCGGATGCTTGGGCTTATCCCCAACCAGTCGTTTTACCTGACTACGGCAGGAAAAACCTGTCACCAGAATACGCTCCGTGCCATAGTGCTCCACCGGCGACTGCCAGCTCATGGCAAAGAGTGCTTTGCTGTGCTCCAGGTTCTGCCGTTCATGGCCATAAGTTCCAGCCATGCCACAACAGCCTACACTGACCGCTTTGAGCGTCAAACCTGCTTTGGCAAAGATCTGTTGCCAGTTTTTCTCGCTGGCTGGCAATGCTGTTTTCTCGGTGCAGTGCGCCAGCAATGCAAAGTCACCACCACCAGTGGTCTTGGGCAGATCCTGACTTGCTAACCACTCATGAAATAAGGCTACTTCGTAGTCACCACGCTTATCACCCAGCAATTTGCGGTACTCATCACGGTACACCAGCACCAGAGATGCATCCAGCCCCAGCATCGGAACCTGGTACTGATGCAGTTGCTGTAAAAAATGCGATGCTTTGCTGGCGGTTTTGACAAAATCACGCAGAAAGCCTTTCACATGCTGTGGCTTGCCATTGGGTAAAAATGGCAATAGCATCGGTTTTTTACCCAGCTTTTCCAACAGTTTTAGCGCATCTTCAACCAGTTCAGCTTCATAAAAGCTGGTAAAGGGATCCTGCACCAGCAACACCATTTGCTGACGCTCAGCATCGGTTGCCTGGGCCAGTGTTGCTAGATCAAACCGATACCGCTGTTGAACCCGCTCAGCCAGTGTTGGCATAGACAGTAAAGGCGTATCAACATAGCCAAGCGTATGACCAAGCAGCCGCTGTAACCAGGATTGTTGCAGGCAGAAATTGACTACCCGGGGCATTTTTGCGAGCAGCGGTGCTGTGCGCTCAATATTGCCAACAACATAGTCTTTCGCCGGCCTTAGATAACGGCTGTGGTACAGCTGCAAAAACCGGGCGCGGAACGAAGGCACATCCACATTGATAGGGCATTGGCTGGCACAAGCTTTACAGGCCAAACAACCCTCCATCGCTTCTTTTACTTCGTGAGAGAAATCCTGCTCGCCTTGTTTGTGTGCCCAGCTGTTGCGGATACGCTGCCAAAAACCGCCAAACCCAGCTCCTTCAGTTTGTAACCGCTGCTCTACCGCCAGTACATCCACCCCTTGATGCTCAGCGAGGCGCAGCCACTCGCGCATTAAGCCGGCTCTGCCTTTCGGGCTATGACGGCGGTCTTTGGTTATTTTACTGGATGGACACATGGGGGAGTTGGCTTCGTAGTTAAAACACAAGCCATTGCCGTTGCAGTTCAGACTGCTGTCAAAACTCTGTTTTACCTGCAACGGGATTTGCTTATCAAACCATGCACGCTTTACACCATCCACACTGACCAAAGCATCAGCACTTTGATAAGGTGTACAAATTTTGCCTGGATTTACCCTGTTGTACGGGTCAAAGACGGCTTTGATTTTCCGTAACTCGGTAAAGAGTTCCTCACCAAAGAATTCAGGACCATACTCACTGCGATAGCCTTTCCCATGCTCTCCCCACATCAAACCACCGTATTTAGCCGTTAGGGCTACCACCTGGTCGGAAATGGTGCGCATCAGCCTTTCCTGCTCAGGATCGCACAGATCGAGTGCCGGCCGCACATGCAACACGCCGGCATCCACATGGCCAAACATGCCGTAATGTAAGCCATGGCTATCCAGCAACTGACGAAACTCCATAATAAAGTCTGCCAGTTTCTCGGGCGGAACTGCCGTATCTTCAGCAAAGGCAATGGGTTTTTGTGTTCCCTTAGTATTGCCCAATAAACCAACGGCTTTTTTACGCATGGCATAAATATGGCCAATCGCCGCTGTATCGTACGTAAGTTGATAACCAATAATGCCATGCTGGCGCTTGGCAATTGCCTCATCCAACCGGGCAGTCAAATCAGCAATTTTTTGCTCGATATCGGCTTGGTCTTCGCTGTTGTACTCCACCATATTCAGACCTTGCATTTGCAGGCCTGGCACATCGGTGATCAACGCTTGTACCTGTTGCCAGATGATATCATTGCGGGCCAGATCCAGCACTTTGCTGTCGACTGTTTCAACCGAGGTAGCTTGCGCAGCTACCAGAAAAGGTGCATTACGCAACGCACTCTCAAAGCTATCGTACTTGATATTAACCAAGCATTTATGGCGGGCAATAGGCGTAATCGACAGTTTGGCTTCGGTCACAAAGCCCAGCGATCCTTCCGAACCGGTAATTAGCCTGGACAAATCAAATTCAGTTAAATCATCATTGAACACATGCTCTAAATCATAGCCGGTTAAAAAGCGGTTTAATCGCGGAAAGGTTTGCAGGATCTGCGGTCGGAAATTACGGCAACTTTGTAATACCTGGCGATAAATTTGACCTATAGAGCCAGCTTGCTGCGCTTTGACTTCAGCCTCTGCCACTGACTCTTTCTCAGTTTTCAGTACCGTTGCGTCCATTAATACGGTCGTAAGCGAAAGCGTATGATCGCTGGTCTTGCCGTAGACCAAAGAACCTTGACCGGAGGCATCGGTATTGATCATACCACCGATGGTGGCACGGTTTGAGGTGGATAAATCCGGTGCAAAGAAAAAACCATAGGGTTTTAAGAAAGCATTCAGCTGATCTTTAATCACACCGCTTTGCACCCGCACCCAACGCTGCTCGGTATTAATTTCCAAAATACCACGCATATGCCGTGATAGGTCCACCACCAGATGCTCGGTCAGTGATTGCCCGTTGGTGCCGGTGCCACCGCCGCGAGGGCTGAACTTTAAATGCCGAAAACTGGAGGTTTGTGCCAAACTGGTTAGCAACACCACATCATCCTGGTGCTTTGGCAGTAGCACTGCTTGCGGCAATGCCTGATAAACGCTGTTATCGGTGGCTACCGCCAGGCGGCTACCATAACTTGTTTCAATATCGCCAGCAAAACCGGCTGTTCGTAAGGCTTGGCAAAATGCCAGAACACTGGCATCCAGAGCAGCATCAGGGGCGAGACTTGGGATCATGATGATTGCGTTATTTGGTCCGACAGAGGGCGATAGTATACCATCATCTGCCGGTATTTATTAACACTTGAAACGCTGCAATCAGCCTGTTAAGGCATATGCCCCATTTTGGCAGCCTTTGTTGCAAGGTAACGATGGCTGTGGGCGGTAGTTTTCACCCGATGCTGTACCCGTTCTAAAATATTCACGCCAGCTTCCTGCAAAGCTTTTAACTTGCGTGGATTGTTGGTGAGTAGACGCAATTGCTTGATATGAAGCAATTGCAGCATCTCTGCCGCAATATCGTACTCACGCATATCCGGTAAAAAACCAAGAATTTCATTGGCTTCGACGGTATCCAACCCCTTATCCTGCTCGGCGTAAGCACGGATTTTATTAATAAGGCCAATGCCGCGCCCTTCCTGACGCAAATACAAAATAGCGCCGCGGCCTTCGTTGGCAATTTTTTGCATCGCGGCTTCCAATTGAGGTCCGCAATCGCAGCGCAAACTAAAAAGCGCATCACCGGTCAGGCACTCTGAGTGTACTCTGGCTAATACCGGCTCAGCCGTCGACACATCCCCCAATGTTAAAGCGACATGTTCTTTGCCATCAGGCGCTGTAAAACCATGCAGTTGAAAATCAGCAAAAGGAGTAGGTAAAAGGGTGGACGCAACCAGTTTCAGGGTCATTTCAGCTCTCGGCACAGACAAAAATCACCGCTATATTATCACAGCCCTCCACACTTTTACCTATTCATGCGTTAAAATAGCCGGCCTGTTTCTGCAAAGAGAGTTGCCCAATGCTTGGATGGTTCGAACGTCTCACCCGCCCTTTCCCTCTACGCGAGCCCGAACAACCACCAAAAGGCATGGTTGCATTTTGCCGCCATTATACCCGGGGAATGGAGCCATCCTTAGTGGTAATGGCCCTGTTATCGGCTCTGTCAGCCCTGTTGGAAGTGATGCTGTTTAGTTTTATGGGACAGCTGGTGGACTGGCTGGTAGAAAAGGATCCGGAGACCTTTTTTACCGATGAAAGCACCACCCTGCTTTGGATGGCTTTAGTAACTGTTTTGCTGTTACCACTGATTGCATTTTTACACTCTGCTGTGGTGCATCAAACACTGCTTGGCAATTACCCGATGTCAATCCGCTGGCTATCGCATCGCTACTTACTGCGCCAGAGTGTCAGCTTTTATCAGAATGATTTTGCCGGGCGCATTGCCACCAAAGTCATGCAAACCTCTTTAGCGGTCCGTGAAACCGTGATGAAACTGTTGAATGTGATGGTGTATGTGCTGGTTTATTTTGGTGCCATGCTCTACTTCGTCGCCGATGCCGATCCACGCTTAATGCTGCCAATGCTGTTATGGCTGGCCTGTTACATTGGGTTGCAGTTCTACTTTGTCCCTCGCTTGAAAGATGTCGCCAGCCGACAGGCAGATGCGCGCTCAGAAATGACTGGCCGTATTGTTGACAGTTACACCAATATTGCCACCGTGAAACTGTTTTCTCATACACAACGAGAGGAAAGCTATGCCAAAGACAGCATGGGGATCTTTCTAAAGCCCGTGTATCAACAAATGCGTCTCGCTACCTGGTTGAATGTTTCGGTGCAAAGCTTAAATTACCTGCTGGTGTTTTGCATTGCTGCGCTGGCACTTTGGCTATGGAGCCTGAGCGCTATTTCCATCGGCGCTATTGCCATCGCTGTGAGTTTAGCGCTGCGACTAAACGGCATGGCGCAATGGATTATGTGGGAAGTAAGTAGCTTGTTTGAAAACATTGGTACCGTTGCCGATGGCATCGCCACCCTATCACAACCTGCCAGTGTAGTGGATAAGGCCAACGCCAGCCCTTTGCTGGTCACAAAAGGCCAGATTGAATTTAAGCAGGTGTGTTTTAATTATGGCAAAGTCAGCACAGACAACGATAAAGCAGCGGTTCTGAATCAACTGAACCTGAGCATCAAGCCAGGTGAAAAAGTTGGCTTGGTTGGCCGCTCTGGTGCAGGTAAGTCCACCTTAGTCAATCTGCTGCTGCGATTTTACGACGTCGAATCTGGCCAGATCCTGATCGATGGTCAGGATATCAGCAGCGTAAGTCAGGAAAGTCTGCGCCAACACATTGCCATGGTAACCCAGGATACTTCGTTGTTGCACCGATCTGTCCGCGACAACATCAGCTATGGTAAACCTGATGCTACCGAGCAAGAGCTATTGTTGGCAGCAGAACAAGCTGAAGCCATCGATTTTATTCAGGATCTGACCGATCCAAAAGGGAACCATGGCCTCGATGCGCAGGTTGGTGAGCGCGGTGTGAAGCTATCCGGAGGTCAGCGTCAGCGCATTGCCATCGCCCGGGTATTGCTAAAGAACGCCCCGATCCTGATTTTGGATGAGGCAACGTCGGCGCTGGACTCTGAGGTAGAGGCAGCCATTCAGGCCAGCCTTAATAAGTTGATGGATGGTAAAACAGTGATTGCTATCGCCCACCGTTTATCTACCATAGCGGCGATGGATAGACTGATCGTATTGGATCAAGGCCGTATTGTAGAACAAGGTACTCATGCAGAACTAGTTGCCAGCCAAGGTATCTATGCCCAGCTTTGGGCGCATCAAACCGGTGGCTTTATTGGTGTGGAATAAGTAGAAAAAAGCCTCTGACCAGCAGAGGCTTTTTTGAAGCACTAAGACTTACGATTCAACCGTTTTTCCATTGGACTGCTCCGGCTGGGTTGCTGCCGACTGTTGCTGCTTCGCCAAGCGCTTTTCCCAGAAGGTTGCATTTTTAATGCCCAACTTCACCGGATCAAAGGTGATATCACCACCGGCTTTTTGCTGCTCCTCATAATCACGCAGGCAAAGGATGGCAGGCTTGGCGACAAAGAAAATGGCCAGAATACCGACAATATTGATCCAGGCCATTAAACCAACGCCGATATCGCCAATGTCCCAGATATAGCCGGCAGCATTGACCATGCCGTAGGACACCATCGCCATAATCACAATTTTCACTAACACCAGCGGGATATTGAATTTAAAATAGCGGTTTAAGTAGGCCACATTGGTTTCTGCAATGTAGTAATAAGCCAAAATGGTGGTAAAGGCAAAGAAGAACAAGGCAACACCAACAAAACCCTGGCCAAAGTTGCCAAACACACTAAACAGCGCCATTTGAGTGAACGCAGGTGAGCCAATTTCTGTGGCCGCATCAATATTCTGCACGATGAAGCTGCCATCGGTCAGCTCACCCACTACATTGTATTGCTGGGTGATCAGGATCATCAGCGCCGTAGCAGTACAAACAAACAAGGTATCGACATAGACCGAAAAGGCCTGTACCAGGCCTTGCTGCGCCGGATGATCCACCTCTGCAGCAGATGCCGCATGTGGCCCTGTGCCCTGACCTGCTTCGTTCGAGTAAATACCCCGCTTCACCCCCCAACCAATGGCAGCACCAAAGCCAGCCTGAGCGGTGAAGGCATCGGTAATAATCAGCGCAAATATACCAGGCACTTTATCCATGTTTAAGAACACGATAATCAAGGCCATCACAATGTAACCTAGCGCCATAAATGGCACCACGATTTGAGTAAAGTTGGCGATGCGCTTAATGCCCCCAAAGATGATAAAGGCCAGCACAATCAGGATCACCGCCAACGCCACCAACTTATTGGTGCCAACTTCACCAAAACTGGTCACCACCATATTGCCATCGCCAAAGACCTGGGTGAAGGCATTACCAACCGCATTGGCCTGAACCCCTGGTAAGAACACCCCGCACGCGATAATGGCCGAAATAGCAAACAGGATCGCCAGCCACTTTTGCCCTAAGCAACGCTCGAAATAATAAGCCGGACCACCGCGATACTGGCCATCTTCTTCTACTTTGTAGATTTGACCCAGGGTGGATTCTGCATAAGCAGTACTGGCCCCCAGAAAAGCCACCACCCACATCCAGAAAATGGCACCAGGACCGCCAAAGCCGATAGCTGCAGCAACACCGGCAATGTTACCGACCCCAACCCGGCCGGATAGCGACACAGCCAACGCCTGAAAGGAAGAAATGCCTTTGGAGGAGGCATTGCCGCTAAACAGCAACTTACACATTTCTTTAAAGTGACGGACCTGCGCAAAACGGGTCAGGATGGAATAAAACAATCCGGCGCCAAGACACAAATAAATCAAGGCATCACTCCAGATAATGCCATTGACTGAGCTAACAAAAGCTTCCATGAGGTTCCCCTGAAAACACTGATTTTTTTATTGTACGGAAGCGGTACTCTGCCACAGAACCAAGGTTTGTACCAGAGGCTGACAGTTTCAGGGCGCCGCTGGCGCCCTGAATTGAGTGATTAAGCTGTGGTACCGTACTTATCTGCCAGATACAGCCAGGTTTCAACCACGGTATCCGGATTTAACGAAACACTGTCAATACCCTCTTCCATCAGCCAGGCGGCGAAGTCATCGTGATCGGACGGCCCCTGACCACAAATACCAACGTACTTGCCTTCGGCTTTACAAGCCCGGATCGCCATAGACAACAGCTGTTTAATGGCAGGGTTTCGCTCATCAAACAAGTGTGCAATCAGGCCACTGTCCCTATCCAACCCCAATGTAAGCTGCGTTAAATCATTGGAGCCAATGGAGAAACCATCAAAGTATTGTAAAAACTCTTTCGCCAGCAAAGCATTGGATGGAAGTTCACACATCATAATCAAACGCAGGCCATTGTCACCGCGTTTCAGGCCATGGGCCGCCAATAGTTCAGTGACCGCTTTCGCTTCTTCCAATGTGCGGACAAAAGGGATCATGACTTCTACATTGGTAAAGCCCATCTGATTACGTACCCGCTTCAGAGCTTCAACTTCCAGCGCAAAACAATCACGAAAATCTGCCGAGATATAGCGTGAAGCGCCACGAAAGCCAATCATCGGATTTTCTTCATGCGGTTCATAACGTCGGCCACCAATCAGGTTCGCATACTCGTTGGATTTAAAATCCGACATCCGTACTATGACTTTTTGCGGTGCAAAGGCGCAAGCCAGCGTGGCAATCCCCTCAGTCAGCTTAGCAATATAAAACTCCGTTGGGCTACTGTAACCAGCCATAAGCTGATCAATGCTGGCCTTAACTTCACTATCTTGTTGCTGATAATTGAGCAGCGCCTTGGGATGCACCCCTATCATACGGTTAATGATAAACTCAAGGCGTGCCAGGCCAACCCCGGCATTGGGCAAACGTGAAAACGCAAAAGCTCTTTCCGGGTTGCCAACGTTCATCATCACTTTCATTGCCAGCTCTGGCATGCTATCGACACTGGTACTCACCAACTTGTGATCCAGCAAGCCTTGGTACACAAAGCCGGTATCACCTTCAGCGCAGGAGATTGTTACTTCAGCACCATCCTGAATCTTCACCGTAGCATCACCACAGCCCACTACAGCAGGAATACCCAACTCACGGGCAATAATAGCAGCATGGCAGGTACGACCGCCACGGTTGGTCACAATAGCTGCGGCCCGTTTCATAATAGGCTCCCAATCCGGATCCGTCATATCTGTGACCAGCACATCGCCTGGCTGGATCTGATCCATTTGATGGATGCCATCCAATACCCGGGCCACACCCGAGCCAATGCGTTGACCAATGGCACGTCCCTCAACCAGCACAGGTCCGGTTTCATTCAACTGAAAACGCTCCAGCCGGGTTTGATCCTCACGGCTTTTCACGGTTTCAGGACGGGCCTGCACAATATACAGCTGGCCATCAATGCCATCTTTCGCCCACTCAATATCCATCGGCCGCTGATAATGACGCTCTATGATCATGGCCTGATGCGCCAGTTGTTCTATCTCGGCATCCGTCAGAGAAAAGCGTCGGCGTTGCTCCGCAGGGACATCCTCCACCAGCACTTGTTTGCCATGCCCTTGCTCGCTGGAATACACCATTTGTACCAGTTTACTACCCAGATTGCGTTTTACCACGGCAGGGCGTCCTGCAGCCAAGGTTGGCTTGTGCACATAAAACTCATCCGGGTTGACAGCCCCCTGCACTACCATTTCTCCCAAACCAAAGGAGGAGGTAATAAAAACCACATCCTCAAAACCAGACTCGGTGTCCAGGGTAAACATCACTCCGGAGGAGGCGCAATCTGAACGAACCATGCGCTGAATGCCGGCCGATAAGGCTACTCCACGATGGTCATACCCCTGATGCACCCGATAAGAAATAGCCCGGTCATTGAAGAGTGATGCAAACACATGCTTAATAGCCACTATGACCGCATCGTAACCACGTACATTAAGAAAGGTTTCCTGCTGACCGGCAAAAGACGCATCCGGCATGTCCTCAGCAGTAGCCGACGAGCGCACCGCAAACGACAGATCCTGGCCTGTATCAGGGTGCAACTGCAGGTACGCAGTTTGAATCGCTTGCTCAAAAGCCGCATGAAAAGGAGTCTCGATAATCCATTGTCGAATTTCTGCACCAGCAGCTGCTAATGCCTGCACGTCGTCAATATTCAGGCTTTCCAGACGCTGATAAATACGTTCATTCAAACCACTTTGCTCAAGAAACTCGTTAAAGGCATCGGCAGTGGTCGCAAAACCACCAGGTACCTGCACCCCAGCTCCTGCCAGGTTACTGATCATTTCACCTAAGGACGCATTCTTACCACCGACCTGTCCAACATCCTGCATGCCGAGGTCCTGATACCAACTGACGTAGTTTTGCACTGTGATTCTCCATGATTTGTAGCAAGCACTGTAAACTTACATAATGAGTTACATTTTGATTTTACACTGTGACTGCAGGCAAATAAACTCTTGAGAAAAAGCATTTTTGTCATAGGCTATAACAAACCTTGGTAAGGAGCTCTTGTGCGCACAGCATTTTATATCTCTGATGGCACTGCCATTACATCTGAAGTCTTTGGTCACGCTTTACTTTCGTTGTTCCCAGCCGAGTTTGAGCATGTCACTATTCCATTTATTGAAACAGTCGCTCAAGCCGAACAAATGAAAATAGTGATCAATGATCGCTTTGCCGCCAGCGGTCAGCGTCCACTGGTATTTCAGACATTTGTGGATGAGGCTCTGCGTGATGTGATCCATGGCAGTGAAGGAGTCTGTTACGACTTTCTGGACACCTTTGTCCCCTCGCTACAAAAAGAGCTCGGTATGGAGCCGGTCCCCAAAACTCATCGTACCCACAGCATGCACGAGAAAACCTACGACTATCGAATTGATGCTGTGAATTACGCGCTGGCGAATGATGATGGCGCCAATATGAAAGATTTTGATAAAGCAGATCTTATTCTGGTCGGCGTCAGCCGCTCTGGAAAAACACCAACCAGCCTGTATCTGGCGCTGCAGTATGGCATCAAAGCAGCAAACTACCCTTTTGTCGACGAAGACATGGATAGGTTAACATTGCCTGATGTGCTAAAGCGTAACAAAAATAAACTATTTGGCTTAACCATCAGTGCGGAACGCTTGAGTGATATTCGCCAACAGCGCCGGGCAAATAGTCGGTATGCTTCACTGGCTCAATGTCGGCTGGAACTTAATGAAGTGGAACAACTGTATCGACGAGAGCAAATCCCTTTTTTAAACTCATCGCAATTATCCATTGAAGAGATGGCGGCTAAAATTCTGGCCATTACCGGCTTGAAGCGGCACCGCCATTAAAAAGCTCTGGCATGTGCCAGAGCTGATATTTTTTGCAAGCAATGCGGTAGAGCTTACACCGAACCGTTGCGTAAACTGTCGGCAATTAAAAATGCCAGTTCCAGCACCTGATCAGAGTTCAGGCGGGGATCGCATTGCGTAAAGTAACGCTGCGCTAAGTCTTGCTCACTCAAGCCATAGGCGCCACCGGTACACTCCGTGACATGCTCACCGGTCATTTCCAGATGAATACCACCAGCATGAGTCCCTTCAGCCTGATGCACCGCAAAAAACTGCCGTATTTCACGTAAAATAGCTTCGAAATCACGGGTTTTGTAGTTATTACTGGCTTTGACCGTGTTGCCATGCATTGGATCGGAGCTCCAAACCACCTTTCGGCCTTCACTTTGCACGCGGCGTACCAACTGCGGCAGCTTTTCAGCCAGATTATCAGCTCCCATCCGGGTAATCAGCGTCAATCGACCGGCCTTATTGTCCGGGTTCAGCGCATCAATTAAGCGAATTAGTTCATCACCATCAATGCCAGGGCCAACTTTCACCCCTACCGGGTTATGAATACCACGGAAAAACTCAATATGAGCGTGATCCAACTGCCGGGTTCGCTCACCTATCCATACCATATGGGCAGAGCAATCGTACCAGTCACCAGTCAGTGAATCCCGGCGCGTTAAAGCTTCTTCGTAATTTAACAGTAAAGCTTCATGCGAGGTATAAAGCTGCGTTTCACGAATGGATGGTGCTGTTTGTGAAGTAATGCCACAGACTTCCATAAAGCGCAGAGCTTCCTGAATGCGCTGCGAAATATCCTGATAGCGCTCTTTCAGTGGGTTGCTCTCAACAAAACTCATATTCCAGCGGTTGACCTGATGCAAGTCGGCCAGGCCCCCTTGTGCAAAAGCACGTAGCAAATTCAGCGAAGCTGCCGAGTGGTGGTAAGCAGTCACCAGCCGGTTCGGGTCTGGCCTGCGGGCTTCGGCAGTAAACTCGGAAGCATTAATGATATCCCCACGGTAACTGGGTAAGCTAACCCCATCTATGGTTTCCAGATCACTTGAACGCGGCTTGGCATACTGCCCTGCCATCCGGGCCACTTTCACGACCGGACTGCGGCCAGCGAAAGTCAGTACCACCGCCATTTGCAGTAATACTTTGAAGGTATCGCGAATTTTAGGGGCATGAAAATCAGCAAAGCTTTCCGCACAATCACCGCCCTGCAACAAAAAAGCTTCGCCATTGGCAACTTGCGCCAACTGGCTAAACAAATCCCGCGTTTCCTGTGCGAAAACTAAAGGCGGGTACTTCTGCAATTGCTGCTCTATTTGTGCCACCAGGGCTTGATCCTGATACTTTGGCTGCTGCTGAATAGGGAAATTCCTCCAGCTTTGCGGCGTCCATAAACTCACGTGCTTATCCTCATTGCTTGACTTCGAATCACTGGTTACAAAGTAAATTTATTACCGATGAAAAGCAATCTTTACGGCTAAATAAACTGTCTATATGCTATTCCAGATTGTTTTAGTAATAAAATTACCAAAATTAGCGCTGACGTGGCGCCATTTCCGCCAGTAAAGCCTTGCTACCCTGCTCAATAAGATCCAATACCCGCTCAAAACCACGACTTCCGCCATAGTATGGATCAGGCACTTCTTTGCACTGCGCAAAATCCGGGTGTCGGTGCAAAAAAAGTTGCAGTTTATGCTGGTACTGTTCAGGACAGCGTCGCTGGAGATCAGCCAGGTTTTGCAGATCCATGGCAAAAATAAAATCATAATAAGCAAAATCAGCATCTTTCACTGGTCGTGAGCGGATCCCGCTGAAGTTGTAACCTCGCTCCTTACCAACAGCAAGGCTTCTGTTATCTGGTGCAGCACCCTGGTGATAAGCGCTGGTCCCTGCCGATTCGACCTCGACCGGCAGCTTTTGCAGCTGAGCCATCTGGCGAAAAACCGCGTGCGCAGTTGGTGAGCGGCAAATATTGCCAAGGCAAACAAAAAGTACTTTAATCATCCGACTCTAACCCCATCAAAACCAGCAGCATTTTACCATGAGCCAGGCTTTAACAATATGCTTGAACTGAATGACCTATACCGAAGATGCCTGCTCGATGGCAAGGCTTGCAATCGCACATACAAAAGGTTAATACTATGTGTAAATAATAGTATCTTTGGCCTAGCCACTCAAAAGGATCGCGCATGGACTCATTTCACCGGCTAATTGTTGTTACCGACCGAGAGCAAACATCCAACCTTTCTTTACTTGCCGACTCTATCCACCTGAAAGTAGAACAAGTTGGCAGACAAGAGTTTGAACAGAAAATGTTTCCTGGCAACGCATTAATTGCCTACCCATTCGTTGGCCGACAGTTGGGTAAACGAGGCATCCCGGACGATCTGGTTCAGGGTATGTCTAAAGGGTCTCTGTTTCTTTATCAGGTAGAGCGTAGTTTTGCAGACCCTAACTTTGCGCTGAATATTGGTATTCGGGGGCTTATCTACCGGGATGAACAACTTGATAGGGTTTTAACCGCTCTAAAAGCTATGATGGCCGGTGAACTGTACTTCCCACGAGCTATTATGTCCGCCATGGTGGATGAAGTTTTACAACAACGATTCAAGCAAGGGTTTAATGCGGATGCTCTGACAGCCATTCAATTGCTTACCCGGCAGGAAAAGCGCATCATTCATTTAGTTGCCGAGGGATCGCGCAATAAAGAAATAGCTTTGACTCTCAATATTAGTGCCCACACAGTCAAAGCTCATTTATCTTCTATTTTTCGCAAAACCAAGTCCAGAAACCGGGTTGAGTTACTGCGTTGGATACAGCAATCAAACCCGGTGCAATCCTTATCTTTAACCCATTAGATGGCATTGGCACTTTCTGACGTACCTGCCCGCCAGAAACCGCGCTGCACACCTTTCTCAATTAAGTCAGCAACGGCAGTTTCCATAGCCTGGCGCACAGAAAATTGCACAGGCTCATTGGTAGAAAAGCCGGTTTCCATTTCAGCCAGCCGATCAACGGCAACGTAACGGAACAACCCCGCCCGCATTTCATGCGAAAAGACTTTTTTGGTAGCAGATACTGATAACAAAACCTGGCCGGTATGCACATCCACTGCGCGCAAATAGACGGTCACCTGATCTTCACGAAACAGTTCCGAAGCGCCAATACCAAAATACTCAACCCCAAAACCGCCTGTGGTTAAATTGGTTTCATAGCTGATAATTCCCCCTTCAAACAACAACCTGGCTTCACGTAATGGCGGTAAATCCTGTCCAGTGCGGCTGGAACCGTGGATTTTACGCTCAGTCAGCAGGTTTTGCAGCCCTTCTCGCTCCAGTGGCGCAAACCAACCAGTATCCAGCAAAATCTGCATCAGCATCGAGGTTGCCCCTTGAGTGACAGCAGTCGAGAAACTTGAAACGTTGGCTTGCGGCTTATACTGGCCTGTCTGGTCTCTAAAGGAATAGACCGATACCGGGATGGCATGCTGAGGTCGTGGTTGTTGCCATAATTGCTGCATCAGATTGCTGGGTTTATCTACTTCAGCAGGGCTAATATGAAAGCGGGGCTTTGGCATGGCCGAGCAACCGGCAAGGACCAGCACTGTGGCTAAGGCAATAATTTTATGCATATTAGCCACCTATACTCGGGATGCTTAAAATAGTGATTTCACCAGTAATTTGGTTGGTGATCTGCACCCGGATGCTGCCATCAGCGCCGGTAGAAACATCCACCAAAAACTCACCTGTATCATACACCCCATCCACCAGATCACCATCGGCAATACGACGCGTTAGAGTATTGATGATATTACGCTCAAGTGCTTCTCTGAACTTATCGACAAAGTTTTTTTCCGCTCTGGCAGGTTGATGTATCTGCGCTTTTTGCAATAAAAAAGCACCGTTCAACGGGTTGCCGCCAAAGCTGGGGTTAATCGGAGTATAAACCAACTCAGTACCATGAGCCGCGCCCATGATAAAGGGTAAGAATAACAACTTATACTTCATGGTCATTCCTTTAAAAAAATTCATCGGCTGATTCGCCGAGAATACGATCTGCTTGTATTCGGGCCAGCTCGGTAAGACTCTGTAACACCGCCTGCTCAGCAGTTTCTTTAACATCGTTGTAGCGCCTGCCAAAGTAGGTCTGATAAATCTTTCTGTCGTTCATTTCAACCCACAATACAGTTCCGGCCTGAGGATACACCTGCTCATAGATAACGACAGTAATGTTGTCTGTTGCCGGTATATCACGCCAGTAACCCGAATAGTAAAAGACAAAATCTTTACCAAAACGAGTGACCGTCCGGTCGAGCACCAGGCCCCCCAATGTGATGTCCCTGGACATCACTGTTGCAGGAAATGAGGTTAGAACGAGCAACAGCAGGTAAATTAGTATTTTCATAAGGGCATAAAGGCGGCCGAAGCCGCCTGATCTACTTCAATAACGGATTAATGCTGAATGACGGTAGCCGTATTGAAATCACCAACCTGGGTCACTGTCATCATATTACCAGAGCCCATTTGTGAGCCCATAACCAGGTTATCATTACCTAATTGGCTAATAGATACCAGACCGGCATTACCACCTTGCACAAAAGAAGGGCCTGTATCACCAGTTACCCAGTTGCCTGCGCCGATTTGTGTAATGTTCATCACATTATCACTGCCAGCTAGCAGCACATCGATCAGGTTAAAGTCACCTTGCTGTTGTGCCATAAATTGTTGATCAAACAAGATACCGGCACCAGTGGCAACCACTTCATTAAAGTCACCTGACTGCTCGATGCTAAACTGATTGTCAGCGCCCATAAATTCAACATAAGCAAAGTTCTCTACGCCATCCTGATGGATGTCAATGACGTTGTCAAAACCAAACTCAACATTGGCTAGCGCATAGTTATCACTACCATATTGTTCAATGCTAATGGTGTTGTTGTAGCCAAAAGCTGCAGCACCAGCATAGTTAAACTCGCCTTCGCTGTGAATAAAAGCCTGGTTCATACCGCCGTCCAGAACCACTTCACCGACATTCTGACTGCCATCCTGGTAAATTTCGATATCATGGCTGTCACCAAAGGTCGCGAAGAAAGCGACGTTTGCACTCCCCTGCTGCCATACATCAACCAGGTTATCATTACCCGTTACCCCAATAGGCGCATCCACTTCGTTGCCCACACCTTCTTGTTGTACCCAGATGGTATTATCAACGCCAGCCAATGGTTCCAGGATGAACACGTTCTGTGAGCCACTCTGGTATACATCAACCAAGTTATTCTCACCACTGACATCAAAGGCAATAAAGGCGTTGTCATTACCAGACTGCTGAATATAGAAGGTATTATTATCACCATTCACACCCACAACACCACCAACGTTGCCATCACCAAACTGCGCAACCTCCATGAGGTTACCATCACCAGTCAGTTGAAACATGCCTGATTCGTTAAAGCTGCCTTCCTGAACGCTGAACAACTCATTGTTATTTCCGTTAAAGCCAGCATTGGTCCAGTTCGCATCGCCGTCCTGATGCAGTTCGACAAAATTTGCATCGCCACTGAGTAGAATGGTCGCTTCATTTTGATCACCATTCTGGAAAACAGCCGCATCGTTCACATCACCTGTAATGGCGATTTCAGCCACATTCCAGAAGCCACTCTGAGTAACGGTAGCAGTGTTTTCATTGCCGTCAATATCTACAAAAGCAATGTGCCAATCATCTAATTGTTCGATACGGATCCAGTTGTCTTCACCAGCACTGAATGCATACCCCTCATGCCAGACACCATCCTGATTAAGTTCGGTGTTGTTAAGTGCACCATCCTGATCAACGATAGCCAGGTTAATGCTACCTCTTTGCTCAACAAAAGCTTCATTCCCCTCCAATACACCCGCGACCGATGTTTGCACAACGATCGCTTCGTTATCTGCCATTGCTGTACCGGTAAATGCCAGCGCGATAGCCATTCCCAGAATATGTTTACGTGGATTTTTGTAACTCATTATAGGTTCTCCATACTTTATTATTGTCACTTCTCTTGTAAAATCAGTACTGTGTAATGGCAAGTTCAGCGTGATTCCCAATTTGCTGAATACTAAAACCTGAACCACCAAACTGCTCAACCTGAATTCGGTTGTAATTTCCTTGCTGCAATACATCCAGTTGGTTTGACTGACCAAACTGCGAAATGATGGCTTCATTTCCAACACCAAACTGGCGAAGCTGCAACTGGTTCAGATAACCTGCCTGGTGCAGCAATGCGACATTGGCATAACCCAGTTGCTCAACCAGAAGACTGTTGTTTGCCCCCTGCTGCTCAATAACCGCCAGATTACCAAGCTGTTGCCGCTCAAGTAGTGAAGTCAGCGTTAGGGAAAACTCTGCGTGTAATACACTACTGAATAGCAGTGTCATGGTCACCAGTAACACCTTGGCATTTGTAAACAAAACCCACCTTCCGTTAATGCGAAAACACAAATCTAAACTATAAGATTTCTAATATGCCGCAATCGGATAAAAGAGTTATTTTTAATCAAGATATAGTTAATTCTTAAATAATATTAACCATGAAAAACATAATCTTAAATAACCATCCGTAACAATTGCACCTCCCAATAGACTAGTTCATTTGTACTAATTTATACTGAATTCCATTTCTTAATTCTAATTTATGGTATTGATTACTAGTGCTAAATAAAGCGCAGCTTTTTTACTATAATGAAAAATTAAGGTACTCATCTATGCGACAATTCAAAAAACTGGCCATGGCTGTTTCTGCAGCACTGGTCGCAGGAAGTGTAATGGCTGCACCACAGCAAGCAGCCGATGATTCCATCTTAGTCGTATTCAAACCAGGTGTCGGTAAAGCAGAACGTGAGCAGGTTATGCGTCACTCCGGAGTGTCATTACGTGAGCTGGATGCACAGGGCCGCGATATCCGCATGAAGCATGTTGCCGATGGGCGCATTGCCAAAGTCCGCTTACCAAGCGGCGTGCAGCGCGATCATCTGATTAAAAAATTAAGTCAACACCCCGCTATTGAGCTGGCAGAGCCCAACTACATAGTACAATCCATGGCATCTCCACTTTCTCCGGACGATCCACGTTTTAACGAGTTATGGGGTTTGCACAATACCGGCCAGAGTGGCGGTACCCCAGGGGCCGATATCAGCGCTTTGGAAGCCTGGGAAATCACAACGGGCAGCCGCGATATCATCATAGGCGTTATTGACAGCGGCATGGATTACAACCACCCGGATTTAATTGCCAATCGCTGGGAAAATGACGGCAGCTATCCTGGGCATCAGTTCGGTTGGTCTACCCTAAATGCCAGTGGCGACCCGATGGATAGTGGCAGTCACGGTACTCATGTCGCAGGTACCATTGGTGCAGTGGGTGACAATGGTATTGGGGTGGTAGGTGTGAGCTGGAATGTAACCCTGATCCCATGCCAATTTCTAGGCCCCACCGGCGGCAGCACCGCTGGTGCTATCGAGTGTATCAGCTACTTCACCGATTTGAAGCTTAATCACGGTGTAGACGTAAAAGCAACCAACAACTCCTGGGGTGGCGGTGGTTTCTCTGAAGCCTTAAAGCTTGCCATTGAAGATGGTGGTGATGCAGGTATTCTGTTTATTGCCGCTTCCGGCAACGATGGCCGTGATGCCGATCAATTCCCGATGTATCCGGCTGCCTACGACTCGGATATTATTGTTTCAGTCGCATCGACTGACCGCAATGATAATATGTCTGGCTTTTCGAACTTTGGCCTGGAAAGTGTTGATTTAGGTGCACCAGGTTCAGCCATTTTATCCACTGTGCCAGGCGCTGGTTACTCCACCTTTAACGGCACTTCAATGGCGTCTCCACATGTAGCAGGAGCCGCGGCATTAGTTTGGTCATTGGATCCAAGCATTTCAGCACTTGAAATGAAAGATATCCTGATGCAATCAGGTGATACTCTTCCAACACTAGATGGTCGAACTGTATCAGGTAAGCGCTTAAATGTGGCTCGTGCACTCGAAGAAGCCGATCCTGCTCCAAGTTTCCGTATGAGTCTGGCTCCGCGTAATCTGGAAATTGTAGCCGGTGAGCAAGCCAGCTACAGCCTCGAGTTCAGCTCGGTAGCTGGTTGGAACGATGAAATCCAGTTGTCTGTCGATGCCACACCAGCGTTACCAGGCGTGAGCTTCTCATCGGATTTGGCTTTCCCGGGCGATACCGTATCTTTACTGATTGATACCGATGAAGAGACTCCATGGGGGGCTTACCAGTTCCTGATCACGGCGACAGACAGTGCCAGCGGTGATATTGTTCGGCAGACAACCGCTAATCTGACGGTCATTCCGCAAGGCTTGATGGACTTCCCATACGAGAATACAACGCCTGTGGCCATTCCGGATAACAATGCAGCCGGCATTGAAAGCATTATCTCTGTAGCTGAATCTGGCCATGTATTTGGTACCGAAGTCGGTGTCAATATTACCCATACCTGGCGTGGTGATTTGATTGTTCGTCTGACCTCTCCGGAAGGCACTGTGCATACTCTGCACAATCGCACCGGTGGCAGTGCAGATGATCTCATTCAAACCTGGCAGTTGGATACTTACAACGGTGAAGCCATGCAAGGTGACTGGACACTGTTTGTCTCAGATAATGCTGCGCTGGATACCGGCACCCTGAATAGCTGGAACCTGACCCTGACCGCTTTGCCTGATGGTGGCATTGTTGATCCGGATCCAACAGCACCAGAAGCTTCCTTCAGTTATTCAGCATCTGGTCTGATGGTGACCTTCAGCGATGAATCAGCAGAAGGGGATGAGGCCATTGTGAGCTGGGACTGGAGCTTTGGTGATGGCAACAGTTCCACCGAGCAAAGCCCCACGCACCTTTACAGTGCCGCCGGCAGTTACAATGTCACCCTGACAGTTGCTGACACTAATGGTGTGACTGATAGCACCAGCCAAACAGTAACGGTCGCCGATGTAATCAGCTCCATTGATTTGTGGGTACATCGCGCTCAGCAAGCCCGCACCGGCTCAAGCATTGTAGATTTACGCTGGTCTGGTGCTGAAAGCCGGGTTGATCTGTACCGTAATGGCAGCAAAGTAGCGACGCTGGAGAATCAGGGCAGTTATCGTGACCGCTTCAATACCTCAGCCGATCAGGTCGTGTACCAGTTGTGTGCTGAAAACACGGAGCAATGCTCTGCAGAGATTGTGGCACAATTCTGATAAGCCATTAATCCATGAAATCAAAGGCGATCCTTAGGGTCGCCTTTTTTATTGCGCTTTAACTTGCTATCTTAACTTCACCAGAGCGTAAAGTTGTAAGGAGCTGCTGTGCTCGCAGAATTTCAGGCTATTGAACACCACCTCAACCAGGTTATCCTAGGTAAAAGCGCTCAAATCAAATTAGCGCTCTGCTGTTTGCTGGCTAAAGGACACCTGTTACTGGAAGACTTACCCGGAATGGGCAAGACCACATTGGCTCATGCCTTGGCCGACAGCTTAAGTTTATCCTACCGCAGGGTGCAATTTACCAGCGATTTATTGCCAGGTGACTTGCTTGGTATGAACATCTACGACAGCCGTTCGCATCAATTTAGCTTTCAACCAGGACCAGTGTTCAGTCATTTACTGCTAGCGGACGAAATCAATCGCGCCAGCCCAAAAACACAAAGTGCTTTATTGGAAGCCATGGAAGAACAGCAAGTCTCGATTGATGGTGAAACCAGAGCTTTGCCCTCGCCTTTTTTTGTGATTGCCACCCAGAACCCTTTGGATCAATCAGGCACCTCGGCGCTGCCTGAATCACAACTGGATCGCTTCTTGATGCGGATCTCGCTGGGCTTTCCTGATCGGGCAGCTGAGTTTGAGCTTTTGGACTCGGATCGCGGTCAATCCAGGCTAAGTTTATTGCAACAACACATCAGTATTGAGCAGTTGATGGAATTGCAAGCTAAGGTACCCCATATTCACGCATCGGAAGCACTCATCAATTACCTGCTGGATTTGGTCGCCCACAGCAGACAGCATCCGGATATGCTGCCTTTATCACCACGAGCTGCCAAGGCACTGCTGCAAGCCGCAAAGTCCTGGGCACTATTGCAGCAACGCGACTATGTGACTGCCGATGATGTACAAGCAGTCTTTCCCAGCGTGACAGAACATCGTCTGGATCCTAAATCGCATGCTGCAGAGCCTCGCTGGAGCCTTCTGCTGTTGCGGGAAACGCCCTGCAATCTATAAAAGGAACGGCTCGTGGTGCGAGATAAAATCTCCAGGATGTTGCAACGCTGGCTGGCGCGAAAATTTACAGCAAGCAATGATTTTCAGTTAAACCACGGCAACCTGTTGGTATTCCCCAGTCGCTATGGTTTTTGGTTTGCTTTATTGATCTTACTGCTGTATCTGCTGGGGACCAATTACCAAAACAACCTGATTTTGTTGCTGGCGTATTTACTGCTAAGCGTATTTCTGCTCTGTATCTGGTTTGCCTGGCGTAATCTGGCCGCGTTACAGATCCGGCTACAACCACCACAGGCTGTTTTTGCCGGCCAACAGCTTAGGCTACAGCTCGACATCACCGCAGAGCATCCTTTCCAGGCAGTGCAATGCACATCAGGCCCGGCTAAAGCATCAGCCAGTTCTGACCAGCCGGTTTGCCTGCAATGGACAGCGGCAAAACGTGGCTACTACCCTGTCACCAGACTGCAGTTACAAAGTGACTATCCGCTTGGCATTATCCGCTGCTGGACTTATCTGCCGGTACAGTTACACTACTGGGTATACCCAACACCACTTTCACCGGTTACCCCCCAAAGCTGGCAAGCTGGCACACCCGAGATCGGGCCGCGCAGCAGTACTGAACACCCAGAGCAGCTCAAAGCCTACCAACAGGGCGATCCGATCAAGCGTCTGCATTGGAAACGCCTGGCACGTCAACCTGATGTGCCTGTGATTAGGATTTCAGAGCAGCAGGCAAAGCAGGATCCTCGCTGGTTGCTGGTACCGCCCTTGCAGGGTGAAGCTCTGGAGCAATGCTTGTCAGAGATTTGTCACCAATTACTTGAACTCGAGGCAAAGCAAATGGAGTATGGTTTGCAATCCCCTGCCGGCGATGTGACGCTCGGTCAGGGGGCTCACCATTTACAGCAATGCCTACAAAAGTTGGCGCTATGCTAAATCAGTCGCGCTTTATTTACTTAGCAACCATCCTGCAGTTGCTGCTTATTTTGCTGATGCTGCCAGCCTGGCAATGGTGGAGTCTGGGATGCTTCCTGCTGCTCAATGGGCTGGCTTTTCTACAGGCCTTTGATAAAGCCCCAGTGCTTAGTTTACGACTGGTCAATATTCTGGCTGCACTCTGTGTGGTGGCCTTGGTGCTGGCAGGACGGCAACTTGGTGCTATGAACTTTTTGATGCACATCCTGGTGTTGTCTGCCCTGCTGCGTTTGCTGGCGTTATCCAAACAAAAAGAAGCCAGGCAGTTGGTATGGGTACATTACTTTATCCTGGGGTGCAGCTTTTTATTCCATCAATCGATAGCCATGGCCAGCTTAATCCTGCTCGCATTTGTACTGAACCTGCTGCTTCAATACCTGCTATTTGCGGTACAGATGCCAAGCAACCGCCAGCTGCGAGCCGATAGCCGCTTCCTGTTATTGTTACTGCCACTTTGGCTGGGATTGTTTTTGTTGTTTCCCCGCCTTGCCCCGCTATGGCAACTGCCCTCGGCGCAGCAAGCGATTACCGGCCTTGCCAATGAGATTGAACCCGGGACCATTGAACAATTGGTGCAAAGCAATGCCACAGCTTTTCGGGTACGGTTTGATGGTCCCTTGCCGCCGCAATCCGAACGCTACTGGCGGGCCAAGGTCTTTGAACACTTTGATGGTCGGCGCTGGTCTGTACAGCAAGGGTTTCATCATCCTGGCCGTCCGCGCAGCCGGGACTACCCTAACCAAGCGACAGAGCTCCGGTACCAGATCATTGCCGAGCCAAGCTTTCAGCGCAGTGTCTTTACTTTAGGGGTGCCTACACAATGGAGCCCTGAACTGGAAGCTTTGCCTGCTGCTCTGTTGGGCTACAACAGAACCATTAACCAACGCATCAGTTATCAGATCAGCAGTGTGACTGCTGCCGTGCCACTCACTGATGTTCAGGAAAAGCACTGGAATTTGCTGACCGGGGACCATAACCAGCGCAGCCAACAACTCGCCTCTGTGCTGTTGGCCGACCACCCAGAACCGCACGACTTTGCGGAGGCACTACTGGCTTATTTCCGTCAGCACGCCTTCTTCTACACCTTAAACCCGCCCCCTTTAGGCCAAAATAGTGTGGATGACTTTTTATTTCAAAGCCGGGCCGGTTTTTGCAGTCACTATGCATCGGCCAGTGCTTTATTATTCCGTCAGGCGGGGATCCCGGCCCGGGTTGTCGGTGGTTACCTTGGTGGGGACTGGTATCAGGAGCAGCACTATTTACTGGTACGTCAGCGAGATGCACATGCCTGGGTCGAGTACCTGGTGGATGATGTCTGGCATTCCCTGGATCCAACGGCAGCCATCGCCCCCGATCGGGTGTTGAATGGCCTGGACAGCGCTTTGTCCGATGCGGACATGGCGTTCCTGACTGGAGGCCTGTTTGGGCAACTGCCTTTGCTGTCTCAACTGCGGCTGCAGCTGTTGCATCTGGACTACTATTGGTCGGTTTGGGTACTGGGCTTTAATCAGCAACGCCAGGATGCACTGTGGCGATCATTTACGGCATTCTGGCAACAATGGCGCCAGCTGTTGTGGCTTAGTCTGCTGATAACACTTAGCCTGGTGCTGCTGGCAGTGGCATGGTGCTGGCACCGCAGAAAAAAGCGGTGCAGTGTAACAGAGCAATTGCAAAAAAGCATACCCGCTCTGGCCAACAAGCTGCCTCAGCAAAGTATCAGCAAGGCCTTGCATAGTCTGGCGGAGCAGGCTCCGTCCCAGCAGATGTTGTTGCACAGTGTGCAGATCCTGTATGAGCGCAGCATTTTTGCCTCAGATCAGTCAGCACAACAAGAACTGCTCAGACTGCTCAAACAGCACCGGCGACAGCTGACACAACTGGGCAAAAAGTAAGGGCAGTCACTGACTGCCCTTAGTATCAACGGCGAATGTCTGCCGCCGGCCCCGGTTGCAAAGGATCTGCTTTTAGCTCCGGAACAGGCGCACGCTGCACTTTGCCTCGCAGATAATCAATGGCAAAATCCAGCTGGGCATCCGTGCCATTGAAGGTCGCCACCGGCATATTGCGTACTTCGTAATCCGGTGCTACACCATAGCCTTCAATGATGTATCGCCCATCCATGGCAAACTGAGGCGTTTCAGCCACCCGGGCGACACCCCGATCGCTCAGTAAGTTGCGTCCTGTCAACCAAACGCCGGCTCCTGCGGTACGCATGCCCACCAAAGGCCCAAGCTCCAGAGCTTTGACACCGGCGGCAAAAGTTTCGCCGTCAGAATACGTCAGTTGATCGGTTAACACGACCAAGTGACCGCGGAAGGTCTGCTGCATATTGGTATAAGCACCGCCCTGGGTAGGCTGCCAGAAAGCCCAGGCTCGACGCAGTAGCTTCTCGATGATCCAGCTATCAATATTGCCACCACGATTGCGCCGCACATCAATGATCAGGCCATCTTTGTCAATGTTGGCGTAGAACTCCCGGGCAAAGCTGGCAATATCATTCGGTCCCATGGCATACAAATGCAGGTAACCGAATTGGCCTTCAGAAGCCGTTTGCACCTTGGCAGCATTGTTAAAGACCCAATCCTGATAGCGCAACTGATGATCACGCCCGGCATTCACCGGCACGGCTACCGTTTGTAAGCGGTTGCTGCCCCGCTGCAAGTCCAGCAATACCTGACGCCCCACCTGGTTACGGAGTTGCTGCTTCACATCGGCTAGCGTTTGCACGGCTCGGCCATTCACCGCACGGATCAGATCACCGGCCTGAGCATCAACCCCAGGCTGTGCCAACGGAGCCGCCTGGCCAGGTAATTCAGGATCTGTTTGGTAAATATGTGCAATACGAACGCCATTTGCTGTAGTTTCCAGGCTGGCACCAAGGCTGGCAGCCACAGCCGCAGGGCTTTGTCCGGGATAATCACCACCCCGCACCTGTGAGTGCAGTGCATCCAACTCTCCCATCATCTGGGCCAGTACATCGTCCAGCTCGTACCGATCAGACACCCGGTTTACCAGCGGCAAATAACGCTCCCTGGCATCTTGCCAGTCTATCCCACGCATGGCCTTGTCGAACAAAAACTCACGCTGCATCAACCAGGCATCGCGGAACATCTGCTGCCATTCCTGCTTTGGATCCAGCGCCAACTGCCACTGTCGACTGTTTAATAATGCAGAGCTGAGATCACCAGGCTCCTGATCGCCGATAGCCACCACATACATAGGGCCTGTGCCATTGCGCTGCTGCTTGCGAAAGTACAACTGCTTACCATCGGTGGAGATGCGATAATCGGCAATAGCTGAACCGTAATGTTCAACTTTCGCCTCCCGGTTATCCACTTTGATCACTTTCAGGGCGGGCAAAATATCGGCATCATGACTCCACTCCCGCACAAACAAACGCTGTTCAGTGACGCTTAGCTGGGTGTAGTTCCCGGCCGGAACCGGGACCTGCCATAAGCGTTGCTCCAATCCCTGCCAATCAACCCGGCTTTCAGGGGCTGATCTGCGACCTCGTCGTGCCGGCTCTTCCACCGGCTTTGCCGCCACTACTAGCTCGGTTGGTGGCTGAAACGGGAAAGTGGCTCCTTGCTTCAGATTGACAGCAAAAATCTCACTGCGGCGGTCAAACATCGGACCAAGATTGCGATCCCCCCATGGATGGCCAGGGGTAGCGCGGAAATGACGGTTGGATAAAAAGTACAGCCAGTTGCCATCCGGGCTAAAAGCAGGTGAAAACGACTCGTACTTGCTGCTGGTAATCCGTTGATGCTTTTGCTCTGCCAGCGAGTACAACAGTACCTGGCTTCTTTGCTGCCGGCTTTCCAAATGAGTCACTGCAATAAGTTGACTGTCGTGCGACCAGACAATATCCGCAAAGGGGGAAAGCCCAACACCGCCACTGAATGCCAGACGGTTTTCCAGTGTTTGCAGATTAAGCAGCCACAGGTTACCAGCTTTATCATCATGCGCCAGCCAGTTGCCATCCGGTGACAAAGCCAGTTGCCAGCGAAAATCAGTCCCATCTTTGGTCAGTTGCTGTGCTTCATCCCGGCCGTCGGCGGCATAACGCCAAATCTCCAGCTCGCCGCTTTGATCACTGATCGCATACACCCAGCGTCCATCATGACTTAAAATGGCTTCCCGGATCCGGCTGTTGGCTGGAGTCGCAATTTCTACCAGCCGTGCCGGTGATTTAGCGGCAATCGCCACCTTGCCCCGGGCGGTTAATACCACCTGATCGCCAAAGCCAGCGTAATGGGCACTGGTCAAATAGTTCAGAGGTTGATCCAGCCAGCGTTCACGCTGATGCGGTCGGTCGGATTGAATGCTCAGTTCAAGCAAACGCTGATGCCCTGTTTGCACGTCCAGTAAATGAATATCAGCACCCAGTTGATAAACAATACGGCCCTGGTTCAAATACGCTTGCCGTACTTGCCAGTCCTGATGGTCAGTATGTTGCTGCAAATTGCTGCCATCGGTTTGCATCGACCAAATGTTTGGATTACCGCTTTGATCACTGACAAAATACAAGCGCCCCTGCCAGTACATTGGATGACGAATGGACCCCTGGTGCGAAGCACTTAGCAGCTCGGCTTCCTGTCCGGAACCAAGCTGGTAGCGCCATAGTTCTCCCAAAGCCCCACCACGGTATGTGCGGGCGTTGTCACCGGTGACCTGCAAGCCATGTTGTACAAAATACAACCATTCACCGGCATCGTCCATAACCCCTTCAATGGCATCAGCAACCGGCAAGGTTTCTGTATGCAGATTGGCAGGATTGACTGTTTTTAACAGCCAGAAGTTAGCCGGGCCTGCCACCTGATCGGTGGCATAAAGTAACTTGCCATCAGCGGTCCAACCCTGCAGCCGAACCCGGCTGTTTTCATAAGTAACACGCTTGGCTAGCCCACCATTGGCCGGCTTTACATACAGCTCTGGAGTTTGCTCGTAACTGGCAACAAAGGCCAACCATTCCCCATCGGGCGATAAACGGGCTTGTGTTTCCTCAGCCGGGTGGCTGGTAAGTCGCTGGCCACGCAGCTCGGTCAAATCGGCACGCCAAACACTGCCTTCAGAAGTAAACAGCAGCGTATCCTGCTGCAAAGATGGTGCCCGGTAGTAACTATCGGACGCAAATGCAGAAGTAGCGCAAGCGGATGCAACGGCCAAAGCCAGTAGCGTACGTTTTATCATAGCAACCAAAATTATTGTGTAATAAGTGTGAACTAAGCTACCAGAAGTCCACACAGGGAGCCAGATAGAATACGGCTAAAGCTGGGTTTTTAGAGATAAAGTAACAACCTGTCATAATACGTTTTGGTAGTAGTTAATGCTGTATCCAATGCCACTAGATCTGGTCATCAACCGCCACTTTGTCGGCGGCTATTACTTCCACCAAGCGGTAATGGTACAAACTGGCATCGGCCGGCACGGTTTCGGGGGTAAAGCGCTGTTCCCGTTCAATCAGCAGTTGGTACTGATAACCGGGTACAAAGTCGAAGCCTTCGATGCTCTGGTAGAAAAACGAGCCATCCACCACCAGGCAGCGCATCGGTGCCACACCAACACAGTCTTGCTGGTAGGGCCCAACCGTAACGGTATAACGTTCTGCCAGCGGCAGGTTTGTCTCGGGCTTGTCAGCACTGCCACAGCTCGCCAGTAGCAGGCCGCACAACAATCCAGGAATGATTCTCATGTTAGATTCCTTCTTTATTTGATTATGTGACTTTAACTTGTTCTGCATCGATAGGTCCTATTGCCGTAATCAAGTCCTTATCGGTGCCAAGCCCAAGCTGATAGGCTTCCCCTAGCTTTCCGGCAGCAAACATGGAGCCAGTCAGGTATTCATCGTTCAGGTAATCAAAACCAAGTTTTTGCAGCTCAACATCCCTGACATAAAAAAGCCGCAGACTCGCCAAGACATGGGCACTGGTAGTATTCCCAAGCTCTGCGCCATACTCAAAATATGGGATGGCTTTATCAACATTGGGCGCAGCCCCGGCCAAACCATCCATATAGCATTCACCAAAACTAAAGGCCATTTGGGCCTTTAGCCAGCCAGTTGGCATATTCCATTCTTGATGAGTGGGAGCGTTTTCGAAGAGTTCACTGCGCACTCGGAACACAATGATTACTGTCTATCTAGCCAATACAAAGGTTTACGGCTTTGATGCATGTCTGCAAGAACAAAACATGTGTTTTTATCAGGTTTGTACACTACTGCATAAGGAAACTTTGTAAGCACAAAGCGGCGAGTATTTTTGCTCAACTTAGGCCAAGTGGTTGGCAACTGCTTGATAAATTTATAAGCAGATTCCAGTTCAGTGATAAAATCATCACCCAACCCAGTTGCTTGCTCTTCGTACCAAGTATAGGCTGCTTGCACTTCCGACAAGACAGATGGGTGAAATATCAGCTCCGTCATGGAACTTATTTAAGCTTACTTTTGATTTCATCCCAGGAAATGCCCTGAACCTTGCCTGTTTCAAGTTCTTCCAGGCGCTGCTCAGCTACCAGGCTCCAGCTAGCATCCACATCGTCATCCTGCGTTTTTTCAAGGCTTGAAATCAGACAATGAGCCAGCAAGGCTCTATCATTGGCGGAAAGTTCTTTGGTAACTTCAATTAACTGCTCAAGAGTTACACTCATAGGGAAAGCACTCCATCAATACGTAAACCGAGTTTAGCATGCTCAAAGCTTTCTGCCGACAAGTTGCCCGATACTTTCCCACCGTTGTTCACCACAGAAGCTGTTAAGTGAAAAAAAAACCGGCCCTTGCGGAGCCGGTTTTTGGGTTTGTTTACGCCTTGAGGCTTAGAACTCGCGGCTGTTTTGCAGCGCAGCGATGCGCTTTTCCAGCGGTGGGTGCGACATAAAAAGTTCGGACTTCTTGCCGCCACCAGCAATACCGAAAGCAGCCATGCTGCCCTCTAACCGGCTTTCGTGGTTGTGCTGCAGGCGCTTTAAAGCGGCGACCATCTTATTGGCGCCTTCTAAGCGAGCGGCACCGGCGTCGGCACGGTATTCACGATGACGCGAGAACCACATCACCACAATACTGGCCAGTACGCCAAATAACATTTCCAGCACGATCACGATACCAAAGTACGCAATAGTGCCCATTTGCTGGTTATTCTGCCGGATAATGCCGGCAATAAAACGCGCCAGGAAAATAACAAAGGTATTGACCACACCCTGGATCAGCGTCAGCGTGACCATATCGCCGTTGGCAATGTGGGACACCTCGTGCGCCAATACAGCTTCCACTTCGTCTTCACGCATATTACGCAACAAGCCGGTAGACACCGCTACCAGGGCGTCGTTGCGTTTCATGCCAGTGGCAAAGGCATTCATCTCCGGCGAGTCGTAAATCGCGACTTCCGGCATACCTATGCCTGCTTTACGGGCCTGGCGGGCTACCGTATCCACCAGCCATTTCTCAGTCGCATTACGCGGTTGCTGGATTACCACAGCGCCAGTAGAGCGCTTGGCCATCCATTTGGACATTGCCAGCGAGATAAAGGAGCCACCAAAACCAAACACAGCAGCAAATACCAGCAAGCCGCCGATACCGGAACGATCAATATTAAACACACTGAATATAATGGACAACGCAATGCCCAGGACAAAAAGAACAGCCAGGTTCGTCAGCAAAAATAAGAACACTCTTTTCATCGTGTACCTCAAAAGTAATTGAACTTTGTGTAATATAAGGGCATCGGCTGAATTTTCAATGAATACACGACCAAGACCCCGGCAAAAGAGTGTAAGCAAAGTTGTCAGGATGGGCCGGCTTTCGTAGACTAAGCCGCACTTTGCAACAGACACCCACGGAGATCCCGATGCAACTTCTTGCCCTGAGCAGTTCCAAAGTCAATAACAGCGACTACCTGACACCTTACCTGGACTGGATGAGCCAGCACCTGTCCGGCTGCAGCCGCTTGCTGTTTGTGCCTTATGCCGGTGTCAGCATTGATTTTGATGCCTATCAGGCCAAAGTGGCTGCGGCACTGGCCCAGCTTGGTATTACGGTCGATAGCCTGCATCGGTTTGACAACCCGGCCAACGCCATCGAGCAAGCTGAAGCGATTCTGGTAGGAGGCGGCAATACCTTTGCCTTGCTGCAACGGCTGCAGCAGTTGAATTTACTGGATTTAATAAAAAAACGCGTAACCGAAGGGCTACCCTACATCGGCTGGAGCGCCGGTGCTAACCTGGCCGGCTTGAGCATTCGTACCACCAACGATATGCCGATTGTGCAGCCGGATTCATTCGATGCTTTGGGCTTATTGCCGTTTCAACTAAACCCACATTACACCGACCAGCACCCGGCCGATTTTCATGGCGAAACCCGCGATATGCGCCTGGCAGAGTTTATGGTGTTAGAGCCTGAGATGCCGATCATTGCTTTACCGGAAGGCAGTGCTTTGTTGTATCAGGGGGAAGAGCTCACTGTACTCGGTGAGCCGGGCGCTTATCAGTTTAAAGGCGGCCATAAATCCCACCTGGCAGCAGGTAGCGAGCTATCGGCGTTACTTTAGCTTTAATACGTTCATTAAGGCGCCAGCCAGTTGCTGCTGCAGCAACGAGCTGGCCCCTGCTGGCTGGTATGGCAACACGCCCAAACAAGGCGCCGGGATGCGCTGCTGCAAATCGGCAATATTTTCCTGTTGCAGTTGCATCGCCGGATCGACGCCATTGGCGACCCAGCCGAGCAAGCGCAGACCAGAGCGCTCGATTTCGCGTACTGTCAGCATGGCATGATTCAAACAACCCAGCTTCATCCCTACCACCAACAGCACTGGCAATTGCTGCTCTATCACCCAATCGGCCAGGTAACGCGTAGCCGATAACGGCAATAGCCAGCCACCAGCCCCTTCCACCAACACCCACTCAGCTTGCTGCTGTAAGGCGCTAAGCTGCTGGCTAAGCACTGTTTCATCCAATGGCTGCTGTTCGATTGCAGCAGCAAGATGCGGCGCTACCGCCGCTTCCAGCAAGATCGGATTGATGGCCGCATAATCCAGTAGCACCGAGCTGGCTTGTTGCAGCGCCAGCGCATCCGGGTTTTTACCACTGGCATCCACCCCGGCGGCGATTGGTTTGGCACCAATGGCGCTAAAACCAGCCTGGTTTAAGCCCTGCAATAAAGCGGTGCTGACATAAGTTTTGCCAGCATCGGTGTCGGTGCCGGTGACAAAGAAACTGGCCATCAGCGCTTAACTCCGGTGAGATAAGCCACCTGATAGCTGGCCACTATTGTTTTGGTAGCGGTCTCTGCAGCGCCGTTTTCTAACAGCTCTGTTTGCCCACTGCCAACCCCTTTTGGGTAGGCCTGCTGCAACTGCTGCCAGTAGCTGCGTCCGGTAAGGCCTTTGCGGGTTTTATCCGGCACATAGTTGGCTCCCAGAGATTTCAGCTCCCGGCCAAGCGCCAGCACATCCGGATAGCTAAGTTGCACGGTTTCTATTTGCAATTGCCAGTCCATGGTAGGTGCCCCCTGCTGCATCGCCAGCAGCAGCGCATCGGCTGTCAGAAACTGATTCACATGCGGCGTCAGCTCAAGCGCTAAAAAGGCCTGACGAAACTCAGCCAGAGTACCCTGCAGCAAGGTGCTCAGGAAAACCTTACCACCGCTTTGCAGCACGCGTTCAAGCTCTGCCGCAACCCTGGATGGCTTGGGGCACCACTGCAGCATTAAATTGGAGATGACGTTTTGCACCGAGGCCGCTGCCAGTGGTAAAGCCTCGGCATCGGCCTGAATGTATTCTTTCGCCAGCGCCAGCTGCTGTGCCTGTTGCAGCATGCCGGCACTTAAATCAACCGCCAGCAGTTGCTGGCAGCGCTGGACCAGCTCCGGGTGCAGCCAGGCCGGGCCACAGCCCAGATCCAGCAGGTTGCCCTGTGGTGCCACCGGCAATGCATCAAGTAACGCATAACCAGTTAAGCGCTGCAAACGGGCCGCGTTACTGTAGCTTTGGCAGGCTTTGCCAAAATGGCGGGCAATGGCTTGCGCCTGAACAGACATCAAAACAGCTCCTGCAATGCAGCCACCAGGGTACGGATATGCTCTGGCTGATGGGCCGCGCTTAAAGTAATTCGAAGCCGGGCTTTGCCGGCAGCAACGGTTGGTGGCCGGATGGCCGTTAACCAGATGCCCTTCTCTTTTAGAGCCTGACTGAGCACCAGACAGCGACCGGCATCGCCTACCAGTACCGGCTGAATGGCCGAGCCGGAAGCCACTAAGGGCAAACCGGCTGCTTGTGCCAACTGCTGAAACAGGCCAAGATGCTGCTGCAAGCGCTCACGCCGCCAGTCATCCTGCCGGCACAGTTGCACCGCTTTCTGCTGCGCCCAACAGAGCGCCGGCGATAACGCCGTGCTGTAGATGTAATGACGGCCGAACTGGCGCAGGTAATCAATCACAGTGGCAGAGGCGGCAATAAAACCACCCGAGCCACCCAGGGCTTTGCCAAAATTCGCCATCAGGGCCTGCAACTGCTCGGGTACCAACCTCTGCTGTTGCCAGCTACCTCGCCCCTCAGCACCAAAAACGCCCAGGCCATGCGCATCATCCAGCAGCAACGGGGCCTGATGCCGTGCACAGAGAGCGGCCATCCCAGCCAGATCGGGGCTGTCCCCATCCATGCTGAAGACCCCTTCCGTCACCACCACCGATTTACCGGTAGCCTGTTGGCTCAGCAGCTGATGTAACGACGTCAGATCATTGTGCAAGAAACGCTTAAACCCCCCGGCATGATGTTTGGCCGCATCAATCAGCGAGGCATGGCTTAACTTATCCAGCAGGATGCGCTCATCTTGCGCTGCCAGGGTTTGTAGCATCGTCTGATTGGCGGCAAAACCAGAGCTGAACAGCAGCACCTCATCAAAGCCCAGCCAGTCACAGAGCGCATCGCTAAGCACCTGATGCGCATACTGATGCCCGGTCACCAAAGGCGAACCGGTACTGCCAATACCAAAACGGGCGGCTCCCTCGGTCAGTGCTGCCAGTACGGCAGGATCCTGCGCCAGCCCGAGGTAATCGTTGCCGGAAAAGTTCAGATAGTCTTTGCCCTGCACCCGCACCATGCCATCCGGCAATGGCTGCATGGCGAACTGGTTACGGTGCAATTGCTGCTGCCGGCGCTCACTAAGCGCCTGCTGCATGCTGGCCAGGTCCATCGGTATTAACCTGCAGCGTGATACAGCGGCGTCTGCTGCTGTTCTTTGATGGCATCCGCCAGTGCCAGGGCATGGGCTTCGTCCGACACATCCTGACGCTGCTCCGGCCGAATGCCAAGCTTGGCAAACAATTGCATATCGGCATCGGCTTCCGGGTTGTCGGTGGTGAGCAGCTTATCGCCGTAGAAAATCGAGTTGGCACCGGCCATAAAGCACAGCGCCTGCATTTGCTCGTTCATCCGGCTGCGACCAGCGGATAACCGCACATGGCTGGCTGGCATCATAATGCGGGCCACGGCAATGGCGCGGATAAACTCAAAAGCATCCATATCCTCGACAGCTTCCAGCGGTGTGCCCTGCACTTTCACCAACATATTGATCGGCACACTCTCCGGATGCTCCGGTAAATTAGCCAGCTGCATCAGCAAGGCCGAGCGATCATTGGCCGACTCGCCCATGCCAAGAATACCGCCACAGCAGACTTTCATGCCGGCATCGCGCACATGCTGCAGAGTATCCAGCCGGTCCTGATAAGTGCGGGTGGTAATGATTTCACCGTAAAACTCCGGCGAGGTATCCAGATTGTGGTTGTAGTAATCCAGGCCGGCAGAGGCCAGGCTTTGCGCCTGCTCGGGGTCAATCATGCCAAGCGTCATGCAGGTTTCCAGCCCCATCGACTTCACACCACGGACCATTTCAATCAGGTACGGCATATCCCGCTGCTTCGGGTTGCTCCAGGCTGCGCCCATGCAAAAGCGGGTGGCACCTTTCTCTTTAGCCGCCTGAGCCTGGCGCAGTACTTTTTCCACTTCCAGCAGGCGCTCACGCTCCAGGCCGGTGTTGTAATGGCCGCTTTGCGGGCAGTACTTGCAGTCTTCGGCGCAGGCACCGGTTTTAATCGACAACAAGGTGCTGACCTGCACCTCGTTCGGGGTAAAATGCTGGCGATGCACTGTTTGGGCCTGAAAGACCAGATCATTAAACGGCAAGGCGAACAGAGCATTGACTTCGGCTAGGCTCCAGTCGTGACGAATGGCTGTAGACATGAGGATCCCTGTTTGGATTGTGGTTCGGGTTATTTTTCGCTAGTCTAGCCGCCAACCCTGACTTGTCAATCTGATTTGCACACACAACTTTACTGATGGTTATTTTATGAGCATTGATTTAGCCTTTGACCGGCAGCATATCTGGCACCCCTATACCTCGATGATCGATCCACTGCCGGTGTATCCGGTGGTGGCCGCCGAAGGCTGTGAGCTGATTCTGGAAAATGGCCAGCGGCTGGTGGATGGCACCGCCTCTTGGTGGTCGGCAGTGCATGGCTACCGCCACCCGGTGCTGGATCAGGCAGTCACCGACCAGCTTGGCCAGATGGCCCATGTGATGTTTGGCGGCATTACCCATCCGCAGGCAGTGACACTGTGCCAACAGCTGCTGGCCATGACACCGCCGGCGTTAAACAAAGTCTTTCTGGCCGACAGCGGCTCGATTGCGGTGGAAGTAGCCATTAAAATGGCGCTGCAGTACTGGCAGGGCATCGGCCACAGACAAAAAACCGAGCTGATTAGCCTGCGTAAGGGCTACCATGGCGATACCTTTGCCGCCATGGCGGTGTGCGATCCGGTCGATAGCATGCACAGCATGTTCAGCAAACTGCTGCCGCAGCATCATTTTCTACCGGCCCCGGACAGTCCGTACCACAGCGAATTCCGGCCAGAGAGCCTAAAGCCCTTGCAACAACTGCTAGAGCAGCGCCATCAGTACATTGCCGCCCTGATCCTGGAGCCCATCGTGCAAGGCTATGGCGGCATGCGTTTTTACCACCCCGACTATCTGGCGGGATGTCGCGCCTTGTGCGATGAGTTTGAAGTACTGCTGATTGCCGATGAAATTGCCACCGGCTTTGGCCGCACCGGCAGTCTGTTTGCCTGTGAACAAGCCAAGATCACCGCCGATATTCTGTGCCTGGGCAAAGCCTTAACCGGCGGTTACATGACGATGGCCGCTACCCTCTGTACCGATCAGGTGGCGCTTGGTGTTAGTCAGAGCGAGGCAGGTGGCCTGATGCATGGCCCGACCTTTATGGCCAACCCGCTGGCCTGTGCGGTGGCCAATGCCAGTATCGGTTTGATCCGTACCGGTGACTGGCAAGCGCAGGTCGCAGCGATTGAAACTCAGCTAAAAGCCGAATTAGCCCCCTGCCAGGCCTCGCCTTTGGTAAAAGAAGTGCGGGTACTGGGAGCCATCGGTGTGCTGGAGATGCACCACCCTGTGGATGTAGCCAAGCTGCAACAGCATTTTGTCGGTGATGGGGTTTGGATCCGGCCTTTTAACCGGCTGATTTATCTGATGCCGCCCTTTATTATCAGCGAGGAGCAAATCAGCCGCTTGTGCTGGTCGATGCGTCGTACGGTTGGGGTCTGAACGAATGTCGATGAATGCTACAGGCGAAGCAGGTAAAGCCCCAGCGCAATGGACGCCAGCAACAGCAATACCAGATTAAAATGCAGCCGGTCGTCTTTACGGCGTAAGCGCAGCCGGTTGAGCACCAGGCTAATGGCACTAAGCAGCGCCGTGCCATACAGCATGGCCTGCAACCAGTTGGTTAGCACCGGGTGCCAGTCGCCTCGCACTTCAATATCCCAGTAGCGCACCAGGCCGGTATCCATTTCCGGCCGGGCAAAATGCACCAGTAACAAGGCCAGAATAAAAAGTACCCACGCCAGCACCGCCAGCCAGGCAAACAACTGGCGCACCAGATCCGGCCCCTGACGACGATCATTTTTAAATGCACTGTGCTCTGTGGTCATATTCGCGCTAAAAACCTAAGTTTTACTTGTGTTCAGTCACTGCGTCAGTATCATTACATGTCTTATTGATTTGACCAAGTTTAACCGCCAGGTTTCCAATTTTACACGGAGCTTTCAAGCATGTCCGATGCTGTGATTCATGATGTTTTAAGTGGTCGCTACGCTGTAGGCGATACCGTTACTGTCAAAGGCTGGGTCCGCACCAAGCGTGACTCCAAAGCCGGTATTTCTTTTGTCGCTGTGCACGATGGCAGCTGCTTTGATGCGGTGCAGGCGGTAGTACCGGCCGAGCTACCTAATTACGAAAGCGAAATCAAACGCCTGACTACTGCCTGCTCCGTGGTAGTGACAGGCACCATTGCCCGCTCTGAAGGTCAGGGCCAGCAGTTTGAAATTCAGGCCAGCTCGGTGGCCGTGATTGGCTGGGTGGAAAACCCGGATACTTACCCGATGGCGCCAAAACGCCACTCGATGGAGTACCTGCGTGAATTTGCCCATCTGCGGCCACGCACCAATATCCATGGCGCTGTAACCCGGGTACGCAACTGCCTGGCGCAAGCGGTACATCGTTTCTTTCATCAGCGCGGCTTTTACTGGATCAGCACCCCTATCATCACCGGCTCGGACACCGAAGGCGCTGGAGAAATGTTCCGGGTCAGCACGCTGGACCTGGAAAACCTGCCACGCACCGAGGCCGGCAAAGTAGATTACAGCAAAGATTTCTTTGACCGCGAGACCTTCCTGACCGTCTCCGGTCAGTTGAATGTAGAAACCTACTGCTGTGCTCTTTCCAAGGTGTACACCTTTGGCCCGACTTTCCGCGCCGAGAACTCCAATACCAGCCGCCACCTGGCCGAGTTCTGGATGATTGAACCGGAAGTGGCTTTTGCTGAACTGGCCGATGTGGCGCAGCTGGCCGAAGACATGCTGAAGTACGTGTTTAAAGCCGTGTTGGAAGAACGTGCCGATGACATGGCCTTTTTTGCCGAGCGGGTAGATAAAGACGCCATCAGCCGTTTGCAACAGATGGTGGACTCCAGCTTTGTGCGGATGGATTACACCGATGCCATCGAGATCCTGCAAAACTGCGGCAAGACCTTCAATTACCCGGTGGAATGGGGTATTGATTTGCAGTCCGAGCACGAGCGCTACCTGGCCGAAGAGCATGTGGGCGCACCCATTATTTTGCAAAACTACCCGAAAGACATCAAAGCCTTCTACATGCGCTTAAACGAAGATGGCAAGACGGTAGCAGCGATGGATATCCTGGCCCCCGGTATTGGTGAAATCATTGGCGGCAGTCAGCGCGAAGAGCGGCTCGACAAGCTGGATGAGCGACTGGCTGCGATGGGCCTGAACAAAGACGATTACGGCTGGTACCGCGATCTGCGCCGTTACGGCACCGTACCGCACTCAGGTTTTGGTTTGGGCTTTGAGCGCCTGGTCAGTTACGTGACCGGTATGGGCAATGTACGCGATGTGATCCCCTTTCCGCGCACCCCAGGCAACGCTGACTTCTAAGCCGTTGTCATTAGACCATAAACGAAACAGCCCCGCTAATGCGGGGCTGTTGCTTTTAAATCACTTTAAAATTCGGCAAAGAAGTCGGCCGGATCAAGGCCGGCACGAATACGGACTTCAGAGGCCGGTGTGCCCAAATATAAAAAGCCGACAATTTCATCGTCTTCGCCCAGCTCAAGCGACTGTTTGACAAACTCCATCTCGGCATACATGCCGCTGCGCCAAATACCCCCATAGCCCAGTGCAAAAGCCGCTTGCTGCATCGCCATCACCGAGCAGGCTGCTGACTGAATTTGCTCGTGCAAAGGTATTTTCGACTCGCTGTTGCAACGGGCAATGCAAACAATCACCATAGGTGCTCGCAGTGGCAGCTGGCGGGCTCGCTCCAGCAGATCATTGGAAATGGTGGGATCATCCTCAACCGCAGCTTCGGCGAAAATATCCCCTAAGCGCTCCAGTGAAGATCTGCCCTGCACTATCAAAAAGCGCCAGGGCCGCAAAGCACCATGATCCGGCACCCGCAGCGCGGCCTGCTTGATCAATTCCAGCGCTTCACCTTGAGGAGCTGGCTCAGTTAAACGCGGACAGGATTGCCGCGTAGTCAGTAGCGTGATCGCATCCATGATAAAACCCTTCTCAGAGCAAAAAAAGCGACAACTTAGAATAGCAACAAGGCTATCAGAAGTTTTTCAAGCTGCCTATGGCTTTATTGCGATTTCAGCGCAATCGCTTGGGAATTGATCAGAGCGCTTAGTATTGCTGCAAAGCCGCCTGATACAACAGCTCGTATTGCTGACAAGCTTGCTGCCAACTAAAGCACTGCGCCATTGCGCGTTGTTGCATCGCCTGATATAGCGCCTGGTCCTGATAAATAGCATCGGTTTGTTGCAAAGCTTGCAGTAAGGCAGCCGCATTCGCTTGCTCGAAATGGATGCCGGTACAATCGGCTTCAGGGTAAGGCACTACAGTGTCTTTCAGGCCCCCGGTAGCACGCACCAAGGGCAAGGTACCATAACGTAAACTATAAATTTGGTTCAGCCCACAAGGCTCAAACAATGAAGGCATCAGAAAAAAGTCACCAGCCGCTTCAATTTTATGCGCCATCGCTTCATCAAAGCCCATCACAAAGCTCATCTGGCCTTTAAAGCGCGCAGCCAATGCAAATAAAGCCTCGGTGTAGTGCCGCTCACCGGTCCCCATAATCAGCACCTGAGAGTCGGTGGTGGGCAGCCATTGCGCCAGTGCCGGTAGCAAATAATCGAAGCCTTTTTGGCCGGTAATGCGGCTTACCGCTACATACAACGGAACTGCTTTGTCGGGCAATTGATGATGTTGCCGCAACCAGGTTTTGCAACTTGCCTTGCCAGTCAGATCCGGCCAATCGTAATGGGCTGCTAAGTGAACGTCCCGGCCAGGATGCCATAACTGGTAATCACAGCCATTTAAAATACCGCTAAAGTCGGTCTGGCGCTGCTGATACAACCAAGCCAGTCCATTGCCTGCCGGCTCTGACAGCAGTTCATCCCGATAGCCACTACTGACGGTGTTGATTTTGCTGGCACTGACGATGCCTTGTTGCAGCAGATTGACCGGACTGCTGGATGCTGGCAGCTCCAGTTGTTTCGCCCAGTCGGATGCGACCACTTCCTGATAAGCACCATTATGAATGGTAAAAACGAAACGACTGCCGGAAAAGAAATCATCCTGCGCTTGCTCATGCTGTAAATAGACACCAGCCAACGCCGTTTGCCAATCGTGGCCATGGATAATATCCGGGCAAAAACCCCGCTCCTGACACCAGGCAAGCGCAGCCTTGCAAAAGAAAGCGAAACGCAGCGGATTATCGGCATAGCCATATTCTCCATCGTCGTATGGCCGTATGCGCTGAAAAAACTCATGATGCTCTACCAGACCAATGGCAACGCCATCCAGCGTTAGCTGTCGGACAGCACAGCCAAATGTACGACCGCCCAGAGATACATAGACCGATTGCCAATCCCTGGTTTCAAATGCATACAAGCTGGCATAACGCGGCACTAACACCATCACCTCATGCCCGGCCTCGACCAGAGCTTTGGTCAGGCCACGGCAGGCATCTGCCAGACCGCCGGTTTTAATGAGGCCTTCATACTCACTGCATAACATCAAAATACGCATTCAATGAACCTTTGTTGTTGTTCAATCCTGGCTTAATCAAAGCCAACCCGGGCTCCTTTGGGGATCACAATAACGCCTTCTTCCGACACATGAAAGCGCTGTTTATCCAGGTTCACATCTTCGCCAATCACTGTATTCGGCGCTATCTTGACATCTTTATCAATGATAGCACGACGGATGCGACAGCCCCGCCCTATATCGTTGTTGCCCATCAGCACACACTTTTCAATGTAGGCATGACTGTGCACATGCACGTTGTAACCCAGGATCGAATGGTACACGATGGAACCACTGATAATACAACCTGAAGACACCATAGAGCTAATCGCCTGACCAGTACGGTTGGTTTCATCATGCACAAATTTAGCCGGCGGCATCGGAGGCGTATAGCTACGTAGCGGCCAATACCGGTTGTACAAATCAAAAGGCGGAATCACCGCAATCAAATCCATATTGGCTTCGTAGTAGGAGTCGAGCGTGCCAACATCGCGCCAGTAACCGCGGGAGATATCTTGTTCACCACGAATGCTGTTGCTGGAAAAATCATACACATAGACGTCGCCAGACGGATAGAGTCTGGGAATAATGTTTTTACCAAAATCATGACTGGACGCCGGATCGGCAGCATCGGTTTCCAGACACTCGATCAGGCAGTCTTTTTCGAAAATATAATTGCCCATCGAAGCCAACACGTAATCAGGCCGGCCAGGTATCGTTTTTGGATTGCTAAGTGGTTTTTCTTCGAAACCAATCATTTTACCGCTGGCATCTACTTCTATCACACCGAAGTGATGGGCATCAGCGACCGGCACAGGAATGGCTGCAACCGTCATGCTGGCATTGTTTTGACGGTGAAAATCCAGCATTTGCCGCACATCCATTTTGTAGATGTGATCACCACCGAAAATACAGACCTCTTCCGGATCCAGGCCATGGATCAAGTGCAGATTTTGGTACACCGCATCGGCAGTGCCCAGATACCAATGCTTGCCGGTTTGCATCTGAGCGGGTATTGGATCAATAAAGCGGTTGGTTAAACCCGAGACGCGCCAGGCCCGCCCCAGATGCTTCATCAGGGAGTGTGATTTGAACTGGGTAATCACAAAAATCTGCAGAAAATCAGAGTTCACAAAGTTATTCAGTACAAAGTCTATAATGCGGTAATTGCCACCGAAAGGCACCGCAGGTTTGGCGCGGATACCCGTTAATGGCGCCAACCGAGTTCCTTCACCACCGGCTAAAATCATGGTTAACACACCTGACATACCAACTCCCTGTGAATCAAAAAATAATGATAGTGATGTTTCGATCTTTGTAATGCAAGGTAAAGGCCATTGTGAAGTCATGCCCTGGCAAAGCTGCATTCGTATGCAACAGGTTATGACGCCAGTATGGCGATAGCATGACAAAGGCACCAATATGGAGCAAAAAATAGCTGGCGCCACACTCATTTAGTGCAAAAAAAGCACAAGCTGGTTTCAGGCTAGCAAAGCTTTGCATCAGCGACAAGAGATTCAGGAAGGAAAGGAGCAGATATCCCCTTGCTGGTGCAACCAGCAAGGGGGATGAAACAGAAACTAAATACGGGCAGCCAATTCAGCACCCTGCCGGATGGCTCTTTTGGCATCCAATTCAGCAGCAACATCCGCGCCACCAATCAGATGCACCGGCAAACCAACATCCTGCAGTCCGGCTTGCAGCTCACGCAAAGGCATTTGTCCGGCGCAAATAATGACATTATCTACTTGCAGACACCGCTCCTCACCTGCAATTTCAATCCAAAGACCATGATCATCAATCTTACGGTATTGCACACCAGCAATACTTTCTACCCCTTTACTTTTAAGCGAGGCGCGGTGCGCCCAGCCGGATGTTTTGCCAAGGCCTGCACCCACTTTGCTGCTTTTGCGTTGCAGCAAATAGATTTTGCGCAATGCAGGTTCAGGCCGATGCTCTGGCAACAAAGCACCACGTGCCTGGTAGGCTTTATCAACGCCCCACTCTTTGAGCCAGGCATCTGGTTGCAGCGTCAGGGAATGGTTCTCGGTCAGATACTCGGCCACATCAAAACCAATGCCGCCAGCGCCAATAATAGCTACATTCTTACCGACCGCTTTGTGATCACGCAATACATCCAGATAGCTGAGTACCATCGGGTGCTCAATGCCTTCAATATCGACAGGCCTTGGTACAATACCGGTCGCAAGGATCACTTCATCAAACCCAGCTTGCTGCAGAGAGTCTACACTCTGTTCGCTGTTTAAGCGCAGTTCAATATGATGCAGTTCCAGCATCCGGCCAAAATAACGCAGGGTTTCATAAAATTCTTCTTTACCAGGAATTTGCTTGGCGTAGTTAAACTGACCACCTATCTGATGCGATTTATCAAATAAGGTCACCTTATGACCACGCTGCGCCGCATAGACACTAAAGGCAAGGCCAGCCGGACCGGCACCGACCACCGCCAATTTTTTAGGTGTAGCTGCAGACTCGAAATTCAGTTCGGTTTCATAACAAGCCCGCGGATTGACTAAGCAGCTGGCGCGCTTTTTCTGAAACACGTGATCAAGGCAGGCCTGGTTGCAGGCAATGCAGGTATTGATTTCATCGGCTTTATTAGCGGCAGCTTTATTGACAAAATCTGCATCGGCTAAAAATGGCCGTGCCATACACACCATATCCGCCTGACCATTGGCCAGGATATCTTCGGCTACCTGCGGTGTATTGATACGGTTGGTCGCCATGATTGGGATAGTAATTTCCTGACGAACCCGCTCTGTGATCCAACTAAAAGCAGCCCGGGGCACCCGGGTGGTGATGGTTGGGATCCTCGCTTCATGCCAGCCAATGCCGGTATTGATGATGCTGACACCTGCGGCAGATACAGCTTTGGCAAGTTCTACCACTTCCTCGTAGCTATTGCCGTCTTCTACCAGATCCAACATGGAAAGACGATAGACAATAATAAAATCGTCCCCACACCGCTCACGCACTGCTTTAATGGTTTCCAATGGGAAGCGGATGCGGTTGGCAAAATCGCCCCCCCATTCATCAGTGCGTTGATTGGTCCGCTGACAAATAAACTGGTTAATGAGGTAGCCTTCAGAGCCCATGATTTCCACCCCATCGTAACCAGCCTTTTTCGCCAGCTCTGCCGCCTTAGCAAAATCACGGATGGTGCTTTTAATTTGCCGGCCGGACATTTCGGATGGGGTAAAAGGGGTAATAGGTGATTTGATTTTACTGGGAGCTACATTAAAAGGATGATAGCCATAGCGACCTGCATGCAACAACTGCAAACAAATTTTGGCCCCATGAGCATGCACTGCCTGGGTGACTTCAGTATGCTTTTTTGCTTGCCAGCCAAAGCTAAGCTGGCTACCAAAAGGCACCAGATTGCCCCGGAAATTCGGGCTAATGCCCCCTGTAATGATAAGACCAACCCCTCCTTTAGCACGCTCAGCATAAAATGCAGCAAGTTTACTAAAGCCGTTTTTTTCTTCCTCAAGGCCAGTATGCATGGACCCCATAACTACGCGGTTGCGCAGCTGTGTAAAACCCAAATCCAAAGGCTGTAATAAATATTGGTAAGCCACATCGCCCTCTCTGGTCATACCTGTTAACTTGTCCGTTAGAGGGTAGCTGTTTTACCCCAGATACGCAATATGTACATTTACTTACAAATTGCAGTTATCTTTAGTGCTTAAATTCGCTAGCATAGTATCACCAAGATCAGATTTATTGTTGTGTAGGAATCCATCTATGTCCGCAACCAACCCTGGAATAGTCCGTCGCTTCTTCGGAGGCATTTGGCATGGTTACAAAGTTTTTCGTTCTATTATTTTAAACACCCTGTTTATTCTGATTGTGTTGATCCTGCTGATCAGCATTTTCAGTGGCAAAGATAAGGTTCAGGTCCCGGCAACCTCAGCTTTGGTACTGAATTTACAAGGTGACATCGTCGAAGAAAAGCGCTTTGTCGACCCCTTCTCCACCATCGTCAACGAAAGCTTGGGTGGCCAATCCGATCCGGCTGAAATTCTGCTGTCCGATGTATTGCAGGTGATTCAGCATGCGACCAAGGATGATCGTATTCATGCCATGGTGTTGGATCTGTCCGGCCTTGGCCGTGCTTCGCTGGACAAATTACAGGCCATAGGTAAAGAACTAGAACAGTTCAAAGCTTCGGGCAAGCATATCTATACCCGGGGTGCCTATTTCGGCCAAGGGCAATATTTCCTTGCCAGCTACGCCAACGAAGTACATCTTGATCCTATGGGTGCAGTGCTGCTGGAAGGCTATGGTAGTTACCCCATGTTCTATAAAAGTGCCCTGGAAAAGCTGAAAGTAAACACCCATGTCTTCCGGGTTGGCACCTACAAATCTGCTGTAGAGCCTTTTATTCGCGACACTATGTCTGACGAAGCAAAACAAGACGCTTTGTTCTGGTTAAACGACTTGTGGCATAACTACAAAGCAGAGGTGGCTGAGCGCCGCGGCTTCGAACCGGCAAGCTTTATTGAAACACGTGATACTTTCTTTGAAAAGCTGCAGCAACAAGATGGTGACTTAGCAAGTATGGCATTGGCACTGGGCCTGGTAGATACCTTGAGCACCCAGCAGGAGTTTCGCCAGAAAATGATCAGCCTGGTTGGTGAGAACGACAACCAAACCTACAACCATGTCACCTTTGACGACTACCTGAGCCTGGTAGTGCCACGGCAGTCATTTGATAACCCACTGACTGACAAAGTTGCGGTCATCGTTGCACGTGGCATGATTGTCGATGGGAATGCCAAAGCCGGCACCATTGGTGGTGATAGCACAGCTGCCATGCTGCGACGAGCCCGTAACGACGACAAAGTAAAAGCAGTGGTGCTTCGCATTGATAGTGGCGGTGGCAGTGCCTTTGCTTCTGAAATTATTGGCCGTGAGGTTATGGCTTTGCGTGCGGCAGGGAAACCAGTCATTGCTTCGATGGGTGCGGTTGCAGCCTCTGGCGGTTACTGGATTGCAGCACCTGCGACAGAGATCTGGGCATCCCCGACCACCATCACTGGCTCCATTGGGATTTTTGGCTTGTTTCACAGCCTGGAAGATAGTTTTCATGCGCTGGGAATTAATGTAGATGGCGTCGGTACTACCGAATTAGCCGGCTTTAGTTCCGGGCTGCCATTTTATAAAGGCCTGCAACCACGCGAAAAAGACATCTTCCAATTGCTGATCGAACGTGGCTACAAAGACTTCCTCAGCCTGGTTGGTGAACATCGCGGTATGAGCCTTGAAGAAGTAGATAAAGTAGCGCAAGGGCGAGTATTTACTGGCCAGCATGCCCTGCAATACGGCCTGGTCGATAAACTGGGTAGCTTTGACGATGCCATTGCTGCTGCTGCAGAGCGGGCAGGATTAAGCAACTACGATGTAAAAATCATTGGGCACGAGCTGTCACCATTTGAACAAATGGTCATTGAGCTCTTTGGTGGTGCCGCGAACCAGGGCTGGTTGCCACAAATTGGCACGAGCCCAGAGCGCCAGGCGATTAACCGTATGACTCAACAACTTCGGCATGACTTTGTCACCCTGTCCAACTTTAACGACCCACAGGGGCTCTATGCTTTCTGCCTGATGTGCCAAATCGACTGACACTCAGCATGATCTTAGCTACAATGCCCGGCCTGTGCCGGGCATTTTTTTATGAGGCCTTCGATGAATAAAAAACGGATTTACGTCGCTTATACCGGCGGTACCATTGGCATGCAACAGTCCTCCCAGGGTTTCGTTCCTGCCCCTGGCTTTTTAATTAAAACAGTTCAGGGCATGCCGGAGTTTTTCCGGGCTGAAATGCCAGAATTCACCATTCACGAGTACCCGGAGCTGATTGACTCCTCCAATATGACACCCGCCCACTGGTGGCAAATTGCCAAAGATATTCAACAAAACTACCAGCAATACGATGGGTTTGTGGTATTGCATGGCACCGATACCATGGCCTATACCGCCTCGGCCTTATCTTTTTTGCTGGAGAACTTAAGCAAGCCTGTCATTGTCACTGGTTCGCAAATTCCACTGGCACAGTTGCGCAGCGATGGTCAGGTCAATCTATTAAATGCACTCTACCTGGCGGCAGAGTACCCTATTCATGAAGTCTCGCTGTTTTTCAATAATCAGCTATTTCGGGGCAATCGCTCAACCAAAGCTGACGCCGATGGCTTTAACGCTTTTGCTTCACCCAATTACCCACCTCTGCTGGAAGCTGGCATCCAAATACGGTTGCAGGCTGGAGCCTTAAGCACCACAGAGCGACATGGCTCTCCACTGCAAGTAGCGACAGTGCTGCCACAACCCGTCAGTGTGGTTACTCTGTATCCTGGTATTAGCGTTGATGTGATTGCCAATATGGCAGCAGCTCCGGTCAAAGCATTGATTATTAAATCTTATGGGGTGGGCAATGCTCCCCAGCAAGCAGAGTTGCTGGCAACATTGCAGCAGGCCACTGAGCGTGGCACCATTATTGTCAACTGCACCCAATGCTTCCGTGGCCGGGTAAATATGGATGGCTATGCCACCGGCAATGCCCTTAGGGCCCATGGGGTGATCAGTGGTTATGACATGACTTTGGAAGCGACCCTGACAAAGCTGCATTATTTGCTAAGCCAACCAATCAGCATCGACCAGGCACGCCTTAAAATGCAACAGGATTTACGGGGAGAGCTCAGCAAAAGCTGAGCTCAGGATGCCGTAAACAGTGCCGCCACCCGGCTAAGCAAAGCCGTCTCATCCGGTTGCAAAGTACCATGACTTAACCAGCGCTTGAGCAAATTTTCTTTGGTTAAATTACTACTTTGATTGTGCTTTTCAGCCAACAACTGTAATTTTAATGCCGAAATATGCTGTGCTGGGACCGTGGCATCCTGAACCTGTCCGGTAGATACCAGCTCAAGTATGATGGTGAGATCTGCTCTGCTCATGTTATCAGCTTGCTGCGCCAAAGCATCACGCCAATAACCAGGGAGTGACTCCATGCTTGCACCGCTTTGCAAGGCAGTAAACAACTGATGGTACCATTGCTGTTGTTCATGTTGGACAAACTGTTGTTGCTTTTGCTCCAACTGTTCCAGCAACTGCTGCCGCATACGGCTGAGGGAAGCAAAACTGCTTAAATCCAACGCCAGCAACTGTTGCCGTATAACACTGAGTTGCTGCGGCTGTTCACTTTGCTGTAGCTCATGCTCACATGCCGTTAGCTGTTGTTGGCATTGCTGCTGCTCTTGCTGCCGTTGCTGTTGCAACTCCTGATGTTCCGACTTTCGTTTGGCAAAGAAATCATCACACAGCGCACGGAACGCACGCCATAATTCAGCATCCTGCGTTTTGCCGGCAAAAGGGATCTGTTTCCATTGCAACTGGCATTGCTTCAAAATAGCCGCCGCCTGACCGGTATCACTTAATTGCATCGCAGCCTTCACTTCTGCAATCAGTTGCTGCTTACTGGCAGCATAACCGGCTTGCTGGTGTTTCACCCGCTGCCATAGCTCCCTGCACTGTTGCTGATAGCTATGTTGCAGCGCGGTATAAGCCTCTTTGGGCACCTGACCAACACGCTGCCATTCTTGCTGTAATTGCTGTAGAGTCTGCGCCAGATCTTTACTATCGTCTGCGGCGGCTAGCTGTTGCAGCCGGCTCAGCAAGGCTTGCTTTTGTTTTAAGTTATGTTCGCGCTCAGCTTGCTGCGTAGCAAAAAATGCGCGGCAAGGAGCAAAAGCACGCTCACAGGCATCATCAAAGAGCTGCTGCCAGTTTGCTGCTTCATCCTCTTTCACCTTGCCAAGTGACAGCCAATCTGAGCGGGCTCTTTTTACTTCAGCAGAACGCTGGGAAGCATCCAGCATAGGCTCTTCAGCCAGTTGCTGCATTTGCTGCAGCAACTGCTGCTTGCGCGGCGTGGCAATAAAAGCTTGTAAGTCACTCAGCGCTTCCAGTTGCTGCCAGGCCTGTTGGTACAAAGTATCCAGTTGTTGCTGCTGCTCCGGCAGCAATTGCTGGTAGTCCTGTTCAATGCCCTTAAAAAGGCCAAAAAGCACCTTAAATTTACCGGCCTGATGCAAGCGTTTAAACTCGTGCAATTTGCTGCGGCACTGACGATAGGGTTGCTGCGAAGTACGTTCCAGCGATTCCAGCCTGGATTGCCACTGCTCTGACAGCACTGCAAAAGACTGGTTTAATTCACTCGGTAGTGGCAGGGACAAATCTGCTGACAGCTGTTGCCAACATTGCTGCCAATCTTGTAGCTGTTGTTTTGCCTTGGCAATATCAGCAACCTGGCTCGGTAAGTTTTCCTCCCGCCACTGTTGCAACCATTGCTCAGCCTGACCAAATCGCAAGGCCACCCTGGGCAAATCAACCAGCTGCTGCTCGAGCTTTGCCAGCGTCTCTTGTAACGCCAATTGTTCAGCAGCAGCTAACTCAGCCTGTTGTAGTTGCTCTTGCAAAGCATAAAACTGGCTCTGCAGTTGCTCGGCTTGTAGCAAGTTGGTATTTGCCAGGCTTTGACGTAAATCGATTTCCAGTGCTGCGATGGCTTTGCGGATCCCCGAACTGAGCAGTTGCTGCTGTTGCTGCTTATCTTCAGCCGCCTGTTGTTGTTTTGCCTGCTGCCAGCTGCTGGCGAAAAACGCCTGCACCGAAGATTGCAGTTGTTGATATTTTTCTTCCAACGCCGGCCAGTCATCCAGACTTCGCAATGCATCGGTAAGCTCAAGCCACTCCTGCTGGTACTGCCTAAAACGCGACTCACTGTCTGGTGGGTTGCGATCTTTTAATGCATTTATTTTGGATACAATCAGGCTGGCTTGTTTGCGCAGCTTGGCAGGCAATTCTCTTTGTTGCTGCCGCTTTGACAGCAATTGTGCCACTAGCTCTGCAAGCTCAGGTTGCAGCGACTTATGCAAGCGCTCCAACTCTTTATCGTCCTGAATGCATGACAGCAGATTCTGGCGGGCAGTCAGTGCAAGCGTTTCATCATGCAACGCGGCACAGTACAGCTCTTGTTTGTTCAACCGCTGCAACAAATTAAGTTTAATATCGCTGTCTTGCTCCATCCGCAAAATTTGCTCCAGCACACTGCTGCGCTGACACTGCTCAATAAATTGTTGTTTTAACCGCAACGAAATTTGATTGGTGATCACCATCTGAACCACCCGATTTTCGGCTTCCAGCCTCAATCGCTCGGATGCTTCTTTTTTGCTGGCTTGCCACCATAAAGAAAAGTCATTCAGTTTTTCAAGAGCCGCCTGACGCACTTTGGAGCTACCATCATTAAATGCCAGCTCGTGCAGGATTTTTTTGTAATCACTTTGCTCTGCAACCAGTTGCTGAATGGCTTCTATGCGCTTTGCGCTATCCGGGTGCTGCCATTTGGGCTGCAGCAGGCGTTTAAAGATCATCATGGTTAAACCGTGCAATAGGAGTTTGCATTTGCCAGGATGCTTTCATCTCGGCTTTGCTTTTTTGCACCATCTGGCCATCGGCTCCAATGGTGAAAGGTTCGTTGCTTTTTAGTACTTTGGCCTGATAGGCCAGCACCAACTGCATGCTGTGTGCACGCTGCTGCTCCGATAAGAGACTGCCATCAGCCCAACGACCGGTCGCTACGGCCTCTGCCAGCTTTTCATAGGTTTCCGGCGAGAGTGCACTAACAAGAGAGTCAAAATCCATGTTTAGATTTTCGCTTTAACATCATTATCCGCACCCGGTTTACCAGATACCAGATAAAACCAACGCCAATGGCTGCTATAGCCGCGTAATACTTCCAACCATAAGGCGGCAGTTGCCAATAAAAAAAGAAACCCGCCAGAAACAACACCATTGCAATCATCGATTGGGTCATCAAGGACTGACTCAGGTTTAAACGTCGATCGCGCTCCATCACAGCCAGTTTTTCTTTGTCCAGCCCGGCTATGGCAGCACCACATTTAGGGCAACCTGGTGCCTTATCGGATACTTTCTGCCCGCAGGACGGGCAACTGATAATGGCCATGAACTCCCCTTTTGTAAAGGCCAGTTGCAACTGCAGCTGGCCTAGTTTCAATCAACGCAATTGATCCACAATCGCCAGTACGGCGGTCAGACTGTCTGCACCAAACTTCATCGAGCGCACATCGCTCCAGCCATACAATTCATCCGGTAGCTTGTCGTTGTCTTTGAATGGCATTTCCAGGGTAAAGGCCATGCAGTTAAACTGCTCGGCAACCCAATTGGACGCCACTGTCATATTGGCTGTACCCGGTGCATCTACCTGGTAACCATGCTCATTTTGGAACTCTGGCGATGCCATAAGCAGGTACTGCCGAAAGTTTTGCTCCAGCTTGCCCATACGCTCATCAAAGCAAGGCACCCCTTCACTGCCGGCGAGAAAATTGTAAGGAATATTTTCATCACCATGCACATCCAGGAACATATCAACGCCCAGCTCCAGCATTTTTTCCCGCACCAGATAAACCTCCGGGCTTTGCGCCATAGAAGGTGACTGCCATTCACGGTTCAGGTTCACGCCAACAGCGTTGGTACGTAAGTGACCACGCACAGCACCATCCGGGTTCATATTTGGCACGACATAGAATACAGCTTTATCCAGCACACTCCGAGCGACAGCGTCGTCATCATCCAGCAGGCGATCAAGCAAACCTTCCACATACCACTCGGCCATGGTTTCGCCCGGATGCTGACGGGCTGTGATCCAAATTTTGCGCTTACTATCATCTGGTTCACCAATGACCAGCAGGCTCATATCACGCCCATCCAGCGTTTCACCCAGCTCAACCAGTTGGCAACGCTCATGCAACTGAGCTTGTTGCAATAAATCCAGATGCTGCTCGTAACTGTAGGGAGCAAAGTAGGCAAAATAAATCGACTCAGCTTCCGGGTAGTGGGTAATCACCAACTCCTGGCCATTGTATTCAGTATCAACCCGAAACCAGGTTTGGCGATCGTAAGAAGCAACCGCCTGATAGCCTTTCCAGCCATCTGGATAAGCTGAGCCATTCACATTGGTGATTTTGATGGTATGTGCTTCAATGTGCGGTGTGTGCAAACGGAAATGAAACCACTGATAGAAATCGGATTGGTTATCTTTGCGAATTTCAAGGCGGATATCGGTTGGATCGGTGGCACTAATCACATCAATATTGCCACTGTCGAATTGAGCGGTAATTTTCATACAGGTTTCCGTGGTTGTCGTGAAGTAAGCAAGCAGCTTACTGCTATTTGTGCTGTAGCTTTTATGCTGCTAAGAGTACCATAAAGTTGTGCTATAAAAAATCTCAGCGCACTCTGAGCTCAAGACCAAGCCTGCTGCTCCATCCCAACGACTTGCGCTGCACCCTGGCTTCGCTATCCAATACATAGTAAGTAGGGAATCCCTTGATCTGGTAATCTTGGGCCAATTGATCATTGCCCAGCACAACCGGCATACTGAGCGCTAAGTCAGCCACAAAAGCTTCCACCTCCGACCGATCTTCATAGCTTAATGCCACGGCCACAATGTTCCAGCCATCACGCTGCATCGCTTCGAGATTGGGCATGCTGTATTTGCAAACGCTGCACCAGGGAGCAAAAAAGTAGAGTACGGTAGGTTTTCCCAGCAGATCATCCCGGCTAAACCAGCCGTGCTGCAGAGTGCTGTGATAAAACATTGGTGCCATGGTCTCTGTCGGCAGCAAAGAACGCTCCCGGAACCAGGATACTGCTTGCACTATCAGAACGACAGCTATCAGATGCAGTAATAGAGATCGAGTCATAACCTACTTACTGCCCTAGCCCGCCACAGCGGACTAGGGCTGGTCACTTAATTAGTGAGCTTTACGCTGCGAACGCCCTGTGCGCAGACGCATCAATAACAGTAACGATAACCCAAGAGCAGACCACAGCGAACTGGTGGCACTTTTACGCTCATAGGTCGACTCATCCACAGCACCACACTCGCTGGGAGTACCATTGGCAATCGGGGTTAACTTGACCGCTCTGGCCTGGAACTCAGTTCGCGGGTTGCCATCCTCATCCGTTAAGACTTCCCCCCAAGAGTTACGCAGGGGTACTTCAGTCACCGCGGTAGCCAGAATTTCATTGTTATTATTGATGCTGGTTGCATCGACCAGCGTATAATCGCTATCGCATGCAAGGTAAGTGTTTAAATCAATAAAGCTGCCATCATCAATGCTGTACATAAAAGCCCGCTGCCGTTTGGCCGAAGAAATAACCACCTCCGTCCGGCCGACAATCACGCCTTGATCATTGATAGCGCGTGGTATTGTGTTGGCAGTAACAAAGAAATCCTCCGGGAACACCAGTTCAGCGGAATTGTAATCGTAATAAAACATGCGGTTACGCTGCTGGCCCGTAATAAACCTGGTTGCGAAGCCAGCAATAATGTTGTTATTGTTAATTGCCGTCGCATTGCTTGCCAACCATTCACGGTCAGTTTCCGGAAATATCGGGTGTACTTCATCACCAATAAAGATGGAAGCCCGGTTGCTGGCATATATGTTTTCCCGGGTTATGCGCTGACCAGTCCAAGGGTCAATCCGTTCCGTTCGAATAATGTCGCTGGAGTCAGAGTAGGTTGAAATGCCCACAATAATGCCCTGATTGTTCACTGCATTGGCCAAACTGCTGTAAGGCACGTCTGGTAACTCAGTCTCCGGATGCGGTTCATTATTGCCTTTATCCCCCAGAAAACCAAGTATTTGTGGCGAAGAAACGCTATTATCATCATTGAGTTGCCATACCATAGCACGGCTTACATAGCCATCAGCTATAGTGTGAAGATAGTGCAGACAGTTTTCGACTGGAGCTGAAAAACCACCGCAGTTATCTTCAACTAAAGTGATGAAGCTTTCACTGATATCGACACTACCGACGCCAATAATTAAACCTTCATCACTAATTGCCTGAGCAATGCTTGTACCACCGCCATACTCAGAGTATACCGGTGTCAGGGTGAGAACTTCATTCCCTATCCGAACCACGCCCAGTTGTTGCGCGCCAACAGGACGCCAAATCATATGCTCTGTTGGTTCAGGCACTTCGCTACCCTCTTCAACACTTTCAGGGTCTGTCGTGCGGGTAAAGGCTGTGTACTCAAAGGTGGGCGTCGCATAACCAACCTGCATATTGCGATTATTTTGCCCCAATACCTGCTCATTATTACCAATCTGAGTGTCCGTGGTTAAAAAGCGCAGCGGCTGAACCCCTTGCCCTTGTTCAATAGAGGCTGCTACCGTACTCACCGGTTGAAACTCATAACGATCCACTAAATTGGCAACTCGGGCACTTAAAGAGGTATGGATGTTGTTGTAGCTGTTTGGCCAGCCTGACAAAAAAGAATACAAAAGACCATGGGTGGTTGCCGTCAACTCGCCATTTTTCAACTCTGCCAACTGATCTTCAGTAAACACGTTTTCAAACACTTCTTTATCAAAGTCTATCCGACTGATGTCTATATCCACCGAGTACAACTCACGGCCATTCAGGACAGAGACACCTTGATCATTCACCGAGTTTGCATAGGTTGCACGCGCATCGACAACTTCGCCTAAGTCAACCACCTGGTACACTGCAGCTGAAGCACTCATGGCAGTTAAAAAAGGCACCATGGCCAGGCTGATGGGTGATAATTTCATTCAAAAACCCCTATAAATACGTCTGTTTATTATGCTTCTAAAATTTCCCAACGCTCGTACGCGTGCGCCAACTTCGACTCAACTTCAGCAAGTTGGTTCAACACCGCTTGTGTTTGCTCGATCGGGCTGGCAAAGAATTCCGGTGCATTGACTTGTTGTTGCAAAGCTGCCAGCTGAGTTTCCAAGGTTTCAATCAAGGCAGGCAATTGTTCCAACTCGCGTTTTTCCTTAAAGGATAACTTACGTTCTGTGCTTGTGGTGACTTTGCTGCTGTTGCTAACAGGCGCAGGCTCTGGCGTCACTGATGACTTGGCAGGTTTTACCGGCTCTTCGGCGAACTGCGCCTGCCAGCGTACCACATCATCGTAGCCACCGGTAATATCCACGATGGTAGCACGACCAGCAAACAACAAACTACTGGTGACGGTATTATTGACAAACTCCCGGTCATGGCTGACCAGAATAACAGTGCCTTGATACTGCTGTAAAATATCTTCCAGCAGCTCCAGAGTTTCCACATCCAGGTCGTTGGTAGGCTCATCCAGGATCAGCAAGTTACTGGGCTTGGCAAACAAGCGCGCCAGCAGCAGGCGGTTTTTTTCGCCACCAGATAATGCCCTAACCGGCGTACGGCTTCTGGCTGGTGGAAATAAAAAGTCCTGCAGATAACTGAGGACATGGCGGCTTTGGCCATTTTGCATCACTTCTTGCCGGCCATCTGCCACATTGTCCTGCACGGTCGCATCCAGATCCAGTGCCTGGCGGTGCTGGTCGAAATAAGCTACCTCAAGGTTAGAACCCCGTTTGATGCTGCCTTGCTCCGGCTCCAACTCGCCCAGTAGCAGTTTTATTAACGTTGACTTACCAACCCCATTAGGACCAATCAAGGCAAGCCGGTCACCTCTCATAACCAGTAAGTCCAAATCTTTTAACAGCGGCTCACCACCAAAGCTATGGCTAATCTGCTTGGTTTCAAACACCAGTTTGCCAGAGCGATCGGCCTGCTCGATAGCAAACTCGACTTTGCCTAAGCTTTCTACCCGGGCAGCCCGCTCTTTACGCAACGCCTTCAGCGCCCGTACCCGGCCTTCGTTGCGGGTGCGGCGGGCTTTGATGCCCTGGCGGATCCAGACCTCTTCTTCGGCCAGTTTTTTATCGAACAGTGCATTGTGTTGCTGCTCATCTTCGAGAATTTTTTGCTTACGATCCAGGTACTGTTGGTAATCACCGGGATGTGAAGTGAGCTGGCCACGATCTAAATCTATGATACGGGTAGCTAAAGCGCGGATAAAAGCCCGGTCGTGCGAGATAAAAATAATGGCACCTTTAAACTCTTTTAAAAAACCTTCCAACCACTGTATGGCAGCAATATCCAGATGGTTGGTTGGCTCATCCAGCAACAAGATATCAGGCTTAGCCACCAAGGCTCTTGCCAGCGCGGCTTTACGCAGCCAGCCACCGGAAAGTGATGCCAGGTTGGCTTCGGGATCCATCGCAAACTGCTGACAGAGTGCGGTTACGCGTGCTTCTAAGGACCAACCATCGCGGCTATCGAGCTCAGCCTGTAGCTGCTCGAACAAACGCATTTGCTGGGGATTTTCGGCATCGAGCGCTTCCGATAGTTGATAAAACTGCTGCAGCTTATCGGCTAAATCGCCGGCACCTTCCCGGATAAAATCGGCAATGCGGGTGTCCATTTTAGCAGGTGGATCTTGCTCCAGCCTGCTTAGTACCACACCGGTTGGCAGTACCACCTGGCCGTCATCCAGACTTTGCTGGCCGGTCAGCACTTTTAAAAAGGTCGATTTGCCGGCGCCATTGCGCCCGACCAGGCAGACGCGCTCGCCACTGAATAAGCTAAAATCCACCTTATCCAGTACCGGATGGGTACCAAAGGCCAGACAGGCCTGCTGAAAACGTAATACTTCCACCGTTATTGTTCCTGTTGTTGCAGCCAGGCCATCAGTTGCGCCTGATCAAAGGGCCAGCCCAGTGTGGCCTTGTTGTTACGGCAGGCCACGACTGGGATCAGAGCCCGGTATTGCTCAAATAAGTGCTCGTGATCCACGATATCCAGCACCTGATACTGGCCGGCTAAGCCTGCATCCAGTAGCATCTGCTCGGCTTGCTCACACAGATGACAGCCCCAGGTGCTGAAGAGTTCAAACCGTGCTGTCATCGGCTCAGCTCAAAACAGACATGAATGTGCGGATTGCGTTTAAAGTCTTCCGGCAAGGTTGCCGCCGAAATATCTTTCACCTGCCAACCATCGGCTTCAAGCGCCTGATAATCCAATTTAAAGCGGCGCTTGTTGTTGGAGAAAATAACCACACCGCCATCTTTCAGCCGGTATTTGATAAGCTCCAGCAGTTTGACATGATCGCGCTGCACATCCCAACTATCCTGCATCCGCTTGGAGTTTGAAAATGTCGGAGGATCGACAAAAATCAGATCGTATTGCTGCTGGCAACGGGTAAGCCACTGCAAACAATCGGCTTGCTCAAACTGGTACTGATGACCGTGCAAACCATTCAGTAAAAAGTTGCGCTTCGCCCAATCCAGATAGGTATTGGACATATCCACGGTAGTGACCGAGCTCGCGCCACCAATAGCCGCGTGCACCGATGCAGTACCGGTGTAGGCAAATAGATTCAGTACCGACTTGCCTTGGGCCATCTGCTGAATGCGCTTGCGGGTAATGCGGTGGTCCAAAAACAAGCCCGTATCCAGATAATCACGCAGATTCACCCAGAGTTTGGCACCGTACTCCTGCACTTCTTTGTACTGGCCTTGCTGTTGCAACGCCTGATACTGTTTGCTGCCTTTTTGCCGCTCCCGTACCTTCAACACCATTTGTTCCGGCTTAATGCCAAGTACCTGCGGTACCTGATTCACCACATCGAACAAACGCTTTTGCGCCAAGTCCTCATTCACTGAGGCTGGCGGTGCGTATTCATGCACCACCACTTCTCCGTCGTACCAGTCGACCGCCACGTTGTATTCCGGAATATCGGCATCGTACAGCCGGTAGCAACGGATATTTTCCCGCTCCGCCCACTTTTTTAGCTGCTTACGGTTTTTAGTAAGCCGGTTGCCAAAAGAGCTGCTTTCGCTGAAAAATAACGCCGGCGCTTCGACATTGCGGCTTTGCACCTGTTTTTCAGTCAGTTCAAACAGGCTGAACTCGCAATCGAGTGGGCCATTACTAAACTGGTAGCTTTTGCTGCGCGCTAGCTTCAGGGCCCGCAGTAAATCCTGATTGGAGGTAATGATCGCCAGCCACCAGCCCACATAATGCTGCTTTAACGCCACCGAAAAACGGGTATAGAGTGGGATCAGCGCCGGTAAGTCCCCCAGCCGCTCGCCATAAGGCGGATTGGTGACAATTACCCCTGGCTCTTTCGATACGGCTTCACCCAACGCCGTGGCATCGCCTTCCATAAAAGTAATCAACTCAGCCACACCGGCATTGCTGGCATTGCGCAACGATTTTTGCAGCACCTGCGGATCTTTATCCAGCCCATACAGCAGGCCAGTGGCCAGTTCTGTTTTAGCGGCCAACGCCTCTTGACGCAGGCTTTGCCACAGTGCCGGCCGGTGGCCGGGCCAGCCTTCAAAAGCAAAGTGCTGCCGCTGTAAGCCCGGTGCCCTGTTGGTAGCAATAAGCGCAGCTTCAATCAATAAGGTGCCGCTGCCACAGAAGGGATCAAACAGCACCTGATCATGCTTCCAGCCGGAGCGCAATACCAGGGCAGCAGCCAAATGCTCTTTCAGTGGCGCTTCGCCCTGGCCAAAACGGTAACCGCGCTGATGCAACGATGGACCGGAGAAGTCCTGCAAGAAATGAAAGGCTTTGTTGCTGATACGCACCTGAAAGCGCACATCTGGTTGTTGCCTATCTACATTGGGCCGCTCATTGGTTTCACGGCGAAACTGATCGACAATGGCATCTTTTACCCGCAAGGCACCAAACTGGGTATTATCGATGGTTGGGTGCTTGCCCACGCAGTCAATGGCAATGGATTGTTGCACCGACATTAGTTCAGTCCAGTTCAACTGGCTGGCAACCTGATACAGATCGGCGCTGTTATCCACCATTTCGGTATGCAGGTGCCGTAAAATGCGGGTAGCCAACCGCGACCACAAACACAGCTGATAGGCTGTTTTTAAGTCAGCTTTAAACCGAACAACACCCATGGTTATCTTAACCACTTCGCCCTGATGCTGACGGATCTCATCCGCCAGTAATTCCTCCACACCTTTGGAGGTTAATGCCCAAAATTCCAGCATGCTTTGACTGCCATGAAAAAAATCGATGGCTAGTATATCAGAAGCGAACCCCGAAGACGCGCCTGCAGGGGTGAATCTTTGTTACCTTTGCAGTGGCTTTTAGCAGCAGATGCCGAATAAAGCAGCAAACGATTGCCATCGATTGAATTGGTGCTTGCGTAGTTACCAAAAACCCCCTATCATTCGCCCCGCAATGACGGACGCGGGATGGAGCAGCCTGGTAGCTCGTCGGGCTCATAACCCGAAGGTCGTCGGTTCAAATCCGGCTCCCGCAACCAATTGTGACCAACTTATTCCAGAGGTCATCAATTAACGTCTTGCAAATCAAGCAATTATCTCTACTGCTCGGGGATAATTCACGGACGCGGGATGGAGCAGCCTGGTAGCTCGTCGGGCTCATAACCCGAAGGTCGTCGGTTCAAATCCGGCTCCCGCAACCAAATTGATTGTAAACATGGTATAGTGAATCGCCCTCGGGCTCCTCTCTATAACCGTGAGGCGAAGGTCGAAAATCCGGCTCTCGCAACCAACATCTTAACCAGCCATGTGCTGGTTTTTTTGTATCTGGACTTCAGCAACCCGAAGGTCGCCGGTTCGCTCTTCAATCGCTGTTTTTTGTGTCTATGATTACCTTTGCTTCTTCTATATAACCGCTATTGCCTCTGGTACGCAGCGTTGTTTATCTTTTGTGGTACATTAGAATACTGCAAGAGCGGTTCATAGATGGTGCCTAAGGGGGAATACAATGAGAAGCTGCTGGTGGAGTCTAGTACTGAGTATCTGCCTGGGAACCAATCTGGCTTATGCCAGCACAGCCGCAGTTGCCAGCCCAGATCGCTATGGCGCTGAAACATCCCAACTTATTCTGCATCAGGGAGGCAATGCAGTTGATGCTGCCATAGCAACCGCTTTTACACTGGCCGTCACTTATCCTGAGGCTGGGAATATTGGCGGAGGCGGCTTTATGGTGATCTGGTTTGAAGGCAAGCCTTATTTCCTGGATTACCGCGAAACAGCGCCATTGCAAGCGAGCCGGGACATGTATCTGGATGAAGATCGGCAAGTCATTGATGAACTTAGCCTGATTGGTCATCTGGCTTCCGGTGTTCCTGGTACTGTCATGGGACTGTGGCAGGCACATCAGCGCTTCGGCACCCTACCCTGGGCCGATTTGCTGCAACCTGCCATTGCTTTAGCAAACCAGGGTTTTATTGTACCAGAGAACCTGCAGCAATACGGCGGTAATGCACTGGAGCGCTATCAGGGCAAAACCAATTTCGCCGATTATTTTGCCGCCATGACCGCAGGTCATTTGTTTAAACAACCAGAGTTGGCCGCCACCCTGAGCCGTATCGCGAACCAGGGAGCGGCAGAGTTTTACATGGGCGAAACTGCCAGCCTGATTGTGGCTGAAATGCAGCGCGGGGCCGGCTTTATCACGGCCGACGATTTGGCACAGTACCAGGCGGTATGGCGAGAGCCGCTTATTTTCCCATGGCGAGATTATCAATTAGTCACGGTCGCTCCACCCAGCTCTGGCGGCATAGCCCTTAGTCAACTGCTTGGTTTAAAGCAACTTCGGCTGGATGATTTTAAAGCACAGCAACACAATTCTGCTGGCTATGTGCATCTGTTGGCAGAGATTTACAAGCGGGTTTTCGCCGACCGGGCCGATTACCTGGGTGATCCTGCCTTTACCAAGGTACCGCAACAAGAATTGCTGGCAGCAGACTATCTGGCGCAACGAGCCAGTGAAATCAATCCGCAGGCAATTTCAGCAACAAAGCAAATCAGACCGGGGCTCGAATCGGCACAAACAACTCACTTTTCCATTGTTGATCATGCCGGTAATGCAGTGTCCAACACCTACACCCTGAACCTTGATTTCGGCAGTGGTGTGGTGGTAACAGGCGCAGGTTTTCTGCTGAACAATGAAATGGATGATTTTTCCATTAAACCTGGCGTACCGAATGCCTTCGGTGTGGTCGGTGGAGCGGCCAATGCGATCGAACCTGGCAAGCGAATGTTATCGTCAATGACACCCAGTATTCTGGTGCAGGATAATGAAGTTCGGCTGGTAATTGGTACGCCAGGCGGCTCTACTATTTTCACCTCGGTATTTCAGGTGATCACGAATCTGTATGACTTCGGCATGCCACTGGCGGATGCTGTTGCAGCCCCGCGCTTTCATCATCAGTTGCTGCCCAAAAACCAGCTTGCCATGGAACCTTATCAGCCGTTAAGTGATGAGGTACAACAGCAGTTGTCCGAAATGGGCTACCAGCTTCATCTGCAGCGCTGGAGCCTGGGTGATATTCAGGCGATCCAGTTGACAGATCGGGGCATCGAAGCCATTGCCGATCCCCGAGGTCGTGGCAAGGCTCTGTTGATTGAGCCTGTTGCCACAGAGGAACAAAGTCAGTTGGACGGCAGTACTATGTAAACATTCTCAAAATGCAGATCATCAGCCTGGGAAGTCGCAACCAGTTGAATATGCAATGTGCCAACCTGGCTGATCTCAAGACATTGATCCAATTCGAAAACCCGATCTGTATGTGGCTTATCCCAACTTGACAACAGCCTGGCTTTGGCCTTTTGTTTCGCATCCGCTCTGTCTGTAGCCACCACAAACAAATAACGATGGTCTTCGCCAAATACCCCATCGTGATACCCACCAAGATTTAAAAAGAACAGTTTATTTTGCTGAGGAGCAGGCTCAGAAACCAGTTGCAGCCGATACCCATCAACTACCCGCACCCGCATCCAGGCATCCATATGCAGGCCCTCAGGCTCAGCAAACCATAAGCGCTGAAGCTGCGGGTAGCAGTGCTCCAGCTCGGTACCTGCCACAAAAACAACATCATGCAACTCGATGTTAGCTTTGGGATGGCTTCCTCCCAGCATCACCATAAACAGATCCACTCCGGTCGACATCGCGCTTCCCCTTCCTTTTTGCGGCAGTATAGCCAGTAAGGGGAAGCCTGCCAATGTTAGCCGTTAGGGTAAATGCTGGCGTATTTCTTCCAGACAGCTTGGATCTTCAATGGTAGAAGGCACCTGAGGCGTTTTACCATCGGCAATTTCACGCAACACCTTACGCAGAATTTTGCCAGAGCGGGTTTTTGGCAACTTCTGTACAATTTTGGCTTGCTTAAAACAGGCCACAGCACCGATGTCTTCGCGCACCATGGTGACCAATTCCTGCTCCAATTGCTCAGGCGAAATCGTGCTGCCATTTTTTACCATCACCAGACCAAAAGGCAACTGGCCTTTGAGTGCATCGGCAATGCCTATCACACAGCACTCAGCAACCGCCGGATGCCGGGCAATAATCTCTTCCATCTCACCGGTCGATAAACGATGGCCAGCTACATTGATCACGTCGTCAGTGCGCCCCATGATAAACACATAACCATCGTCATCAATAAAACCACCATCACCACTGCTGTAGTACCCCGGAAAACTGCTGAGATAACCAGCTTCGAACCGGGCTTCATTCCTCCAAATGGTTTGCAGACAGCCGGGTGGCAATGGCAATTTAATGGCAATATTGCCTTGTTGATTGGCAGGCAGCCGCTGGCCAGCATCATCCAGCACTTCAATGCAAAAACCAGGCACCGGCACCGAAGAAGAGCCGGGCTTGACCGGCAAAGCCTCAATGCCCATCAAATTGGCACAAATTGGCCATCCTGTTTCGGTTTGCCACCAATGATCAATGACTGGCTTGCCCGTTTTGGCTACAGTCCAATCATAGGTTGCAGGATCAAGCCGCTCCCCGGCCATGAAAATGCATTGCAAGCTACTTATATCGTAGTGTTGCAGCCATTGCGCTTCCGGATCATCTTTGCGAATAGCGCGAAAAGCGGTTGGCGCTGCAAACAGGACTTTGACCTGATACTGTTGACACAATCGCCAGAAAGAGCCTGCATCGGGTGTCATTACCGGCTTACCTTCATACAGCACCGTAGTGCAGCCAGCAAACAATGGGCCATACACAATGTAGGAGTGCCCTACCACCCAACCCACATCGGATGCGGCAAAAAATACATCGCCGGCCCGCACATTGTAAATAGCACCCATGCTGTAATGCAGTGCCACCGCATAACCGCCATGATCGCGCACCACCCCTTTGGGCTTTCCAGTCGTACCAGAAGTATACAAAATATACAGGGGATCATCGCTTGCGACCGGGACCGCAGCCGCCGGTTCGGCAGTGGCTAAAGCCTGCTGCCAATCATGATCCCTCCCTGGTTGCAATGCCGCAGCTAACTGTGCCCGCTGAACAATTAACGTAGCAACGGGTTGATGCGATGCCTGCGCCAAAGCTTTATCAAGCAGTGGTTTGTAGGCAATGACTTTATTAACTTCAATGCCACAGCTGGCACTGATAATTACCTTAGGAGTGGCATCATCAATTCGGACCGCCAGCTCATGCGCAGCAAAGCCTCCAAAAACCACCGAGTGAATAGCTCCAAGTCGCGCCACAGCCAGCATAGCGATCACGGCCTCTGGGATCATCGGCATATAAATCACCACCCGATCGCCCTTAGCCACCCCAAGCTGCCGTAAAGCTCCGGCACATTGCTGCACCTGTTGCAGTAGTAGCTGGTAGCTGAAGTTTTGTCTGGTATTGGTGACCGGAGAATCATAAATCAGTGCTAGCTGGTTTCCCCGTCCGGCAGCTACATGATGATCCAGTGCCAGATAGCTGCAATTGAGCTTGCCATCGGCAAACCAACGGTAACGATGGTCGGATAAAGGCTCTAAAGCCCGGCTCGGTAGCTGATACCAGGGCAGTTGCTGCGCCTGCTGTAACCAGAAAGATTCCGGGTCGGCCATAGCCGCCTGATAGTGTGCCTGATAACTGGTCATAGCCCTGCTCCTTTCATACGATTTGCCCTTACATAGGGTAAGGAAATAGATCACTACTGTACTGCAGAAAGGCTTTGTTGAAACTTAGACTATGGGCGAAGAAGTTTGTCTTTTAACCGCATCCGCACCAAGACTGGTGCATGATCACTGCTGTAGGCATCCTGGCTGTAATCTGGCCGCCTCAGGTGTTGATCCAGGGTCTGATACCCCATTACATCGGCACGACAGGCTGGATGATGGCTATCGAACTCATCCGACAGCAGAATGTAATCGAGCACCTGCCCCTCTGCGCCATAGTAATGGGTTGCAGGTCGTTGTGCTGTAGTTGCAAGCAGTTGATTTGCCAGCAAGTAAGCATCATGCAATCTGGCTGGGTTAAAGCTGTGCTGATTCAATGCTTGGCTGTTGGCCTGCTTTTGCCACAGCAGACCTGCTTGCAGTAAAATCGCCAAAGGTGATTGCTCACTCAGCGTATCATTCAAATCTCCCAGCACTACCAGTGGCTGTTGGTGTTGTTGCCGACGTAGACAGAGCGCATGCGCTAACAACTGCGCTTCCGTGCCTCGTTGTACCGTCGAGGCCCAATAGCCGAACGCATCCTGCAGGGGTGAGGCATGACCCGAAGGGGTTAACAGGCTGCTATCTAACTGAGATCGCTTCGATTTTAAATGCACCACACAACAATCCAAGGCACCAAAATCCGGTACTTGTACGGTAGCACGTAGAGGATGACGGCTAAATTGCATACCACTTAAACCAGCTGCATTTAGTAAGGCAGTATCCGGCATCAAGGCAGCATACGAACTAATTTTAAAACGTGACGCCAGTGCAACCACGGGTTTATGATAAATGTAATCTGCAACCAGCTCTGGCTGCTGCACCACTACAAAATATGGGTAGCCTAAAGCTTGCACTTGTTGTTTCAGCGCTTCACAGCTAAAAACCTCCTGAAAGCCAATAATGTCAGGTTGTTGTTGTTCGATAATACGCTGTAACCATTGTTGTTTTTGCTGCCACTGTGCTTTGCTGTAAATAGCATCATACTCATAGCAGGCCAGTGGCGGCTCGATGTAATTAAGCAAATTAATGCTGGCAATACTAAAGGTAAAAAGCGACTGCATGAATCACTGTTATCCTGTTCGTTGAATGCACCGGGATCCGGGACAAGGCATTTGCACCACTGTGACAGACTGGGTACCATGCTTAAAGACACTATAACTATAAAGGAAATATTTTCATGGTAAAACGACTTGCACTCAGTGTTGCTCTGGTAGTCAGCAGCCCGCTTTATGCCCAAACTGTGTCGGTTCCGGCTCAGGATCAGTTTTTTGACCACATTGCAGCTTACTGCGGTCAGGCCTTTGAAGGTCGGGTCACTGAAGCCAACTTCACCGGTGTTGAAACCTTCACCGAGAATCGACTGGTGATGCATGTACGTCACTGCAGTGCTGACCGGCTGGAAATTCCGTTTCACGTTGGAGATAACCATTCTCGCACCTGGATCCTGACCAAAACTGGCTCTGGTATCCAATTAAAACATGATCACCGAACCAAAGAAGGGCTGCCGGATAACGCCACCATGTATGGTGGTCATACGATCAATGCGGGTTGGCCACATGCACAGTCATTCCCGGCAGATGACTTCTCCAAACAAGACTTTTTGCGACGCCGAATCCCTCAATCGGTTGGCAATACCTGGCATATGTACATTTATCCGGGTGAGTTTTTTGCTTACCGTTTAACCCGTGAAGGCCGTGAACTTCGGGTAGACTTCGATTTAACCAAGCCAGTTGCCCTGCCACCTACGCCCTGGGGCTATGAAGGTACCGAGTAACAGCAATAACTTCAGGTTAATGCTAATACACAGATAAGCCCAATTGCTCTGCCAGCCGGGTTACCATAAACATGGCCCGGCAGGAGTTGCCAAAGCTGTTCAGCCTGGGGCTCCAGGCCGCTATAACCCCGTAATTGGGCACGATGGCGGCAATACCACCACCTACCCCACTTTTCGCCGGCAAGCCTACGGTAAAAGCAAACTCACCGGACTGATCGTACATGCCACTGGTAGATAAAATGGCATTGACCCGGTGTGCATCACGCCGGCTGCATATTAACTGCTCTGTGACAGGCTGTACGCCGCGATTGGCTAGAAATACCAGACTGCTGGCCAGTTGCTCACAACTCATTTCCACTGCACATTGATAAAAGTAATGATCCAACACCTGCGGCACTTCCGCTTCGATGTTGCCAAAGCTTTTCATCAAGTAGGCCAGAGCCGCATTGCGATTACCGTGTTCTTTTTCCGACTGATAAACCTCACTGTCAGCCCATATTTGTTCAGTTCCTGCCAGTTTACGAATAAAGTTTAACAAGGCTGCCTTGCTGGCCGAATAGTGACTAACCAGCATATCGGCCACCACAATAGCACCGGCATTAATAAAGGGATTGCGTGGTATGCCATGCTCCCACTCCAATTGCACAATGGAATTAAAAGGCTGGCCGGACGGCTCCATATGCACGCGCTGCCAAACCTCTTCTTCCAGCCGGTTCATGGCCAATACCAGGCCAAAAATTTTCGAGACGCTTTGAATGGAAAAGTTCTGACTGGAATCACCAGCTGTGTGTAGCTGGCCATCTAAGGTCGCTACTGCGATGCCGGTTTGTTCAGGGGCTACAGCAGCCAGAGCCGGAATGTAATCAGCAACCTTGCCTTGCTCAGGCAATTGCCTGGCCTGTTCAACCAGGCTTTGCAGCAGTAATGACAAGTTGGATGGTTGTTTTGGTGTGCCTTCCATGTACTTCCTGGTGTTATAAGGCCTGTGCGCTTTGGATAGCGAACAGGCCTGGCATTAAGATGGGAGCTTATTGCTGAGCAGCAATCCATCGCTCAACGCGACGCTCCAGTAAATCCAGTGGCAAAGCACCGCCACCAAGAATGGTGTCGTGGAAGCCACGAATATCGAACCGATCACCCAGTGCTAGCTCTGCCTGCTGGCGTAACTGCTGAATACGGATCATACCAATTTTATAAGAGGTGGCTTGCCCGGGCATCACCAGGTAACGCCGAACTTCCGAGCGCACAGCCTCCAATGGAATGGGTGTATACTGTTGGAAGTAGCCAATCGCATCTTCCTCTGTCCACCCTTTCGCATGAAGACCGGTATCCACCACCAAACGGACAGCACGCCACATTTCCGTTACCAGCCGGCCAAAGTCGGAATACGGGTCCTGGTAGGCTCCCATTTCCTTAGCCAGCAGCTCGGAATAAAGTGCCCAGCCTTCTACATAAACCGTAAAGCTGGCTTGGGTACGGAAACGAGGAATGTTCTCCAACTCCTGTGCAATGGAAATTTGCATATGATGCCCAGGGTTGCCTTCATGGTAAGCAATAGCTTCCATTTCATTTTTTGGCATGGCACGCATATCCGACAAGTGCGCGTAATAGATCCCAGGCCGAGACCCATCGGGAGTGCCAGGGAAATAATGCTGTGCCGCACCGGCTTGCTCACGGAAAGGTTCTACCCGCTTTACCACCAAATCGGCTTTGGGCAGGATGCCAAAATAATCCGGCAAGCGCTCATTAATAAAGGCCAGAAAGGCTTCTGAGTCGGTAATATAAGCTTGACGTCCTTCATCAGTATCTGGATAAAAAAACTGGTCATCGGTACGGATAAACTCAAAAAACTGATGCAGATCACCATCAAAACCAACTTGCTGCCTTATGGCTTCCATCTCTTTTGTCAGACGCTCCACCTCCTGCAAACCCAGTTGATGGATTTGCTCTGCAGTCATCTCAGTGGTGGTAGAAACCTGCAGCATATGGTTGTAATAAGCCTTGCCATTCGGATGGGTGGAAACGCCTGTTGGATTCACTGCAGCCAAAGCCACCTCTTGCTGCAACCAATCGAGCAACTGCTGATAAGCCGGTTGAAAATAGCCAGTAAGTGCCGCCCTTGCCTGCTGTTGCAGCGCTTTTGCTTCCTCATCATTTACCACTTGTTGTTGCTGCAACTGGCTGATTTTTTGTTGGGCATTTTCCCATAGCGGAGCGACCTGCTCCGACTCCAGGGTGAAAGGCTGGCCACGCAATAAGTTTTCAACCTGCTCGATCACGCCCTCATAGGCAAAACGTGGTGGCCGGATTCCTTGTTCAGTAAATTGCTCAGCTTGCTCCAGTAACTGCACCAGAGCATGACTAATGCCCTGCAGACGTTGGATATAGGCAAGCATATCTTCTTTGCTTTCCACCTGATGAAAATTCATCATAATTTGAGGAAGCAAGCTATGCATGCCCTGCATTTGATTGAATACATAGTTGTGATGCCGAAAATCTGCGGCCGCTTTCATCTGCTGGTATTGATACAACCACAAATCGTAAGAATCCTGAGCCTCTTCTGTCAGGTTCTGGTAATCAAACTGGCTTTGCAATGCTTCTACCGTCGCAGCTTTCCATGCCAGTTGGGCATCCTGAGCCGCCAGGCTCATATCATCCACTTCGAATTGACGATCTTTGCGGCCAAGAAAGGTCAGCATCAGCGGGCTTTGTTGCAGCTGTTGTTCGTACTTTTCATCAAACCAGCGGGTCAATCGCTCACTTTCTTGTTGCTGAAACTCTGCGCTGATGGGTTGAGGTAAACTGCTTGCATGGTCCTGTGCAGGCTGACAGCCTGCCAACAGCAATGACAGTGAAACAGCAAGAACGGAATAACGCACCATAGTGGCTCCTGTATCGGATTCGTTGCTCTGCATCTACCGCAGTGGCCCGCTTACAACTTAATACAACATGCCAGCTTTAGGGTTTAATACAGAAAGAAGGTAAAGCGCTTCACTATTACAGAAATCCAGGGCGGCACGCAAGTCTGGCTCAATAATTCCCAGGACCTCCAGCACAAAGGGATCGAGTAAATTCGCTTGCTTGTAGAGATCCGCATGAATATTGGCCAATGCCAGGCGGGTTGATATATTCAACAACAGAACCGCAGGTTGCCTCAGATGCTTATCTGGCTGATGCTGCAAGGCTATAGGTTCAATGATAGAGGGTGGCAATTGCCATAATCGCAATAATGCGGCACTTAACTCGGCATAGGTAAAGCCCAACAGCCGGCGTTGGCATTGCCAGGGCTTCTCAGTTGCAGAGTACTGCTCACAGGCCTTGGCCAGTTCAGGATCCAACTGGCACAATGCCAGCTCGCCAATATTGTGCAGCAGGCCAGATACATACAGCTGTTCACTTTGCCTTGGCACCACTTTATTGCCTAACGCCCTCGCTATTAAAGCACTGTGCACACTTTGCGCCCAAAATCTGTCCATATCAATGGCATTGGTGGTGACCTGTTCGCAGACACTGATCACCGCCGAGCTGACCACCAGGTTGTAAACTGTTTCGGCTCCCAATACCACCAGAGCTTTCCCAATGGTGTCAATTTTTTTGGGTAAACTGTATATCGCGCTGTTAGCTAATTTCAGCACTTTGCTGGCTAGTGAAGGATCCAGTTGGATAACTTCTGCCACTTCATCCATATCTGCCCGCTCGGACTCCAGCAATTGCTTGACCCGCAAATAAGCATCAGGAAAGACAAAAACTTCGGTTACGTTCTCGGCATACTGTAGAGCGTTCATCAAACGATGTCTCAAGTTGGTTTGTCTGCTTGCTATTAGTATAGCCGGCAAGCACATAATTGGAATATTGACTGAAAGAATAACAGATTAGCTGGGATAGGCGATACGTTTTACTGCAAAAGTAACGGGCAGCAGTTGGCTGCTGCCCGTTGGCCTTTTAATCGTAGATATGGAATAAATCAGCGTTTAGCCACAAATGTACAACGATGCTGGCGATGTAGCCTAGCAAAATAACCGGCGCCCACTTCAGATGCCCAAAGAAAGTATAATACCCCCTGGCCTGCCCCATCAGAGCCACTCCAGCCGCAGAACCAATGGACAACAAGCTGCCCCCAACGCCTGCAGTCAGGGTAATCAACAACCAGTGGCCATGCGACATCTCCGGCTGCATCGCCAGTACAGCAAACATCACGGGAATATTATCGATAACAGCAGAAATCATCCCCAACAGAATATTGGCAGAGGTGGCATTCCAGCCTTCGTACAGCAGGTCGGACATTAAACCGAGGTAACCAAGAAAACCCAATCCGCCTACGCACATAACGATGCCATAGAAGAATAACAAGGTGTCCCACTCGGCCCTGGAAACCCGGCTAAACACATCAAAGGGCACCACACCACCCAAGCGCTTTAACTTTTCCTGATCCCCTTCCCGCTCAGCCATCGCTTTTTTACGTGCCAGTGAACCTGGCAGAGTCATCCGCAGGAAATAACCAAAAAACTGCAAATAGCCAAGCCCCATCATCATACCCAGCACCGGCGGCAGATGCAGCAAGCTGTGACACAGTACAGCCGTTGCTACAGTTAGCAAGAACAAAGTTAGAATTCGCAGCGCACCACGTTTTAGCTCCACCTCTTCATAGACAGCGCTGGGCTGTTTCTTTTCAACGAAATAGCTCATCACCGCTGCTGGTACCAGGTAATTGACCAGAGCAGGCAGGAACAACACCAGGAACTCATCAATACGAACCAAGCCAGCTTGCCATACCATCAGTGTAGTAATATCACCAAAGGGGCTAAAAGCACCGCCTGCGTTGGCAGCAATAACGATATTTACGCAACAAATATTAATAAACCGCTTGTCACCTTCGGCAACTTTCATCACCACGGCACACATCAGTAAGGCCGTAGTCAGGTTATCGGCAATAGGCGAAATAAAGAACGACAAAAAGCCAGTGATCCAAAATAAATTCTGGTAACTAAAGCCCTTACGAATCATCCAGGAGCGCAGCGCATCAAATAGGCGTCGCTCTTCCAGCGCATTGATGTAAGTCATAGCAACCAGCAGGAACAGCATCAATTCAGCGAACTCGAGCAGGTTATGACGAAATGCCGCCTCCGTCACATCGGGAATATCCTGACTGATGTAGACCCAGCCAATCAAAATCCAAATAAGGCCCGCCGCGACCAATACGGGCTTGGATTTACGCATATGGAGTTTCTCTTCGCCCATTACCAGAATATAGGCAACAACAAAGATTGCGATACAGACAAAACCAACGAGAGAGCTTGTTAAATCAAGTGGAGCAGCGGATGCAGCAAAAACCGGAGTGCTGAACAGCAGACACAGCAAACCAGCCAACCACGACACGCAACGGAGACTTTGCATGGCCAGACCTATCTAGTTACATTCGGATTAAAGGGAAGCTTTTACCTATTGCAGGCGGCGGCATTGTAGCATAGCAGATAAAGAAAAATCAGGACAAAATGCCAGAAAATAGCGTTAAATTGCGAGGTTGCGACTAAAGTAGCAGAAATAAAACATCTGTATGCACTAAGGGCTAGTTCTTAGTGGTTAAGTATGCAAAAAATTGTCGGTAGTTAAGGTGTGATGATCAGCATTTTCGGCTTAAACAGCCGCAGCTCAGTGAACTGGCCGGCTTAAGCCGGCACAGTTACCAGGTCTCAGTGGGTCTTCACCTGCGCCAAAGCCTCCTGACACAAGGTTGTGACTCTTTGCCAGTCTCCTGCGGCAATGGCATCGGCCGGCAACACCCAGGAGCCACCCACACACACCACATTCGGCAGTGCCAGATACTCAAGGAAGTTTTTCTCATTGATACCGCCGGTTGGGCAGAAACGAACTTCTGAGAAAGGACCATGGATGGATTTCAATGTTTTAACGCCACCAGCAGCTTCTGCGGGGAAAAACTTGAAGTGGGTATACCCAAGTGCCAGCCCTTCCATCAATTCAGAAATGCTGGCAATGCCAGGGATCAGTGGGATCACAGAGTCCTTACCTGCCTGCAATAGCTCACGGGTCATGCCCGGACTGATGGCAAAACGGGCACCAGCGGCAATGACCTGCTGCAATTGCTCCGACGAAGTGACGGTGCCGGCACCAACAATCGCATCCGGTACTTCCTGACTTAGCAAGCGGATCGCATCCATTGCCACAGGGGTTCGCAGCGTCACTTCAAGAACGCGCAAGCCGCCAGCAACCAGTGCTTTCGCCATAGGCACGGCTTCAGCCAAATCATTTATGACGATAACGGGTACCACAGGGCCTTGAGCAAACAAGGTTGCAGGATCTAATTGCCAATTTTCAAATGCCATAGTGCTTACTCGCCCTGAGTTTGTTGTAAGATGGTTTGCTTCAGATACAAAGCAGCGCCAATAAGGCCGGGTTGCTCTGCTGTGATTACATAAGTTGGAATGGCCTGATTAAAGGCTGTAAAACGCCCTTTTTGCTCGAAGCGGGCACGAAACTCACTCTGCGGGAGCAGCGGTAATAGTTTCGGCACTATGCCACCGCCAATAAAAACGCCTCCCGTGGTGCTTAATGTCAATGCCAGATCACCGGCGATACTGCCAAGGCTGGCAAAAAACTGCGCTATGGTGGCTGAGGCCAGCGCATTGTCAGCGGCCAATGCCTGCTGTGAAATAGCAGCTGCACTGAGTGGTTCAACCTGCTGTTGGCGATACGCTGCCAGTGCCAGGTACAAGTCTTCCAACCCAGGGCCTGATAACAAGCGCTCTGGGGAAACATGGCCATATTTAGCGCTTAGCTGCTGGTAAATTGCCCACTCCTGCTGATTGGTGGGAGCCCAATCGACATGGCCACCTTCTCCGGGCAGTGGCAGATAACCTTTTTCGCCAACAGGCAACAAATGGCCAACACCCAGACCAGTGCCTGCGCCCAGCACTGCCATCGGCTGCCCGGCAACAGCGGTACCTGCGCCTACCTGCACACAAGCCGCAGCTTGCACCGCAGGCAAGCTCATCGCCACCGCGGTAAAATCATTCATCACCAGCAAAGTGGAAAGCTCCAGTTGCTGCTGCATCGCGCTGATGGAAAATTGCCAGTGAAAGTTGGTCATTTGCACCATATCACCTTGCACCGGGCAGGCGATGGCAATAGCAACATCGCTTAAAGCATGCAACTGCTGATCTGTACGGTAATGCTGCAGTGCATCCGCCAGACTGGCAAAATCGGCGCAACGATACTGCTGGACTTTATCCAATGTCAAAGCCGATAAATCCACCCGGCTGAAGCGGGCGTTGGTGCCGCCGATGTCTGCCACAATGGCGTAACGCACATCAGTCATTGCTACCTCCAGCGGCTACCAGATGATCTTCGGTCGAGAACAAGGCGCAAGCCCCCTCTTCTGCCCCGGTTAACTGAGCACGTAGCCCGCCAAAAATTTCCCGGCCCATGCCTGCGTAGCTATCGGATAAATCGATGGTTTCTGCCTGACGCTTGGCCAGCTCGTCCGCATCAACCAGCAGTTCCAGTACACCTTGATCAGCATCTACCCGCACCAGATCACCGTTTTGCACTTTGGCCAGTAAGCCGCCTTCTACCGCTTCCGGTGTCACATGAATGGCTGCCGGAACCTTACCGGAAGCGCCCGACATACGACCATCTGTCACCAGAGCGACTTTGTAGCCTCGGTCTTGCAACACGCCAAGAGGAGGTGTCAGTTTATGCAACTCCGGCATTCCAATGGCTTTTGGTCCCTGAAAACGAACCACCACAATGCAGTCTTTATTTAAATCTCCGGCTTTAAAAGAAGCGTCCAACTCGTGCTGACTGGAAAAAACTACTGCAGGAGCTGTAATCGCAGCAGTACCGTCACGCAAAGCGGAGGTTTTCATGACAGCACGTCCCAGATTGCCAGACAGCACCTCAAGCCCGCCATGGTTTTTAAAGGGAGCTGCGGCAGAAGTTAAGACACTTGGGTCAAGCGATTCGGTCGGGCCATCTACCCATACCAGCTTGCCATCTTGCAATACCGGCACCTGGGTGTAACGGCGCAAGCCAAAACCAGCCACGGTGTGCACATCTTCGTGCAGCAGGCCTTCATCCAGTAAAGTGCGGATCAGGTAAGCCATACCTCCGGCTTGTTGAAAATGATTGATGTCTGCCTGGCCATTGGGGTAAATACGGGTTACCAGTGGAGTCACACTGGATAGTTCGGCAAAATCATCCCAGTTGATCAGAAAGCCAGCCGAACGGGCGACCGCAATCAGATGCATAGTATGATTGGTAGAGCCGCCGGTAGCCAACAAGCCGACCAGACCGTTGACGATGGATTTCACATCCACCATGCTGCCGATGGGCAGGTACTCAGTGCCTAAGTCGGTCAAACGAGTCACTTGCCGGGTAGCGGCTTTGGTCAGCTCATCACGCAGCTCGGTTCCTGGATTTACAAATGAAGAACCTGGCAAGTGCAGCCCCATCATTTCTACCACCAACTGATTGGAGTTGGCTGTGCCATAAAAGGTACAGGTACCTGCTGAGTGATACGACGCTGATTCGGCCTCCAGCAATTGCTCTTTGCTTGCTTTACCTTCGGCATACAACTGGCGTACGCGCGCTTTTTCTTTATTGGGAATACCGGATGGCATCGGCCCTGCGGGTACAAATACAAAGGGTAAATGGCCAAAACTAAAAGCTGCCATCAACAGTCCGGGCACTATTTTGTCGCAAATGCCAAGCATCAGACCACCATCAAACATATTGTGCGATAGACCAACCGCTGCGGCCATCGCAATAATGTCGCGGCTCATCAAGCTGAGCTCCATCCCAGGCTGCCCCTGAGTGACACCATCACACATCGCTGGCACACCACCGGCAAACTGAGCAACACTGCCTACCTCTTGGGCTGCGGCTTTGATCAACGCCGGATAATGCTCATAGGGTTGATGTGCTGACAGCATATCGTTGTACGACGAAATAATGCCTATATTGGCTTTGGTCAGACTACGCAGATCGGATTTATCCTGCTTGCCACAAGCAGCAAAACCATGTGCCAGGTTACCACAGGATAAGGTACCGCGATGGGGTCCTTTTAGGCGTGCCTTTTCAATCCTGGCCAGATAAACCGCCCGGCTGCGCTCACTTCTGGCGGCAATACGATCGGTGACTTGTTGAATGACAGGGTGCATAAATAGCCTCTACTCGGTAGCAAACATCACCTGGATATCAACACAGGGATGGTGTAAGAAAGCGCGGATTGGCATCTGCAGCACATCATCACCGGCTACGGCTTGGTTCAATACCGGCAGTTTACCGGCACCAACCAGATGCAAAAACAAGTGCTGCGTGTTCAGCAAACGCTGTTTGGACAACGAGATCCGCTGGTAAGGTGCTGTGGTCGGATGAACGGCCACTGCATCCTGCGTCGTGCTCAGCCCCAAAGACAATTCCTGGCTGCAGGGAAACAGTGAGGCGGTATGGCCATCCTCCCCCATGCCAAGAATAACGGCATCAAACTTTGGTAACGATGACAGCCGCTGGTTAATCACAGCAGCTCCCTGCTCAGCGCGTTCATCTGTAGTCACCAGACTTACAAAGTGAGCCGCGCTGGCTTTGTCTTGCAGCAGTACCGACTTCACCAGACGCTCATTGCTGTCCTGAGCATCCGGAGCCAACCAACGGTCATCCGCCAGGGTGATGGTAACTTGCTGCCAGGGCAAGTCAGTCCCGGCCAAGTGTGCAAACAATGCCTGCGGTGTACGGCCACCGGACACCGCCAGGTAGGCATGGCCTCGCTCGGCAATGGCATCTTTAACTATGCGAATTAACCACCTGGCAAAGGTGCTGTTTAGCGCGCTACTGTTTTCAAAACGATGAAATTGCATCCTGACTCCTATTCGTCCCAATTGCGGTCATCACGTGCCAGCAATGAAATGGCAGATACCGGCCCCCAACTGCCGGCCTGATAACTTTTAGGGGTTTCGCCTGTTGCTTGCCAGGCTGCCAAAATACCATCCACCCAACGCCAGGCATGCTCCACTTCATCGCGACGTACAAAGAGGTATTGATTGCCAAGCATGGCTTCAAGCAGTAAGCGCTCGTAGGCATCGGCAATGCGCTTGGAACTGAACGTTTCATCAAAGCTCAAATCCAGCTTGGTTTGTTTCAGCTGCATGTGCTCACCCAAACCTGGAATTTTGTTCATGACCTGAACTTCCACACCCTCATCAGGTTGCAGACGAATGATCAGCTTATTGGCTGGCAACTGCTTGTAAGTTTCATGAAAAATATTGTGTGGTTGCGGTTTAAAACTGATCACCACTTCGCTGCGCTTTTCCGGCATACGTTTACCGGTCCGCAGGTAGAAAGGAACTCCGGCCCAACGCCAGTTATCGATATCCACTTTAATCGCAACAAAAGTTTCTGTGCTGCTATTGCTACGCGAGCCCTCTTCATCCAGGTAGCCCGGCACAGCGCCGCCGGCAACATAACCACCTGCGTATTGACCACGTACCGTCTTTTCATGCACATTGCTGGTATCAATAGGACGCAAAGCCTTCAATACTTTAAGCTTTTCATCCCGGATGCTGTCGGCATCCAGGCGTGCTGGTGGCTCCATCGCGATCAGCGTCAGTACCTGCAATAAATGGTTTTGCACCATGTCACGCATCTGACCGGCGTCGTCGTAGTAACTCCAACGCCCTTCTACTCCAACTTCTTCAGCTACAGTAATTTGCACATGATCGATGGCATTATGATCCCAGTTCGAAGCGAAAATTGCGTTCGCAAAACGCAGGGCCAACAAATTAAGCACCGTTTCTTTACCAAGGTAGTGATCGATGCGGTAGATTTGGCATTCGTTAAAATATTGAGCCACTTGCTCATTGATAAGCCGGGATGATTCTAAATCGTGACCAATGGGCTTCTCCAGCACAACCCGGGCAGGTTCGGCTGCAAGGCCGGCGGCGTGCAAGCCAGCACAAATCGCGGAAAACAACGCCGGTGGGGTAGCAAAATAGCTGACCGGAATGCGCTGGCTACTATCTACTACAGCACTGAGTTTCTTGTAATCCGCAGTCGCGCTTAAATCCAGTTGCACATAATGCAAACGCTCTTTAAAACGTTGCCAGACTTCTTCGTCAATCGGCTCTTTCTTAATAAAGGTTTCCAGGTTTTTCCGAACCAGTTGCTGATAAGCCTCTAACTCCAGCTCATCTCTGGCCACCCCTATTACCCTGCTGTCATCCTGCATTAAACCGGCTTTTTCCAGTTGATACAGAGCCGGCAATAACTTACGACGCGCCAGATCTCCTTTGGTGCCAAATAAAATAAGATCACAGGCTTTTGCTGCAGATGACATAGTTTAGTCCCGTCCTAAAGATGTAATTTTACAACAACCATCGCATACTAGCGCAGCATTCCGGCGTTGTAAACCCGACTTATTGTAATTAAATTACATTTATGCTTAAGTATCCTATTATACGCTCAGCTGCAGTGAGTTACAGCGTGCTACAGGCTCTAACTGTGGTAAAATAAATACTTTTCTGTAACCGGGTTTGGATGTATAACAACAAGATTACATCGGATCTCTGTATCATCCGGTTGCATAACCAGGAAGCTTGGAATGAATGTACTCGAAAAAATAGTCAACAGCGTGGCAAACTTCAGCAAGTCTGAACGTAAAGTGGCTGAAGTGATCCTGGCTAACCCACAAACCACCATCCATAGCAGTATAGCTGCCCTGGCGAAAATGGCTGATGTCAGTGAGCCAACGGTTAACCGCTTCTGCCGTCGCCTGGATACCAAAGGCTTTCCGGATTTTAAGCTGCATCTGGCGCAAAGCCTGGCCAATGGCACTCCCTATGTGAACCGTCATGTAGAAGAAGAAGATGGTCCTGAAGCCTATACTGCAAAAATTTTTGAATCCACCATGGCAGCGCTGGACTCTGCCCGCCACAATGTAGATATCAATACCATTAACCGCGCGGTGGATGTACTTACGCAGGCGAAGAAAATTTCATTTTTTGGTTTGGGCGCATCAGCCTCTGTGGCGCATGATGCTCAGAACAAGTTTTTCCGCTTTAATGTACCGGTCGTTTGCTTTGACGATATCGTGATGCAACGTATGTCGGCTATTAACAGCGCAGAAGGCGATGTAGTGGTATGCATCAGCCATACCGGCCGTACTAAAAACCTGTGTGATATCGCAGCCATTGCACGCGAAAACGATGCTACTGTAATTGGCATTACGGCCTATGACAGCCCATTGGCCCGCGAGTGTACACTGGTGTTGTCGTTGGATGTGCCGGAAGACACCGATATGTACATGCCCATGGCTTCCCGGGTTGCTCAACTGGTACTGATCGATATTCTGGCTACAGGTTTTACCTTACGCCGCGGCTCCAAGTTCCGTGAAAACCTGAAAAAAGTAAAAGATAGCTTACGCGGCTCCCGCTTCGAAAAGAAAGACTTTCCTGCCTGAATCAGCACAACGACCGCCTGACTTGCTGTACGGTCGTTGTTATTTAATTTCTCCATAACGCTGTATTCTGTAATAAAATTACATTACACTGTTTGTTATTCGTCCATAGCTGCATTCAGGAGCATTTGATGCCAAGAAGAACTAAAATTGTCGCGACCCTAGGCCCTGCCACCAATACCGAAACCGCAATAGAGCAACTGATTAAAAAAGGGGCCACGGTATTTCGCTTCAACTTCTCTCATGGCAGTGCCGATGACCATCGCCAGCGCGCTGCCATGGTTCGTGCTGCCGCCAATAAAACCGGGACTCATGTCGCCATTCTTGGTGATTTGCAGGGACCAAAAATTCGTGTCTCGACCTTTGCTGAAGGCTCAGTGCAGCTAAAACCTGAGCAGGCATTCCTGCTGGATGCCAGCTTACCGAAAGGCGCCGGCACTACTGAACAGGTAGGGATTGATTACAAAGAATTGCCACAAGATGTACAGCCTGGCGATATTCTGCTGCTGGATGATGGTCGCATCCAATTGCAAGTTACTTCGGTCGATGGCAGCAAGGTACACACCAAGGTCACCGTGGCCGGTAAGCTCAGTAACAACAAAGGCATTAATCGCCAGGGCGGCGGCTTATCAGCCCCTGCCCTGACCGAAAAAGACAAAGAAGACATCAAGCTGGCAGCTGAAATTGATGTAGATTATCTGGCAGTTTCTTTTCCGCGCTGCGGTGACGACCTGCGTCTGGCACGCGAGCTGGCTTTGGCTGCAGGCTCTGAAGCCCGTATCATGGCAAAAATTGAACGGGCTGAAGCCGTGGCAGATAACACTACCCTGGATGACATTATTCTGGCTTCCGATGCCGTTATGGTGGCCCGAGGGGATTTGGGGGTAGAAATAGGCGATGCTGAGTTGGTTGGCCAGCAAAAGCGTATTATCGCCCGCAGTCGCCAGCTGAATCGGATTGTGATCACAGCAACTCAAATGATGGAGTCGATGATCGAAAGCCCAATGCCAACCCGGGCGGAGGTGATGGACGTGGCAAATGCGGTACTGGATGGTACCGATGCCGTGATGCTGTCTGCTGAAACCGCAGCTGGTGCTTACCCGACAGAAACAGTGGATGCGATGGCACGGGTTTGTCTTGGAGCCGAAAAGCACCCCAGCATTAAAGTATCCAAGCACCGGATGGAGGAAACCTTCAGTGATGTCAGTGAGACAATAGCCTTGTCCGCGATGTATGCAGCGAACCATCTGCCTGGCATTAAAGCCATCATCGCGCTGACTGAATCTGGCTATACCGCAAAGCTGATGTCACGAATCACCTCCACCCAGCCCATTTATGCCCTGTCACGCCATCAAAAAACACTGAACAAACTGGCGCTGTACCGCGGTGTGTATCCAGCATTTTTTGATACCAGGGCTATTCCGGCACAGGAACTGGCTCACAGTGCAATTCAATGCATTGCCAGCCAGGCTGGTTTAAAAAGTGGCGATCTGGTGATGCTGACCCATGGTGATCAAATGGAAACTATCGGAGCCTCTAATACCTGTAAAATCGTGCAGGTTAAATAACGGCTACCAGTACCAGCCTGTTTTAACGCCGTAGTTGCTGACTACGGCGTTTTTCTTGGAATTTAGCGTGATACTGCCCCCACAACGGTGATAATGCGGTTGTCATGGAACCTACCACCACCAAACAAGCTCCCAGCATGGCCCAGCCATTTAAAGGTTCTGGTGTCAGCCATTCTGGCTGCCATTGATGCAAACCTTTGGCAACCAGTATGGTGATCAAAGGCGTAATAGCCAACACAGCACTGACTTTTGAAGCCTCCCAATGATGCAAAGCCTCCGCAAAAGCTCCATACGCTACCACGGTATTTAAGCAACAAAACAGCAAAAATGCCCAATGCCACCCCGTCAGTTGCAACAAAGGCTGCAGATCCGACAAAGGCATAAATACTACAGCTCCGGCACAATAAATAAGCACCATAATTTGCTTTGAACTGTAATGCACCAACAATTGCTTTTGTGCCAGAGCATAAGCTGCCCAGGTGACAGCCGCTCCAATGATCAGCAATAAACCAAAGCTTTCTTCGCTCAATTGAGTCAGTAGCACCAACAAGCGTGTATTAAAAAACAGCAGCAACCCAACCACCAACACCAGAGCACCAATTTTTTGCCAAAACAACAAGCGCTCTTTAAAAATCCAGACCCCTCCTAACATCATCAGAAAAGGGGCCAACTGGATTAACAGTTGAGCTGTTTCTGCGGTCAGGTAATTTAAACCTGACATATACAACAGATAATTGGCCAACAGGCCCAGCACAGCAATCAACAACAATACAATGCCTTGCCGGCTTAACAAACTGAACCGGGGCCATTGCCGCTGCCACCACAATAAGACACCAACCATAACAGCAGCTACGAAAAAACGAATACCAGTCAAGGTACTGGCGGTCAGAAAATCAAGCAGCACCTTCAGTACTATCGGTAAAACCCCCCAGAGCACCGCCGTGGTAAAAGCAAGGCTGAAACCTAAAATTGCGCGACCGGAAACCTGATGCATGGAAGGACTACCTGTAAGGGCAAAACAACAACCACTATTTTCGCTTATTCAAAGACAAAAGTCCTGCAGTTTCCGCCAGCCAGCACTTTATTGCGTTATGTAGCGTTATGCGGCAGATCAAAGTGTTGCAATGAAGTTTTGCTATACTGCTGCTCTGTAGATAGCAATGGAGCAATCAGATGGCAACGATACGGCGCATAGGTGTTTTAACTTCAGGTGGCGATGCGCCAGGCATGAATGCCTGCATTCGTTCGGTGGTGTTAACGGCTGCAGCTCACCAAATTGAGGTGATTGGCTTTTCTCATGGTTACAACGGCTTAATAGAAGGCGACTATACCAAGCTGCTGCCTTATCATGTGCAGCATATTATTCAGCTGGGCGGCACCATTTTAAAAAGCGCCCGTTGCCCTGCTTTACAGACTGAAGAAGGCGCAAAAGCTGCCGCCGCCACACTGCGTCAACTGCAGCTTGATGCGTTGCTGGTGATTGGAGGTGATGGCAGTTTTAAAGGTGCCCTGGCCATCGCTCAGCATTACAAGGGGCAAATTCTTGGCTTGCCGGGTACCATTGACAATGATGTGGATGGCACCGATGCCACCATAGGCTATGCCACCGCCATTGATACGGCGCTGGATGCCATTGATAAAATTCGGGATACTGCCGATGCGTTCGAACGTATCTTTCTGGTAGAGCTGATGGGACGCCACAGCGGGTTTATTGCACTGTCTGCCGGTATCGCATCCGGCGCAGAGCAAATTATCTGTCCGGAGTTCGGTACTCTGGAACCAGGCCAGCTCGATACAGTGATTCGGCCCATTCAGAATGCCCAGGTACTGAAAGGCAAAAGCAGTTACATCATTGTGATGGCCGAGCATTGCTACCCTGGTGGCAGCACCACGCTGGCAGCGGACATTACCGATGCGATCGGCATCGAATGTCGTGCTTGTGTGTTGGGGCATATTCAACGCGGGGGATCACCCGTTGGAGCGGATCGCATCCTTGCCACTAAATTAGGTGCCTACGCAGTGGAGCAGTTACTTGGCGGTGCCCACCTGATGATGGCTGGTGAAGTGAATCATCAGGCTGGTCTGTACCCGCTGCAGGCCAGCGGCGAGCGGAAAAAACGCATTGATCCTTATCTGCTTCGCTGGCAGCAACAAGTCGCCAATGACTGACTCAGTTCGGTTGCCGTCCTGCTAAGGGACGGCAAGCTACCTACTGAGGTGATGGTTTATGCTCCTTTAAAGACCTGTTTGACCCTGTCTTTGTAGCTACGGCTGACTTTCACCGTCTGATCATTGCTTAACATCAACTGATGCTCGCCATTGGGTAACATCTGCAGCTTTACGATGGTATTTACATTGACAATGGCAGAACGATGCACCCGGACAAACAAGCGCGGATCCAGTTCTTGCTCCAGCTCCTTCATGGTTTTACGCAGAATATGGGTTTGGCCATCACGGGTATGGATACACATGTAATCACCGGCTGCATCCACCCAATCAATATCAATCACCATTACCCGGGTAATTTCGCCACTGTCTTTGATACTAATGGCATCCGGATAGCGTGAGTCAACCACTGGCTCTTCGTTACTCAGCCGCTCCAAAATAGTGTCGGCTGCATCACCGGTTAAGCGGGATACCACCTGCGCCAGTTGCGATTTGTGCTTCTGATCATCCCGGCTGTCAAACACCTTGATGGCTTTATCCACAGCCAGCTTTAACCGCTCTGCCTCAACTGGCTTTAGTACATAATCAATAGCATTGACATCAAAGGCCGCCAACGCATAGTGATCGTAAGCGGTGACAAAAATAATGTAAGGCATTGGCAATTGTTGATTTTGCAAATGTTCAATTACAGCAAAGCCATTAATACCTGGCATTTCTACATCCAGAAACACCAAATCGGGCTGATGCGCAGCAATGGCATCAATCGCTTCTTTACCATTGGCACATTCAGCGACTACCGTCAGCTCCTTAAATTCTCCCAGCCGGTACAACATCCCTTTGCGGGCTAATGGCTCATCATCGACTACTACTACCTTCAGCATGCTCTTTATTCCGTTGTGTCCAGTTCATAAGGGATACGAATATTGACCTTCAGTCCCAATGGATCGTTGTGCGTCAGCACCAATGAAAAATTATGATCGTACAATGCCGCTAACCGCTCACGGGTATTGACCAAACCAACCCCACTGTTTTCCGACTTGGGCAAACCACCATCCAGCGGCACACCTGGTCCATTGTCGGCTACTTCCAACAGCAGATCATGACCAAACTTTTTCGCTGAAATTGCAATTCGGCCACCTTCTACCTGGGTTGCTACTGCGTACTTTATGGCATTTTCAATCAGGGGTTGCAAGATTAAACTGGGTACTAATGCCTGGCAGGCTTCATCACTGATTTCAAAACTCACCTTCAACCGCTCTGAAAAACGTACTTTTTCAATTTCCAGATAAAGCCGAGCCGCACTGATTTCCTGTTGCAGGGGGACTTTTTTGATCGGATCTTTGTACAAAGAATAACGCAAAAAGTCACTGAGCCGGGTTACCATTTTCTCCGCAGTATCATTTTCTCTGGTCAACACCAGCGTAGAAATTGCGTTTAAGGTATTGAATAAAAAGTGAGGGTTGAGCTGGTAGCGCAACATCTTTAACTGAGCTTCATGCGCTCTGTTGGTAGCAGTAAGCAGCTTCTGCTTTTCCCGTTGCAGGGTCTGGTAATACTTAATACCAAAATAAAGGCCACTCCAGCTTAGGATCACATAAAAAGAGACCGGCGTATGTCGCAGGTACAACTGGGCCCAACTCCAGCTTTTTGGCTGAAAGCCATGGCGGTAGATTTCCCAGTAGGAATGGTTTTTAAAGATGGTCCATACCACGGCAACCACAGTGGCCAGCAACAAGACCGTCAGGATCATTTTTAGTGGATGCCAGTGCCAGGCACGTTGATACACATAGCGCAGGGGTATGGTCAGTAACCAGCCCACAAAGGCATCCAGTAATACCACCCATAGGTAAGCATCGCGCATCTCCTGCACCAGAGAGCCCAGATAATGCACCACGGCAAAACCTATCCAACCGAGCGTGTGCAGTAGCCAAAATTGCAGATGTCTTTTATCGTCTAAGTTGTGAAGCAAGGCGCCACCAGAACTGCTTGAGATAGCTGAAATTATACCCGAGTGCAGCCAGGCTGCAGCTCAGTTAAACCTGAATCCCGCTACATTAGTCGCAACGGCGCTGATAACGGATGCCAAGGCGCTGCAACACAAAGCTCAGTAGCCAGGCCGGCCCAATCAGCAAAAAGAAAATATCCTGAAAAAAGGACGGTTTTTTCCCTTCAATATGATGCCCGATAAATTGCAACAGCCACATGACTGCAAAGAGTACCAGGCTACTGAGCCAAAGAGGCCAGCCAAGCGCCAGTTCGTGCCAACGCAACACAGAAAATACCAGAGCGGTAAACAAGGTCATGCCCGCACCCAGTGCAAAAGATAAACTAAAATAAAACACCAACACAGGTACAGCCATTAACATGGCCCAATTGATTTGGCTGGCAGCCAGACCGGACAAAGGCATCGGAATGGACCATAGCAAACCAAAAACAGTGCCATAAATGATTGGCACCGCTAACCAGTGAATGGCCTTATTTATTTTATTTTGATGGCTTACCGCGTATGCATCAAACCACTGCTGTGCTGTTTTCATTGTGTCACCTGGCGGCTGCTAACTGCTCTTACCAGATTAATCCAACAGCACACAAAGTCAAGTAAAGGACCTAGCCATCAAACCCTGACAGCACCGGCACAGGTTTGCGATCCGGCCCAAGCGCAACAAAGGTAAAGCTGCCGGAAATGGCTTTGTGCTGGTCATCCTGGTACATGTGCTCCAAAAAAATATCCACATGCACCCGGATACTGGTACGCCCGACATGATCAATCTTTGCGACCAGTTCAATCAAACTGCCAGCAGGAATGGCTTCTTTAAAATCAACCCGGTCAGAAGACACAGTTACCAGGGGTTTACGGCAAAAACGGGTAGCAGCAATAAAAGCGGCTTCATCCATCCAGGCCAGCGCCTCACCACCAAACAAGGTGTTGTGGTGATTGGTGCGCCCCGGAAAAACGGTTTTAGTTACCCGGGTGATGGCATGCTGCATGCGTTTGGCAATAAGTGCATCTTGGTTGTCTGTGCTCATGCTCGCTCTGATCTGTTGGTTGTATGTGCGGGCGCGCATTGTACGTGAACGCCCGGCAAATGCAATGCTGCCAGCTTTAGTAGCTTAACATGGGGCCTAAGGGGCGCCCGCCTACCAAATGCAGATGAATATGGTACACCTCCTGACCGCCATGCTGATTGCAGTTCATAATCAGCCGATAGCCATCCTCAGCAATGCCCTCCTCTGCCGCCAGTTTACGAGCCACGGTAAAGAGGCGACCCAGTGCTTGTTCATGCTGCGGCTCTACATCATTGACTGTTGGGATCAAGTGATTGGGGATAATCAAAATATGGCTGGGTGCTCTGGGATGAATGTCCCGAAAAGCAGTCACCAGTTCATCCTGGTACAGGATATCGGCCGGAACTTCGCCGCGTACAATTTTGCTGAAAATCGTTTCTTGCGCCATGGGGATTCCTTGTCATGTTACAATCAACAGAGTCTATCTGCAGGAGACCTCAGTATATATGAAGGCTTTCATTCAATACCAGCTTCGTTGTGTCGATATCGCGGCCCATCTGATTGAGATGGAACTCACCATACAGCCACAAGACAACGGCCCCCTGCTGTTGCAATTGCCGGCCTGGATCCCTGGTAGCTACATGATCCGGGACTTTGCCCGCAATATACTATGGCTGACAGCATCGGATCAGCAAGGGCCTTTACCGGTCGAAAAAGTCGACAAACAAAGCTGGCAACTGGTTCACCGCAATCAAAGCGTCCAGATACGCTATCAGCTCTATGCGTTTGATCGCTCGGTGCGGGCTGCTTATCTGGATGATGAAGTCGCGGTATTAAACCCAGCCTGTCTGTGTTTGTCGGTCGCCGGTTATGAACAACTGCCGCATTGCCTGAAAGTACATGCCCCAACAGATGCAGATGCGGCCGATTGGCGACTGGCTACCGCTTTGCCTGCGGCAGACGATACCCCATGGCTGGGCTTTGGCACCTACCTGGCCAGGCATTACCAGCACTTAATTGACAGCCCCTTATTAGCGGGCCGCTTTCAACTGAGCGAGTTTCACATCGACGATGTACCGCATTACCTGGTGGTGACCGGACGTAATTTATTTGATGCCAGCCGCTTTACCGCCGATCTGGCCAGGATTTGCCAGCAACAACGAAATGTCTTTGGCGCTTTGCCTGAGGATTTAACGGCTTATTGGTTTTTAACCTGGGTTACTGACTCCGGCTTTGGTGGTCTGGAACACCTGGACTCGACCTTGCTGTTGTGCAGCCGCTTTGATTTACCTGCAGTGCAAACGGACAACGCCGAGTTGTCGGAAGGTTATCAAACCTTGTTGAGCCTCTGCAGTCATGAATATTTCCATACCTGGTGGGTAAAACGATTAAAACCGGCCGAATTTCATCCTTATCAACTGACACAGGAACAATACAGCCGACAGTTATGGATCTACGAAGGCTTTACCTCCTACTTTGATGATTTGGCCTTGTACAGCAGTGGTCTGCAAAGCACAGAGCGTTATTTAAAAACCCTGGAAAAAACCATCAGCCGCGTCACCCGTAACCCAAGCGATACGGTGCAATCACTGGAAGACAGCAGTTTTGATGCCTGGACTAAATTCTATAAGCAGGATGAAAATGCCGTCAATGCGATAGCCAGTTATTACGCCAAAGGTGCTTTGGTGGCACTTTGTCTTGATGCCGCTTTAACCGCGAAAGGTCGCAACTTGCCAGAGCTGATGCAACAGCTATGGCTAAAGCATTTAACTACCGGGACTCCCCCTGGCGCCATCGCAGAACAATTAGTGGAGTGGCAGCTACCCGAGCTGGCAACACAACTGAACCACTGGGTGCAAGAAGCCGAACCTATCCCTTTGGCCGATTATATACCAGCTCTTGGATTAACACTCAACTGGCGTCAACCGACCAGCCCTGACGATCTGAACGGAACAGCTGAATCAGAGGGTAACGTCTGGCTTGGTGCCCAATATCAGAGCAGTGAACACAGCATCAAACTCACCGCTGTCTATCACAAAGGACCCGCGCATCAGGCTGGCCTGATGGTAGGTGACGAATTGCTGGCTTTGGATGGCTACCGGCTGACTACCAGCAGCCTGCCAGAACTACTTAAACGTTTGCCTGTACAGCAGCCCTTGACCCTGCAGTTGTTTCGGCGTGACCGCTTGTTAGAGCGACACATCACGTTAAGCGCGCCACCCGCTACAGTGGCACAATTGCGTATGACTGCTGAAGATGCACTTCACCCCTGGTGGGCGACCCCGGTAACGGACCATTAAAGCTTAACGACGATTTGGATCCTGCCTTGGCGGTGCAGCTTCCGGCATAAGCAAAGCGGGATCCAATCGCTCTTGAAACCAGTTGATTCGCCAATCCAGATGAGGCCCGGTCACCCGGCCGGTAGCGCCCATATCTGCCACCAACTGGCCCTGAGTAACTTTATCACCAACGGTTACATGAAAAGCATTCAGGTGCATCAACGTACTGCTTACACCATATCCATGGTCGATGATGAGGGTTAGGCCCGAGTAGTACAAGTCGTCTGCCAGCGTGACTATACCGGTCATCGGCGCGTACACCGGGCTACCAACCGGGCCGGCAATATCCAGCCCCAAATGTGGGTTACGAGGCTGGCCATTAAAAATACGTTGTGACCCATAAACACCACTGATGCGGCCATAGGCTGGCCATACCGGCTGCTGGAAAGCATACGGCAAGTCGGTCATCGTTGTCCGTGCAGCCTGCACCTGCTGGCTATCACGACGGATCCTGGCCAGTACTTCAGCCGGAGGGCTGACAAAGCGCTGCTCTACCCCTTCAATCCGTTGAATGTCGTATTCCCGGCCACTGAATGTTAATGGCAGGATAAGCTGCTGGCCATTTAGCTGAACACGCAATTGATGCTCAAGCGCAGCATCCCTGCCAATGCCAAAAACCACCTGGCCGCTTGGGCTTACTGCAATTTCAGTATCATTAAACCAGACCTGGCTGCCAGCCGGCACTGCAGCACGGATCAGGCTGCCCTGCGTCAGTTCCCCGCGTAACTCAATGCTGTCTTTTGATAATTCAGTTGCCTGCAGCGGCAAACTAGCTGCAAGCAATAGCGCCTTTAGCCACACCTTCATAAGCAACCACCTTGTAATGATGTTCCGCATTCAATGTTTTCAATGCACCGGCTATGTAGTCAGCCAGGCATTCCACAGTGGTATCGCAAGGCACCACTTCGCAATGGCTGGCGGGTAAACAAATTTCAAATTGGCCCTGGCCCGCCTGATAACGCGAACAGAGATCACCGGCATTGGCCTGCAACCACTGCAAGTCATCCGGCTGACATAGATCCTCGGTAGTGATCAGGTAAATATCCTGCCAGCGATCAGCCCAGAACTTATTTAACCGGGGAGACAACATGCCATCCTGATAGATCTGAATGGTAGAGCGATGACCATGTGCGATACGCTGGCAGTTACCATCGTGCTTTTTCAGGCCATGACTGTAGTGATAACTAAAGCCCTGACTGGCTTCCGGCCTTAAGGTTAACTGCACTTGTTTCACATTGTCTGGCAACTGGCCATGCAACTGCTGCTGAATAAATTGCTCTATGGACTGCAAATCTACCTGCTGTGCCTGCAGTAAAGCAAAGGCTTGCCCAGGACCTGCCACCTGAATGGCACCACGCGCACTGTTAAAATGCACCCTGGTGACAGCATCTTGCTGTTCCAGCCTGGTGGCAGTCGAGGCCACAGGCACAGCCAACGCATGATCGATGCTGCTATCAATGACTTTTTTGATCACTTTTTTGACCAGGCCAAAATCGAACACCATGGAGGCCTGATCTAAATCACCGTGCAGCTCAACATCCACAATCAGACTTTCGCCCAATAAACCACGCTGCGAACAAAGGTAAGAAAAATCGATGACCGTCAGATCACGTACAAATAAAATCATAACAACTCACAGGACGAACAAGGTTTGTGCATTATACGGCAGCAACCGGCTCAATGGCAGAGGCTGTTAGCGATCATGCTCTTTTAACCAGGCGTAAAGCAAACCGACCTGGCCACACTTATGGGCAGCATACATCAGCCGTAAAGCATTACTGACCAGGGTGCTATCGTTCCAATCTGTTTTTTGCTGGATATCTTCATAGCAGCGCAAAGCTTCAGGTGATAGATAACCCCGCAACTCTTTTTTACCAGCTTCTTTTTGCCGTTCGCGGTATCGCCGCTGCTTTTCGGCATTGCTTAGCGCTTGTTTGTCTTGTTCGCTCATGCGGTACCTCAATGCTGGCTGAATGCTGGTGTTTGTCCTTATTTTGCACTAATCGGACTTGCTTAGCGTACAAGTGTTCGCTAAGCTCCCACCAGAAAAAATCAGACCTCGTTAATTGGAATCAACATACATGATGAAGAATAGCTTTACAAAAGAAGAATTGGCGGCCTGTGGTCGCGGTGAACTCTTTGGCCCGGGCAACAGCCAGCTCCCCATCGATCAGATGCTGATGATGGATCGCATTGTACATATTTCTGAGCAAGGCGGCGACTTTGATAAAGGTGAAATCATTGCTGAACTGGATATTACCCCAGAGCTTTGGTTCTTTGCCTGCCATTTCCAGGGCGATCCGGTCATGCCAGGCTGTTTGGGGCTGGATGCTATGTGGCAACTGGTTGGTTTCTTCCTTGGTTGGTCTGGTGGCCCTGGTAAAGGTCGGGCTTTGGGGGTAGGTGAAGTGAAGTTCACCGGCCAGATCCTGCCAACAGCTAAAAAAGTAACTTACCGGATCAACATGAAACGCGTGATCAAACGCAAACTGTTTATGGGAATTGCAGATGGCTCAGTTAGTGTGGATGGTCGCGAAATATACACTGCCAAAGATTTAAAAGTAGGCCTCTTTACCGACACCTCCAGTTTCTGAGGCTCAGGTAAAAACGCCAGCTTTACAAAGCCACAAGCCCCGGTGATCGGGGCTTGTTTTTGTTGATATTCGGCAATTACATACCCTTGTTATAGAGACCTGTGCCACGGTCCTCCATGGCTTCACGCCAGCCTCCTAACCACTGGGAGCGTACATCGAGATTTTGATAAGGACAGATTTCTTTTGAGCGGCCAGTGACTCCGGCCCGGTAACCTTGTGCGTGTGCACGTTCAAGACGATCACGTTTTTGTCTTTTCATACGGCAGTCTTCCTCAATCGTTTTTGATGACAACACTGGATGAATGCGTTCAGCCAGTCCGCATCTAATAGATAAGGCAAAGTTGCGAAAGGTTCAACCCTGTTTTAGTCGCAATTGCAACCTTTCAGAATAAGCGCCTGATATGACAATGGAATTACAAAAAAAAGAATCTGCTCATTTTTTGCAAGCAATCAAGCTGGAAAGCGGAATATAAGTTGCAGTACAAACCAGTTCAGGAATAAGAAACCCGGTAAAGCAATGACTTTACCGGGCTACTCCGAACTGGGCGTTTAACGGCTTTGTGGCAAGGTGGGATACTTGATGCCTGCCATTTCGTACATCACCCGAATCACCTGCACGCTGTAACCAAACTCGTTATCATACCAGACGTAAAGCACGCAACGATCGCCATCCACGATGGTAGCCTGAGAGTCCACCACACCGGCATAGCGCGAACCCACCAAATCAGAAGATACGATTTCAGTTGAGCTGGTGTAATCAATCTGATCCTGCAATTCAGAGAACAAAGCCGTTTGCTGCAAGAAGGCGTTCAAACCATCTTTGCTGGTTTCTTTATTCAGGTTTAACGACAGGATAGCCATCGACACGTTCGGCGTTGGTACCCGGATGGCGTTACCGGTCAGCTTGCCTTTTAATTCTGGCAATGCCTTGGCTACAGCACTGGCAGCACCAGTCGAGGTAATAACCATGTTTAAAGGAGCGGCCCGGCCACGGCGCTCGGCTTTGTGGAAGTTATCGATCAGATTCTGATCGTTGGTATAGGAATGCACGGTTTCGACATGGCCATTGCGAATACCAAACTCATCGTTGAGTGCTTTCAGCACTGGTGTAATAGCATTGGTGGTACAGCTGGCAGCCGACACAATTTTATGCTCTGGCAAGATCATATCCTGATTCACACCATAGACCACATTTGGCACTTCGCCTTTTGCCGGGGCAGTTAACAACACCCTGCCCGTACCTTTGGATTCAAAATGAATGGCCAGAGCTTTGTCATCTTTCCAGACACCGGTGTTGTCCACCACCAATGCATTGTTAATACCATATTGGGTGTAATCAACATCGCTTGGTGAGTTGGCATAGATGATCTTAATAAAAGTACCGTTGGCTTTAATGCCCTGATTCTCGTGATCGACGGTGATGCTGCCATTAAACAGGCCATGAATGGAGTCACGGCGCAACAAGCTGGCGCGCTTTTCAAGGTCCCCTTCTTTGCCACCACGCACCACTATTGCACGTAAGCGCAGTTTGCTGCTTGGGCCACTGCGCTCCAACATCAGGCGTGCCAACAAACGACCAATGCGGCCAAAGCCATAAAGGACAACATCAGTTGGCTGGACTTTATCTGGGTTATCCAACAAATCGGCCAGCTCTCGCTTTAGATAGTCTTGCAGGCTGGCGCCATTGGAAGAGTTTTTGTACTGATAACCATAAGCCAGTTTGCCGATATCAATGCGCCCCGGGGCCAGCTCCAGCTGACTGATGGCTTCAAGGATAGGAAAGCTTTCCCGCAAACGGAGTTTTTGTCCTTCGTAACGCTCCACCATTTTATGGGCTTTGATCAGCTCAATGGTGGTTGCATTGACCAGAGGCTTGCCATAAACAACCACTTCCACGCCTTTGTTGCGGTACAACCGCCCAATCAAAGGAAGCATGTTCTCGGCAAATTCCTGGCGCTCCTGCCAGCTCTTCTGGTACTGTTCTTCGTGTGATAGGGTCATAGTTCGGCCTTTTAACTTCAGTCTGCTGAATGTAATGGGTGTTCAGATACAGAGGCCGCCCTTGCGAGCGGCGGCCTATTGTAATAGAAACTGAAACCTTACCACAACAGTTACAGCTTTTTTTCAGGACTAAACTGCAAAGAGACCGAGTTTACACAATAACGCTGACCCGTTGGTGCCGGCCCATCGTCAAATACATGGCCAAGATGGGCATCACACTGAGCACAAAGAATTTCCGTGCGGCTCATGCCATGGCTCTGATCATGCTGATAGCGTACTTTGTCAGCCAACGACTGATAAAAGGACGGCCAGCCGCAGCCAGCGTCAAACTTGGCCGCTGAATCAAACAGAGCAGTACCACAGCAAATGCAATGATAGCTGCCTTTAGCTTCCTGATAGAGTAACTCACCACTAAAAGGCAGCTCAGTCCCTTTAAGCCGGGTTACCCGGTATTGTTCCGGGCTTAATTGTTGTTGCCATTCAGCATCGCTTTTTTTCATACTTCACTCCCGTATTAAGCACCGAAAGGTTTCGCTCCAATCAACAACTGATGCAAATAAAAAGCAAACAGCCAGAACAGCAGTATACCGAGCAACAGCGACACCAGATCACGCCACAAAAAAACCGGCTCGCTGAATAACTTCAGCCCGTCACAACATCGACTGATGGCATAACAAATAGCATCAGCTTGCCCTTTTATTGGTTAAATATTCAATGCATGGTCGCTGTATGGATAATCATGCGCTTCCAGACTTTCCTGATAGCTTTCAACCCGATCAGCGACAATATCGGTGCGGTAAAACTGAGCAATGTGGTATACCGCATCGCCTTCATTCACCAGTGGCAGCTTCAGCAAACCAATGATAATCCCACTGTAAGGGGCACGGATTTCCTGCTCCGACTCGCCAAAAGGATCCGACACCACTCCCAGCACCGTCTGGTCTTTCAGCACCCGGCCTCCTTCACGTACAAAGGCCCGGAAAATACCGCTTTGAGGTGCTCGTACCCAGGCACTGGAGCGAGCCATTACCGGCTCTTTCGGCTGCGGGCGCCTTGATGGCGGTAGCATATCAAGCGCCCGCATCACCCGTAAAATGCCCTCAACCCCACCGCGAATAGCCACTTCATCAAAACGCAACGCTTCGCCGGCTTCATACAACAAGGTTGGGATCTTGTTTTGACCTGCGGCTTCCCGCAGTGAACCTTCACGCAACTCGGAATTAAGGATCACCGGGGTGCCAAAGGCTTTGGCCAGACGCAGAGCTTCCGGATCGTCCAGATCGGCCCGGATTTGTGGTAAATTAAAGCGGTGCAAAGCACCTGTATGCAGATCAATGCCATGCGTTGACTGGCTTACCACTTCACTCATAAAAAGGCGCGCCAGCCGTCCCGCCATGGATCCTTTGTTCGAGCCGGGGAAGCTACGGTTTAAGTCACGCCGATCCGGCAGATAGCGGCTTTGGTTGATAAAGCCATGCAAGTTCACCACAGGCACCGCCAGTAAAGTTCCTTTTAAACGCTTTAATGCTGGCACTTTCAGCAGACGGCGGATGATCTCGACCCCATTGATTTCATCACCATGAATGGCAGCACTGATAAAGAGCACAGGTCCTTGCTGACGACCACAGAGTACCTGTACCGGCATCATCACTGGTGTATGGGTATAGAGCTTGCTGCCACGCACATCTATGGTTTTGCGCTCCCCAGGCCTCACCTCAATCCCACCAATGCAAATGCTGCTGTTACGACTGCGAACCTGTGTACTCATTCAGCCACGTCCCTTGGTTTTCGTACGATTGGGTTTGGCATTTTTCTCAATAAAGTCAATGATAGAGCCAGCAATGTCTTTGCCGGAAGCCCCCTCAATGCCTTCCAGGCCAGGAGACGAATTCACCTCCATCACCACAGGACCATGATTCGAACGCAGTAAATCAACCCCGCAGACGTTTAATCCCATCACTTTTGCCGCCCGAATGGCAGTGGCGCGTTCTTCCGGCGTAATGCGGCACAACTGAGCAGTCCCGCCACGATGCAGGTTGGAGCGGAACTCCCCCTCCTTGGCCTGACGCTTCATGGCCGCCACCACCTTGCCACCAATGACAAAAGCACGAATATCAGAGCCCTTCGCTTCTTTAATAAACTCCTGAACCAGAATATGTTGCTTTAACCCCATAAATGCCTGGATCACGCTCTCTGCTGCCTGATTGGTTTCTGCCAGCACCACCCCTATGCCCTGAGTCCCTTCCAGCAGTTTGATAACGGCCGGTGCACCACCGACAATACTGAGCAGATCTTCAATGTCATCCGGCGAGTGGGCAAAGCTGGTGACCGGCAAGCCAATACCGCGCCGTGATAACAACTGCAAGCTACGCAGTTTGTCACGCGAACGGCTGATGGCAACCGATTCATTCAGTGGATACACATTCATCATCTCAAATTGACGCAATACAGCCGTGCCATAAAAGGTAATCGAAGCACCAATTCTTGGGATCACTGCATCAAAGCCGGTCAGGACTTCCCCTTTGTAATGAATTTCCGGATTATGGGAGGTGATGTTCATGTAACAACGCAGCGCATCAATCACCCGCACTTCGTGACCGCGTTGCTGCGCTGCTTCAACCAGCCGCCTGGTCGAGTACAGCTTGGGATTTCGGGATAATATTGCGATTTTCATACCGGCTTAACCTTCTCAGAACACTGCTCAATCGGTGACAATGGTTGCAAATAAGACGCTTCCGGCACCACCACAAAACGGTGACGCAGCGCTTCCCGCCCTAACAACATTCGAAATAACATGCTATCACGGCTAGTCAGAGAAACTTCAATCGGATAGCTTTGCTGCCCGACCACCACCTCTGTTTTAATAAAATACCGTTCGGTAGTATGCCCGCCCGAATCAGTAACAGCTCGTTTGTCATGCACTTTGGCTTCACACCAGACAACCTGCTCTGTATCGTGTTGCCGTGGGTGCATCCCAAAACGCACCCATTCCTCACCCTCTTTCTGAAATGGCTCCACAGAGAAAGTATGCAACGCAGAGCTCCGTGCCCCCGTATCCACTTTGCACTTAATCGCAGGGATCTGCAGCTCTGGCAGTGCAACCCATTCCCGCCAGCCAATTGGCCGGGCTTTTACATCAGACTTGTTCAAGAGTTGTTGCTCCCTATTGCATTGCTGGCAACGCTGCCGGCACCACTCTTAGCAGGTGCCCCTGGGGCTCATCGGTCAGCAGATAAACAGCACCATCCGGCCCGGTTCGCACATCTCGAAACCGCACCTGTAACTCGGTAAATAATACCTCCACCACCTCAGCGCCTTGTGAAGTCAATCGCACCCGTTGTACCTGGCGGGCAGCCAAGGCTCCAACCAGCAGATCACCTTGCCACTGAGGAAATAAATCACCCTGATACAGCGCAAGACCTGAAGGCGCTATCGAAGGTGTCCAGTCCAGCAACGGAGGTTCCATGCCCTGGTAGGCGGTAAAAGGTGTGATGCGGGCACCGGTGTAATCGATGCCTTGGGTAACGACTGGCCAGCCATAATTGCGCCCTGGTTCGATGCGATTGAGTTCGTCACCGCCTCTGGGGCCATGCTCATGACTTAGCAGCTGATTGTTGGCGCTATCATACACCAGTCCTTGCACATTTCGATGACCATAACTGTAGATTTCTGCTAAAGCACCACGCTTGGCGGCAAAAGGATTGTCTGCAGGTATCGTTCCATCTGGCCACAAACGAACCAGGCTGCCAAGATGGCTGGTCAAACGTTGTGCCTCTTCGCGGTAATCAAAACCATCCCCCAGGCTGAGCACGATACTGCCATCACCCAGCCATACTAGACGACCACCGTAATGCGCATTGCCGCTTTTCGCCGGATAACTGCGAAAGATCTCGGTTAAGCCGGTGAGCTCAAGCCGGCTGAGATCCAGACGGGCACTCGCCAGGCAGCTATGATTAGCGCGTCTGCTGCCACAAGCATAACTTAAGAAGATCTGTTGCGAGCGGGCAAAGTCTTGTGCCGGCAACACCTCAAATAACCCGGCCTGGCCCGAGGCAAACACCTCCGGTAAGCCAGCAATGGGTTCTGGCTCCAGCCGGCCATCGGCGTGCACCAGGCGGAGCCGTCCCGGGCGCTCTGTCACCAGCATAGTGCCACCTGGAAGGAAAGCCAGTGACCAGGGATGCTCCAGCCCTTGAACAACCGTATCTACCCGATAATCGCTATTGGCACTGGCAGGCTCGGTATTTAACACTGTCAGCAACAGGCATGGTAGTAACCATACCGCCGTAGATGTTGGACGCGCGGGCCCGCCGCGGCTGTTCTGCAGGTACGATTTCGCTGCAACTGCCCGGCCAAATAATGCCCCTGCCAGAGCAGCAATCAGCAACAACACCAGCATGCCCATCAGGCTTCGGCTGGCTGCAATCAGCGTAGGCATCGGTGCTACAGCGTTCACCAGCAGCAAGGTACACCAAAGGCCGGATCCTGCAGCCAGCGCGAATAAAGCCGGCTGCCAGCGCAAGACAATAAAACGACGCAAGCCAAGTGCCACCCCCTGAGAAATGCCATAACTGACGGACAACAAAGCCGCATAGACTGGCGCAAAATGACGGATATCGTGCCAACTGGTGGCCCATCGCTCGCTTGCAGGAATAACAACACCCAGTTGCTGCAACGCCAGTAAATTCAGTTGCGTTTGCGCCAGCGTGCTGAGCACCACCGCCAGCAATAAGGTCCAGATAAAATGCAGCAGCAGTTTGTAGCCCTTTGCAGTAATCAACATCAGGTTTCTCCCAAGCCAACTTATCGAATAAACTGAAAGCCTTAATAGTAGTGCAGCAACACTGCAACTGCTATGATTTTACCGTAAAACCAATCACCTGCTGCAACATAGGATCCTGAACGTGACCGATTGGACCGATCATCTTAACAGCCTGGCCAACCACTTGTGGCGACTGAGCCCTGGCTGCCGCACCGGGGTAGATCCCAGCATGGTCAGGCTGGTTGCCCACCGAGGGGCTCACCACGGACAAACCGGAAACCATGGCGACAATGTTCTGGAGAATACCCTGGCCGCATTCGACCGCTGTCTGCTGCATGGTATCTGGGGCATTGAGCTTGATATTCATTTAACTCTGGATGGTGAGCCGGTGGTACACCATGATCCAGCCTGTGGCCGTTTATTTGGCCGGCCGGATCTGGTTATTGCCGAAACCCGTTTTGATGTGCTGCAACGCGAATTGCCAGCCATCCCGCATTTGCAAGACATCATTGCACGCTATGGCCGACAACTGCACCTGATGCTTGAGATTAAAGAGTCCTGGCGTGAGTCTCCAGCCCTGGTACCACGCTTACAAAGGTTGCTGGCTGAGCTGGTACCGGAGAAAGACTTTCACCTGCTTAGTCTCGAACCGGATCACCTGGAGGGCTTTCGTTATTTGCCGCCTACCGCTCTGGTCGATGTGGCTCTGACCAACACCAAGCAGATTGTTCGGCAGAACCTTGCTCTTGGTCATGGCGCTGTGGCTGGCTCCTTTGCACTGCTTACTCCGGCCATCGTGCAACAATTAAAAGCCGCTGGTAAACAAACCGGTACCGGCCAGGTTAATCACCCTGATATTCTGAACCGTGAAGTCAATCGGGGCGTAGACTGGATCTTCAGCGATCAGCCACTGCGCTTGCAATACCCGGAAAAGTTCCGATAATAGGTTACGTAAAACAACAACATAATGAACAATAATCAACCATGAGGTCTCTATGAAAACTTTGCTTGCGCTTAGTATTGGCGCTGTACTGGCCGGCAGCACTCTGCTCAGCTCTACTGCTTCGGCGGTGAGCCCATCGCCTTACATCCATACTCAGTTCAATGTGACAGAATCGATGCAGCAAGCCGATCTGTTGGTGGTGCTGGTGCCGGAAAATGCCGGTGAGTTGCGTTTAACCGGCTGGGATCGCAGCAGCCGTAATCACATCAACCGCGCCATTAGCGTCGCTGCCTTTGACGGCAAAGCCGGTTCCCAGCTGGATATTGTTGCTCCTGTCGGGTTGAATTATGGCCGCGTGTTGCTGCTGGGGGTCGGTGATACCGCTGAGCTTAGCCGAGCCAAAGCTGAGGAAATCGGCGCCAACTTAAGCAACTGGGTCAATGGTACCAAAGCCGAAACTGTGCATGTCCATAGCCAGCTAATTGCCAATGCCAGCGATAATCACCGCATTGCCGCCGCTATCGCCCATGGGGTCGAGCTGCGCAATTACCGGTTTGACCGTTTCAAAAGCCAGCCGGAAGCCCGGCCAGCCCAGCGTTACAGCTGGCAAGTCGCACTGGCGACCGAGGCCCGGGCTAAAATTGAGCAAAAGCAGGCGCTGGCACAAGGCGTTTTTACAGCCCGTGAACTGACCAACCTGCCCGGCAGCAGTGGCTATCCGGCAGCCTTTGCCAATTTTGCCAAAGCAGTGCTGGAACCCTTAGGCGTGGAAGTGACTATTTTGGGGCCAGAGGACATCCAAGCCCTTGGTATGGGCTCTTTGTATGGTGTTAGTCAGGGCAGCCATATGAAAGCTCACCTGTTGGTCGCACGCTGGCGTGGCAACGATGACGACGCGCCTATTGCACTGGTTGGCAAAGGCAATACCTTCGATACCGGCGGCTATAACTTAAAAACCCAATCGGCTTCCATTTTACGCATGCACACCGACAAAGCCGGTGGTGCTGCCGTGGTAGGGGCTATCCAGGCCCTCGCTGGCCAGAAAGCCCAGGCCCATGTGGTGGGTGTGGTGCCGCTATCCATCAACATGATTTCTGGTACCGCTCAATTGCCTGGCGATGTGGTTACTGCCGGCGATGGCAGTACCATTGAAATTGGCAATACCGACGCAGAAGGCCGGCTTATTTTGGCCGATGGCATCTGGTACGCTAGAGAACACATCAAACCAAGAGCCATTGTGGATATTGCCACCTTAACCGGTGCCAAAGTTGGCGCGCTCGGAACCGAGTACTCCGCCGTCTTTACCCGGGATCAACAGATTGAAGCCAGCCTGCGCGAAGCAGGTAACCTGGTGCAAGAGCGGGTTTGGCCACTGCCATTGGATGGCTATGATAACATCGTCCGCAGCCGAATTGCCGATCGCATCAATACCGGCTCGCCGGGTGCTCAGGCCGGGGCAATTTTCCTGCAGCATTTTGCCGGCGATATCCCCTGGGCACACATTGATATGGCAGGCGATGCTTTCAATGCCAGCGCCAATGGCATTCACCCGGAAGGCAGCAGCGGTTACGGTGTGCGCTTGCTGACTGAGTGGGTCAAACTGTATCAGGCTCAAAGCAATTAATCTTTGTTGCCGTCAGGGTGGCCGATCTGGCTGATCGGTCGCCCTACTCGCTATCCTGCCAAGCTTCTGCCACTGCAGTGCCCCGGCTTTCATTCAGCGGCAACACCGCCACTATTGCCAGCACAAACAAAAACAGACAAAAGATAATGGCATCGGCCAGACCAAAAGCCCACTGCATCAGACCAAGGCCGACCATGCCAAACACCGCGGCCAGTTTGGTGGTCATACTCCAGAAGCCAAAAAACTCCGCTGCTTTGCTGTTTGGGGTTAACACCCCCACCAAAGCCCGGGCAGCCGATTGCGAAGCCCCCAGGCTGGCACCGGCCAGCACCCCGGCAAATAAAAACACATACTGAGCCTGCCAATCGACATCAAACCATTGCCGGCATAAGGCCGTCAGCCAGGGCGTTTGCCAAATAGCCAAAATAGCCAGCAGCCACAACATCAAGGTTAAGAGGTAAGTTGTTCGGGCACCGAGAGCACTTTGCAAAAAACCAAAACCAATAGCACCGAAGGCGGCAGTGATTTGCACGGTGACAAACATCAGTACCCGCACCTGTTCGTCCCAGCCAATCACCTGAGCGCCGTAGATAAAGGAAAAAGCAATGATGATGTAAATGCCGGCCATGGCAAAGAACACCGACACCAACAAGGTACGCAGATCGCGAAATTGCGGCAGGTGCTGCCAGGTCTGCCTCAGACGCCCCAGTCCGCCCCCCAGCAACCCCTGCCCTGCAGGTAAAACCCGCTTTCGACCGCGCTCGCGCACAAACCAAAAGGTAGGAATAGCGGCCAGCAAAAAGAAAGCCGCGGCAAAAGGCCCGACAAAACGAATGGTATCGTAGTTTTCCAGCGAGACTTCACCGAGAAAGAACAGGGTAAAAGCAGTCGCTATCAAACCACCGACATAGCCCAGGCTCCAGCCAAGGCCGGAGATCCAGCCCAGGGCTTTACGCGGCCCTAAGTCGGTCAAAAAACTGGCGATAAAACCTTCGCCAATGGCGTAGGCAAAGTTAGAGACAATAATCAGCAGCATGGCCGGCACTATCCAACCCGGCTCCACCAGATACAAGAGCGCGGTCGCCCCCACCGTTAGCAGATAACTGGCAAAGAGAAAGCGCTTGCGACTGGCCGAATAATCCATCACAGCACCGCAAATCGGGTTGGTCAGTACCACCAACAGGTAGCTGATGGCCAGCGACACACTCCATAGCAAGTTGCCCATACGGTAATCCGGTGCATCCCCAACCACAATGCGGGTAAAGAGATCGCCGTAGATCACGGTAATAATAAGCAAAGTGTATGCCTGATTGGCGAAATCAAACATCGCCCAGCCAAAGATTTCCCGCTTCGGTGCCAGCTGTTGGGGTGTCATAAAGCACTCAGATGATGATGTGTCCAGCTCACTCTAGCATGAAAGTGAGCTGGAAATCATGTCGCTACCGCCGTTTCAACAACGACAGGCTCAAGCCAAAAGATAACGGCCTTAACGTAGCTCTGTCCGAATGCTTGCTGCACTGGCCTTGGCTTTGTTTACCGCCGCTTCAATGCTCTCATCCAGCGCCAGCGCCACCCCCATTCGGCGCTTGCCCTGTACTTCCGGCTTGCCGAATAAGCGTAGTTCGGTATCCGGCTTAGCCAGTGCTTCCTGTAAGCCCTGGTATCGAATATCGTCACTCTGCCCTTCGACCAGCAGCACTGCAGACGCAGCCGGGCCATACTGGCGGATCTGAGGAATAGGCAAGCCTAAAATAGCTCTGGCATGCAAGGCAAACTCACTGTATTGCTGCGAAATCAGGGTTACCAGGCCGGTATCGTGCGGACGCGGCGAGACTTCACTGAACCACACCTGTTCGTCTTTAATAAAAAGTTCAACGCCAAAAATGCCGTTGCCCCCCAATGCCTGCACTATCTGGCTGGCAAACTGTTGCGATTTTTCCAACGCAGCTGCGGACATGGCCTGCGGCTGCCAGCTCTCGCGGTAGTCGCCATCTTCCTGGCGATGGCCGATAGGTGCACAAAACTGAATACCAGCTACCGATTGCACGGTAAGCAATGTAATTTCGTAATCAAAATCAACAAAGCCTTCAACAATGACATGCCCTTTGCCGGCGCGGCCGCCTTCTTGCGCATAGTCCCAGGCAGCATCCAGATCCTCTGCACTTTGCAACACCGTCTGTCCCTTACCGGAAGAGGACATGATAGGCTTGACCACACAAGGGTAACCAATAGCGGCTACCGCGGCTTCAAAGCTGGCTCTGTCCTGGGCAAAACGATAAGCCGACGTAGGCAGTTGCAGCTCTTCGGCCGCTAAACGCCGGATCCCTTCACGGTTCATAGTTAAATTAGCGGCCCGAGCGCTGGGTACCACGGTAAAACCAGCCTGCTCCAGTTCCAACAACTCGGTGGTAGCAATGGCTTCAAGTTCAGGCACAATAAAAGTAGGCTTTTCTTTGATCACCAGCTGCCGCAAGGCGGCATTGTTCAGCATGGATATCACCACCGCTTTGTCTGCCACCTGCATGGCCGGGGCATTCGGGTAGCGATCCACGGCAATGACTTCGCAGCCATAACGTTTTAATTCAATACACAGCTCTTTACCCAACTCACCACTTCCAAGCAGCAGTACTTTGGTAGCACTGCAACTACCGGGTGTTCCAATGGTTGTATTCATTATTTGATCCTCGTCATTGGCCGGCCCTGCTCGCTCCACAAAACATGGAAAGTTTTGCCTTTGGGCTGATCGGTGCGCTCAAAGGTATGAGCCCCAAAAAAGTCACGCTGGCCCTGCAGCAAGTTGGCCGGCAAGACCGCAGTACGGTACGCATCGTAATAACTCAGGGCTGAGCTTAGGGCAGGCACCGGAATGCCGGCCAAGGTTGCATTGGCAACCGCCTGACGCCAGTGCTGCTGAAAACTGGAGATTTGCTTGGCAAAAAATGGATCCACCAACAGATTATCCAGCTCTTCATTGCGCTGGTAGGCTTTGGTAATCGACTGCAAAAATACTGCCCGGATAATGCAGCCTGCCCGCCAAATTTTGGCGATCTCGGCAAAATTCAGTTCCCAGCCTTGTTCGGCTGCGGCGGTTTTCATCAGGTGAAAGCCCTGGGCATAGACACAAACTTTGGCGCAGTACAGCGCATCGTGCAGCGCTGCCACCCTTGCTTGCTTTTGTGCCTCATCCAGTAGCTGCGGGCTTGGCCCCGCTAATACGCTGGAAGCTTTCACCCGCTCGGCTTTTAACGCCGACAACGAACGGGCATAGACCGCTTCAGCAATGCTCGGCGCTGGGCTGCCCAACTGCAGGCTGCTAACCGCCGTCCAAAGGCCGGTGCCCTTTTGGCCGGCTTTATCCAGGATCACATCCACCAGCGGCAAACCAGTCTCGGAATCCGCTGTCGCCAGTACCTCTGCACTTATTTCCATCAGGTAACTGTTTAAAATGCCCTGATTCCAGTCTTTAAATACCCGCGCTATTTCCTGCGGATTCATATCCAATTGATCGCGCATCACCTGGTAGGCTTCGCAAATTAATTGCATATCCGCGTATTCAATACCGTTGTGCACCATTTTGACATAATGGCCAGAGCCCGTCGGACCTATGTAGCTGGCGCAAGGTTCGCCTTCCTGCACCGGTTGACCAGGTACTTTGCGCTCAATTGGTTTACCGCTCACCGGATCGACTTTGGCAGCAATGGCCTGCCACACGGGTTTGATGCGGGTCCAGGCGTAGGGATCGCCACTTGGCATCAGTGAAGGGCCAAAGCGTGCTCCTTCCTCCCCACCAGACACCGCAGTACTAAAGAAGATAAATTTCCCTTCGTAGGACTTTTCCCGTTCTACCGTATCGGTCCAAAGGCTGTTGCCGGTATCAACCACAATATCATCGGCCTGGATGCCGGCATCAATCAGTTTGTGGCAAATATCATCGACTGGCTTACCTGCTGGCACCGACAACACAATAAGGTGCGGAGCCGTCAGGCGCCCTAGCAGTTCAGTATACGAGCTACATGCAACCACCCGCGCTGGCTGGTCGCCACGTTCAGCAGCGTCCTGCGCCAGCAAAGCCTCCAGCCGCTGATGATCCAGATCGAAAGCGGCCACCCGATAACCGTTATCGGCCAGATTAAGAATAAGGTTTTTGCCCATAACGCCGGCTCCAACGAAGCCGATATCGCAGTGAATGACTGGTTCTGACATGAGAGGTCCTGTTTCAACCGGAGAAATCGGCGCGAAGTATAGCAAGTTCACGCCATAAATGCAGTCTCCGTCTTGTGTCGGATCTTTTGACAGCTGCCATTGACCCTTGAGGTTGCTTTTCCTGTACTTTGACAGCTTTCTACCGCACCACAAGGCCACTCTCAATGGTACCCCTGTGCCTGCTAACGTCTATCACGCCTCTCTATGGTTAACGGTAGAACACCCCGTCCATTTCGCGCTCAAGTTCCCGCAAAGTAGCCGCTGGCCCCACATAATAGCCAACCTCTATCATGAAATAGACGCCAGGGCTGGGCTCAGACATACGCCAATCAATATGTTCAATATGAGAAACACCAAATTGAACTTCCAGCTCTGTCCGCTTTGCATTAAGAATATGCTCCAGCCCATCTTTTGAGCGGGCGGCAGCCATCGCAGGCAAAGCAATATACCCATCCCGCCGTTCGATCTTAATATCCAAAGCACGCAGCAGGTTTCGAAGCTCGTCTTCAGCAACTGGCAACAGGCTTGCCACCAGTTCGTGACTTTCTTGTATGGCTTGATGGAATGATTCAGACTGAGAGTCTGTGGCTTTCACTCCAGCTTCGATATACAAAGCATCGGGTACACGACCTGATGGCCCACCGCCCGTGCCAGAAGGACCAACACGGGTATCATAAAACTCAATTGAGATATACTCTGGCGGTCGTCGCATTGTTGCAATAAAGGCAGCATCGACTAATTGTTCAAGTTGGCTTTGGTTGAGACCCAAACGGTTGCTTGACAAGGCAAGCGCTATCTCGATGACTTGATAAGCTCCATCCTGACGTAACGGGCCCATCAAAACACGAATGTCATCATTTGCCAGTTCTGTATTGGTGTTGGTATTGTAAAATCGCACCCCAAGGTACTCGGGTTCAACCCGAATAGTTGAGCCAACAGCTCGCTGAAAGATCTCGTCAGCACTTGCCCCCTGAACCAAAAGTTCGGCTACATCAAAGGGCGTTTGCTGGCGTGTTTGAGCCATCGAAGCAGGGCTGAGCATAACCATGCAGAATACTAAAAATGCTAGTATGATGATTTTCAAAACATATTTCCCCTTGCACTCGTAGCGGGTATATGTAACATATTATGCAATTAGAGTCTTACCTTTTCATCAAGGATATGCCATGCAGTGCCTATTGCGGGTTAGCTTGCAGCTAGTTACTTTTGCTCTCATTGCAGCTTGTGCCAACTACCCACTTGGCATGACTGAAGATGAATGGAACCGACTATCACCCCAACAACAACTTGATGCCCGCGAGCGTCAAGCCCTGTTAAACCAGGCTGAGCATGCCCGGCGTGCTGAAGCCGCAAGACACAAAGCTGAACAGGAACGTGAAGAACAACAACGCTATCAAGCTATGCTGGCAAATGCCGGGCCAGGTGACATTGTGCAATGCGTACTGCAAAACGGCGAAGGCTATTATGGCAGTAGTTGGCATCCAGCCGAGCCGGTTGGCTTTTCGTTACTGCGCGATTACACACAAACAGTCAGTTTTGCAGAACAAGGCCGCCCTACCCGCAGTATCACCACCGAATTGACCTACAATGGTGCCAATATACGAGTGTGCCGCCTCAACAACCGTGACTGCTCCAATGTCGCAGCCACACAGAATCAGTTACGCAATGGTATTTCTCAAAACATTCAGGTGAATCGAGCTATTCGTGGCACACTGTACTGCGATATTCCAAACCACGACAGAGTAAGATATCGTCCACAGCAATAACGTCCAAATGGCTTTGATGAAGCAATGGGTTAAAGGCTTAGTTCTTCTTTGCATCGATCCGATTGCGCAAAAACTAATTGCGATCTAATTCCCTACCCCGCTCATCAATAACAAAGTTAGCCTTCTCCATATCCTTGATAATTAAAACGTAATCCTGTTGGTTGTCATTATTCAGATCGCCCTGAATTTGTTCGAGAACAACATATCCAGCAGGAACAAACTCGATAGGTAAATTTGCGGTTATAGAGCGTGCTTGTCCGTATACGCTTGTTCCAAACACCAAAGAAAAGATAACAACAACGCTTTTCATTTCAAACCGCGACTGTATGTTGCAGACTAACGACTCTACGATAGCTGCCGCCCGCGACACAGCCTGTGAAACGGTGGCACACCTGCGGACGCAATCCTCCATCAAAAACTTTCTCCATAGCGGCTTTTGTTGAGTATTTGATGGGCATCGGAAAACCCCACAAGCTCACGTATGGCTTGGCTTTTGTCCTCAGAATGATGGTAATAAGCCTCAGCAATACGCTTTCCAATCCAGTACGCCATGTCTGCAGGCTTTCCATCCGATGCTGATTGCGGTTTCAATGGTAAGTACAGGTTCCAATGCCTGTTTTGCTCGCATTACGTCCGTATAGTTTTCCTTTATCCAGCGCTCGATATCATCTTCAAAAATGGTCATGGAATTGCCTAACACTCAAAGCAGCTGCGCTCTGTTCAGCATCGGCTGCCTTTACTTGTTTATGAGCTACCCTTTCTTTCACAAAAAGATACCACAGATCACTCTCACTCTTTATGATTTCCGCCGAGTGCCCATGTCCTGGTGATTCGACAAAAATTAAGTACCGTTCACCAGTATTAAATGTTAATGATGGTGAGCAGCTTCCATTTGGATACGGAGCTCGATATGCCTCTTGGCTCCAAAACTCTGGTGAACGGTGTTGATCAAAGTCATTCACGATATGCGATTGCCTCGCTCTAAACTTTACCCACTGAAACTCAACTGGTGGCCGGCCTTTTATTACCTCAATAGTCCTGAAATAGGACAACATGGCAGTATCAACTAGTTCAGCCAACACAATGGTATCCGTTGTATCAATAAGCTCTTCATGACTTAACAAAGCGCCGTGCATCCTGGCAGAGCATGAAAATACAGGCCAAGAAAAGAATAAGAGCAAAACTATCGTTGCTAACTGTTTCATGTCATTACTCAGATTCGGGATCGGGAGACACCTCACAGCACCTCTCCTCCCACAGCACCTTGGATACGGAACACGTATGCGGTGGTTCATTTGCATAACCCTAATCGTACTACCAGGGTCGGTAGCCCCAAGCTCAGACCGCGGCGGAAGAGTTATTTTGCTTGTACTGTCTAACTAACCAACTTTGCATAGCTGGCTCGTTCAATATCCACAACTTCAACGGTTAAAGAGCAAGTTTGAAGCTCAAGCTTTTGAAGTTGAACTAATACTGACTTTGAAAGCAATTGCTTTTGTTCGAGGGTTCTACCTGACAAGATTTTTAAAACCACATGCACAAAATCAGCTTTCTCTGGCCCCGTTAAATAGCTGTAATAAGTAATTGCTCTCACTTTTATATCACTACCATCAGTCTCAAATAGCTCTGACTTCAGGGCACCTGAAAATACCAGCGGCAATATCAACTCACTATCCAAGGATGCCGAATGTTCAACTACAATGTGGCACGAATTACTCCAAAAATACAACGCCCGCTGCAAAAACAAGCAACTTGTTACCAGCTGAGCGCCCAGCGGACACGTTGTGCATGTTATGCTTGCAGCTCATCTAAGCGCTTTTTTACTGACTCAATGTCAACATACTGACTTAGAACTGACATGCTCGCATTACTTTGCGAAAACATTCCTGCAGCCATGAACGCTGCACCAGCTAAAGCGGCACCTAAAAATAGGAAAATTGTATCAATGAGTTGGTACTTATATGCGACGACAACAAAAACTGTGCTAACAAGCATTACAATGAGCCAGATCATTCTGCAACGAGAGCATGAGGCTAAAGCACCGTTTGATTCATGCACTTCAACAATCCATTTAAGAGCTGCAATTTCGGTATCAACAGGGCTATCGTTTGACACTCAATTCTCCTTAGGCATAACGCCCGCCACAAACGCAAGCAACTTGTTGCGAGCTGAGCGGGCGTGTTTTCGATAGCGCCAGCTACACAACTTTAACGCTATGTTCACCAACTAATTCTTGTAAGACGTCTTTGTTTATCTTTGCAAGAAAAGCAAACTCTCTGAAGTTTGTACCTACGTTTGATTTGAAATCAATCAGAGTGCCAATAGGGCCAAGATTATAAGGCCTAATTTCAGCTAGAGATGCAAGTGCTAAGTGATCAGGGAAAAAGCCATAGCTATAAAGCGTCAGTTTTTCTTTGGAAAGAACAAAAACAGGCATAGTTAAAGCTTTGATAGTTAGCAGCCACAGTAAGCATCCTACGCCTGAGAGAAATAAAACTGTAAACGACTGTTCGATATTTAAAATAGAGAGTAGGAAATATTCCTTTTCCGCTCCCCAACGATTGCCTCGAGCATCTATATAAAAAGCAAAAGCATAGACGCCTAAAGGAACCGCAGGAACCAGCCAAATATGCAGGAAAATAGATTTAAAGAGAGAGATCTTTTCTGTTTTTCCATTTCGCCAGATTTTCACAAATCTTCCTTAAGTTGTATAGCACCTTGCTCACCAGAAAATCGGGAGCTTAGCGAGTAATTTTCCCGCATGCAGTAATTTGTTATTCATTTTTGCTGGATAGCTCTGGAAACTCTGCTGCAGCTACCAAAGCTGTAAACTCGTGCCTGAACTCATAGTCGCCCACATAGGCCTGGGCAATCGCACCCAACCACCTAATCTTGAATTGCATAGACTTGCCGATCCGCTCAAACCTGATCCGGTGTTTGCCGACCGCATCATGGCCAAGCAGGTAGATATGAAATGCAAGGTCATCCCAGTCCTTTATGGTTTCGGGGTTCGGATCAACTAGTACCTCAAGACCATCCAGCAGCTCCGGTGTGTATTCAGCGACGGTGCATACTCTAAATCCACCATCGTGCCAATAATTGGAAGACAGTGTGCATGAGTGATAATTACCCCAGACGATCGGGGCCGCCCAGTCTGATGTATAGTCGACATCCTCATCATCTTCTATATCGCGCTCCGCATAATAATCGGCTGATTTAAGATGCAGATCGAACCACACATCTTCACCCACCACTTTCGCCGACCATGAGAACGCTTTAATTGGATGGCCTTCTGGCCAGGGATTGTCCTTGAAGTAAATTCTGTCAGGTTCCATGTGTAAATCCTGTTGATGCCTAACATCTTACTGTTTTATCCAGCACGTTGTTCAGTGATAGCTAAACGCCTGTTGAACGGGCCGGTTCACTTCATTGTTGGTATCACTGATGCTAATGGAATTTGTTTTTTAAGGGAACAGCTTATTTACAGTTTTTTATGACTTAAGGGGCTGGCGCAACAAAAGCAGTACTCCACTTGCTGCTGGCAACTAGCGCGTTGCCATAACGGCTGCTCTAAAGCAGCAGTGCAGCTTATGCGGTGTTACCCGGCCTGGTGCAATTGCCACAACGAGCTACTAAAAGCCGCTTGCTGATAATGGCCCTGTTGTTGGTTGGGAGCTTGCAGCAGGCCTTTGTCGCGGGCAGTATCGAACAACTGGCACCAGTCCCCTGCTGGCAGTTGGATCGGTTGTTCCTTCTGGCCGGCATTGAACACAAAGAACAAGGTTTCGTCGGTGCGGGTGTTCTGAATGCTGAACAAACAGCAGGCCCGCTCCGGATCGTGCCAGTCGTGGCTTTGTTTTAGCTCACCGTCTGGCAAGTACCATTGCACCAGGTGTTTATCACCGTGCAATTGGTAGCGCTCATCCAGTAAAGACAATTGCTGCAAACAGGGGTAACGCTTACGCAGTGCCATCAGTTGCTGCACAAACTGCAGAAAGTCTTTTTGCTCCGTATCCAACTGCCAGTTCAGCCAACTAATGTCGTTGTCCTGACAATAGGCGTTGTTGTTGCCCCGCTGGCTATGGCTAAGCTCGTCCCCGCCCAGCCAGTGGATCATGCCCTGACTTAGCAGCAAGGTCGCTACCAGATTACGTTTGTGCTGGTAGCGTGCCGCTACCACCGCAGGATCCCGGCTCGGGCCTTCCACACCATGGTTGCAGCTGAGGTTATGACCATGACCGTCGCGGTTTTCTTCGCCATTCAGCCAATTGTGTTTTTGCTGGTAACTCACCAGATCCTGCAGGGTAAAACCATCGTGGTAACACAGATAATTCACGCTGCAGCTAGCCGGCATGCGGTGTTTTTGAAAAATATCGCGTGAACCAAGCAGCCGGGTAGTAAATTCAGCCAGGCTGCCTTTATCCCCGCGCCAAAAAGAACGGAAGCTGTCGCGGCATTTGTCATTCAACTCGGCCCAGTTGGCTGGAAACTGGCCTAAGTGATAGCCAAAAGGTCCAACATCCCAGGGCTCTGCAATTAGTTTGGCTTCACTAAGCACCGGATCCTGAGCAATGATTTGGAAAAAAGCAGCGTACGGGTTAAAGCGTTTGTGCTCACGTCCAAGGGTGACCGCCAAGTCAAAGCGAAAACCATCCACCTGCATTTCAGTAAGCCAGTACCGCAGAGCATCCATCACCAGCTTTTGTGTGACCGGGTGTGCCACATTCAGTGTGTTACCACAGCCGGTGAAATTGCAGTAACTCTGGTAGTCGGTAATATCTGCATGATTATGGAACAGGTAATACTGCCGGTTGGCCAGGCCTCGAAAGCTTAGCGCAGGCCCATCCTCCCCGGCTTCGGCACTGTGGTTAAACACCACATCCAGCAGAACCTCTATGCCATGCTGATGGAAAGTCCCCACCATGGTTTTAAATTCCAGCACAGCATCTTCCGACTGATAACGTGGATCCGGTGCAAAAAAATTCACCGGATTGTAGCCCCAGTAGTTGCTCAGTTGCATCTGCTCCAACCGGGGTTCACTCATAAAGCTGGCCACCGGCAGTAACTGGATGCTGGTGACACCAAGCGTCTTTAAGTGATTGATAATAGAAGGATGGCATAAGCCAAGATAGGTTCCGCGTAACTTTTCAGGCACCTCGGGGTGCTGCATGGTCATGCCTTTGACATGGGCTTCATAAATAATGCTTTGCTCAGCCGGTATCTGAGGCTTGGTTATGCCTTGCCAGTCAAACGGGCAGCTACTAAGGACTCCCTTGCTGATAAACAGGGGGCTCTTTTCCTGGTACAAGTGGGCCTGGAAACGCTGAGGCCGGTTTAACTGCTTGCAATAAGGATCAATCAGCAACCGGCTTGCATCAAAGCACAAACCTTGCTGCGGATTATTCTCGCCATCGACCGACAGCGCATACAAAGTGTTGTTGGCAATGCCATCGACCTGCAGGTGCCAGACTTCACCGGTACGCCCTGCAAATGGCAGTTCTGCAATAAGCTCCTCGGTATCCGGCTGAAACAGGCACAAACTAACCAGCTGCGCATCCGGTGCATAGACGGCAAAATTCCACAACTGCGGCCCAGTCTGGCTTGGGCCAAGCGGCTTTGCCTGGCCAACCGAGGTTTTTAACAGCGGTACCTGTAAGCCCATGTTCAGTTCCTGCACCGGATATACAAGGTAGACAATGGAGGCAAATCCAAGCTCAGACTGGCTGGCTGATTCTGATGCGGCAGGTTTTCAGCCAGCAGCGCAGCCCCAACATGGTAATTGCTGCCCCAGTAGTAGCTGCTGTCGGTATTGAGGATCACTTCATAGTCTCCAGCGGCAGCTACACCTAACCGATATTGGTTACGCGGTACCGGCGTAAAGTTACTGACCACGTAAATACGGGCCGCTGATGCATCCTGCCGGTAAAAGCTTAGCACTGAATGCGCTGCATCGTCGTGATCAAGCCAACCAAACCCCTGCTGCTCATAATCCAATTGATACAGTGGCGGACAACGCCGGTAACTCAGGTTCAAATCACGAAACAGCTGTTGAACACCACGGTGCTTGTCGTAATCAAGCAGGTGCCAATCCAGGCTGCGCTGATGGCTCCACTCTGCCGCCTGCGCAAACTCCATGCCCATAAAATGCAACTTTTTGCCCGGGTGTGCAAACATATAAGCAATGTAGGCTCGCAGGTTAGCCGCTTGCTGCCACTCATCGCCAGGCATTTTATGCAGCAAGCTGCCTTTGCCATGCACCACTTCATCGTGCGACAACGACAGCACAAAGTTTTCGTTGTAGTGATACACCATGGCAAAGGTCAGATCGTTATGGTGAAACTTACGATACGCCGGATCTTTGCTGATGTAACGCAGGCTGTCGTTCATCCAGCCCATGTTCCATTTAAAACCAAAACCAAGGCCGCCCTGGTCAACCGGCTTGGACACACCAGCAAAGGAAGTCGACTCTTCGGCAATGGTGATGGCCTTCGGGAAATGCCGGTAAACCTCGGTATTCAGCCATTGCAACAAACTGATGGCTTCGTAGTTGTGATTGCCCCCATCCACGTTGGGCACCCACTCTCCGGCCTTACGCGAGTAGTCCCAGTACAGCATGGAAGCCACAGCATCAACCCGCAAACCATCAATATGAAAATGCTCCAGCCAATACAGCGCACTGGCCACCAGAAAGTGCCGGACAGTGTCTTTGCCAAAATCATAAATGCAGGAATTCCAGTCCGGGTGCCAGCCCCGGCGTGGATCTTCATACTCATACAATGCTGTACCATCAAACCGGGCCAGGCCGTGGCCATCGTCCGGAAAGTGTGCCGGTACCCAGTCCAAAATAACCCCAATACCAGCCTGATGGCAGGCATCGACCAGTGCTTTAAAATCATCCGGGCTGCCAAAACGTGAGCTGGGTGCAAATAAACCAAGCGGTTGGTAGCCCCAGGAGCCATCAAAAGGATGCTCCATCACCGGCAACAACTCAATATGGGTATAACCCATATCCAGTAGATAAGGGATTAACTGCTCTTTCAGTTCCAGGTAACTTAACGGTTCGTTGTTCTCTTTGCGTCGCCAGGAACCTAAGTGCAGCTCGTACACACTCATCGCCGAACGGTACATCAGCTCGGCCTCACGTTGTTGCCAGGCCTGATCCTGCCACTGATAGCGACTGTGATCGTATACCTGAGAAGCGTGCGATGGGTATTGGTCGGCCAGAAAACCGACCGGATCTGCCTTGTGCGGCAGCAAATGTCCCTGACTGTCTTTGATTTCAAATTTATAGCGAACACCAGCCGCACTATCCGGCATCACTAACACCCAGTGCCCGCAGTCGGTTTTTTGCATCGGGTGGCAACGGCCATCCCAATCATTCATATCTCCAATCAGGCTGACACTGCTGGCATTGGGGGCATACACAGCAAAACGGGTTGCGTGGAGCTGGTGTTTTCCAACATCCAGTTGTATCAGTTGTGCCCCCAACTGCCGGTACAGGTTTTGCGGCTGGCTATGAACAAAATGTACCGCATGGTAGGCCTCGTCCTGAAACTGGTACGGATCGATGCAGCGGTACTGATGCTTGCCCCGAGTGACCAGCAACTGATAAGGCGTCGTTTTTCGTTTACGGGGCAATCGTAGTGTGAAAACACCCGCCACCGCAGGATCCGGCCGGCACACGCCAAGGGATTTTCCCGTGGTTAAATCCAGCACCTCGACCTGCTCTGCTTTCGGCAGAAAACAACGAACCAACCAGCCCTTTTGCTCCCCATTCACCAGATTGGGCTGCCAGCCCAGCAAAGAAAATGGTTGTGCACAGCTTACTGCTGCCAAGTCTTGCACTTGAGTCATCCTGCTTCCTTTTGCGTTATTCCTGTGGTTACCGGTACAGCCAATCGCAACGGGCCTGGCTAAGTTGCTGCATTAAAGCCAGCTGTTCTGGTTGCTGGCTTAACTGCTCGATTGTCTGACTAAGCTTGCGTCGCCAGTTCGGGTACTCATCACTGGTGCCTGGCACATTGACCGGTTGCGTCATATGCATCCAGTCTTCCAGTTGTAAAGACACCAACTGACTGTGTCCCTTCGCCAGATGCAACTGCAAGGCGTGGGCCAACACCGGCTCCATTCCAACCTGATCCACCTGCCTTGGATAGTCCTGCGGTAAAGCGCCATGGCCATGCAACGAATCCAGAATGCGCTGTTTATTGCGATGGCGCTGCTCAAACAATTGCTGCAACTGGGCTGCATCCGGATAAAGGCCTAACTGCTCGCCCAGCTTTAAATCATCGCAATGCCAAAAGCCGATTAAAGTCGGCAAATCATGCGTGCAAAGAGTAGCCATGGCCTGTAAAGGGTAATGCGCCGGTGAAATAAAACCGCCATCGGCGGCCTGTTCAAAGAAAAACACCCGGTACGAATAAACGCCATGCTGCTGCAATAAGTCGCGAATACCATCTGGCACTGTACCAAGATCCTCACCAATCACCACCACCTGGTTGCGCTGACTCTCCAACGCCAGTATGCCCAGCAAGTCCATAATGGGGTAATACAAATAGGCACCGCCTCTGGCATCAGCCGCGCTCTTGGGCACCCACCACAACCGCAGCAATGCCATCACATGATCAATGCGCAGTGCACCAGCATGTTGCATATTGCTGCGAAACAGATCAATCAGCGGCTGATAGCCCTGCTGAAACAATGACAGCGGCGACATCGGAGGTAAGCCCCAGTTTTGCCCTTGCGGTCCCAGCGGATCCGGCGGTGCACCAACGCTGGCATCGCGACAGTACAAAGCCGGATTAGCCCAAATTTCCATGGATGCTTCACTAACGCCTACCGCCAGATCACGATAGAGCCCCAGCAGCATGCCAGATGCTGTGGCCAATTGCTGCGCCGCAGCCAGTTGCTGTTCGGCACAAAACTGCAGGTAGCAGTAAAAGTCCAGATCAGCAGCATGGCTTTTGCTAAAGGCTTTTACGGTTGCAGAATCCGCAGCCTTGTACTTCTGCGGCCAGTTTGGCCAGCCCCAGTAACTGCTATCCATCGCATACAGGTGTGCATGCAAAGCATCGTACAAGGCCTGTTGCTGCAAGCTATCCCCACCAGCCTGCTTAAAGTTGGTAAAAGCAGCCTGCTGCTTCGCCGTAGCATGCTGCACAAACCATTGATACAAAGCACGCAGTGCAGGCAACTTTAACTGCATCACGCCAGTGTAATCCACCCAGTCCAGGCTACGCTGCAGCGCCAGTTGCTCCTGAAAAGCTGCTGACTTGACCCATTGCTGGCATTCGGTTGATTCCGTAAAACCAGGTATGGCGGTCACATCAAGGTAGATACAGTTCAGCCAACGCCTGGACGAAGGACTGTACGGACTGGCATGTTCCGGCATGGCCGGGTACAGAGCATGGATGGGGTTCAAACCAACGAAATCAGCACCCTGGCCTGCAAGTAACCGAATCAGTTGCTGCAAATCGCCAAAATCGCCAATGCCCCAGTTACGCTCTGAACGCAGGCCGTACAACTGCACACTGACGCCCCACTGTTTTTTTTCTGCAAATACCGCTGGCTGATAACAATGAGGCGGAGTGACGATCAAAGACTGCTCGCACTTCAGTGCAGCCGGGCTGGTCACCCGCAAGCGGTGATAACCAGGCTTGAGGTGAGGTACAATCGCATGCTGGTAAAGCTGGTACTCGTGCTCATCCTGCTGATACACCTGCAACAGCTCACCATCTACCGGGGTTAGCGTAAAGCGATGCTGCTTCCCATCTTCAGTGATCAGGTTCAGTTTCAGAGGCTCGTTTGCCAGCGCCAGGGGTACGCGAAGCTCCAGATGCAACGGTTGATCTTGCTGCTGCACCGACACCGGCAATAGCAATTGTTGCCATAACGCCTGCTCCTGTTGCTGCAGACTAGCAGCCAGCCCCGCCTCATCACGGGTGTCAAAACCCTGCGCAGCCAGCAAGGCTAACAAGCTTTGTTCACTCACCTGCTGTGGCTGACCGTAAGCATCGGTGTAACTGGCTTCAATACCAGCAAACTGCAAAGCCTGTTGCATAAGCACTGTATTCATGGCGTCCTTCCTGCTGAGTTTTTATTTGCTATGCTGAGATTACCTTGAACCCGGGCGATTTGCGTTATTTAATTACAAGAATTCGTATGCAATTGCATTTATCGCTTGAAAATTTCGCCAAACAATGTAATTTTACTACAAAATAACGTTTAACCAAGGGGTGCTTATGACCATTCGTGTTGCTATCAACGGCTTTGGCCGTATCGGCCGTAATATTTTACGGGCTTTGTATGAAACGAATAAGTCGTACGACATAAAAATTGTCGCAATCAACGATTTGGGCGATGCCGCCATCAATGCGCACTTGCTGAAGTATGACACAGCTCATGGCATTTTTCAGGCCCAGGTCGAGCATTCAGACCGTGCCATCTATGTCAATCAGGATGAAATCCTGACGTTAAGCGAGCGTAACCCAGCCAAACTTCCCTGGCAAGAACTGCAGGTCGATGTGGTGCTGGAGTGTACCGGCCTCTTTACCGATCGCAACAGTGCAGGTGCGCACCTTGAAGCCGGCGCCAAAAAAGTCATTATTTCAGCACCAGCTAAGAATGTGGATGCAACCATTGTCTATGGTGTAAACCATAACATCATCACTCCGGATATGACCATTATCTCCAACGCTTCGTGCACCACCAACTGTTTGGCTCCTATTGCCAAGCCACTAAACGATGCATTGGGCATTGAATCCGGCCTGATGACCACTATCCATGCCTACACCAACGATCAGCGACTGAGCGATGTTTACCATACCGATGTTCGGCGGGCCCGTGCTGCGGCCATGTCGATGATCCCAACCAAAACCGGTGCAGCTGCCGCTGTTGGTCTGGTGGTGCCTGAACTGCAAGGTAAGTTCGATGGTCTGGCGGTACGGGTACCAACCCTGAACGTCTCACTGGTCGATTTAACTTTTATTGCCGGTCGTCAAACCTCAGTGGACGAAGTCAATGACATCATTCGGCAAGCGGCTGCAACCTCACCGCTGAATGAAGCCCTGGCCGTGAACGACTTACCGCTGGTATCGGTAGATTTCAATCACAACCCGATGTCATCCATTTTTGATGCCAGCGAAACCCGTGTCAATGGCCGGCTGGTCAAAGTCATGTCCTGGTACGACAACGAATGGGGTTTTAGCAACCGTATGCTGGACAATACTGTACAGATGATGAAATAACAGGCCGCGCCGCCCTATGCTAAGCAGTATCCGGCAACAGACTGGTTTTGCCCACCTGCACGACCTGCCGTGCTGGCTGCTGCACTGCGGGCCAGCCCGTGCCGTGATCAGCAGCTACGGTGCGCAGGTTTTATCCTACCAACCCAGTGCCGGAGACGAACTGCTCTGGCTCTCTGAACAGGCTGGCTGGAACAACCAGGCCATTCGTGGGGGCATCCCTATCTGCTGGCCCTGGTTTGGGCCAGCACAACCGGAGCATATCCCTGAGGCAAACCAGCATCCCAGCCATGGATTAGCCCGAACCCGTCATTGGCAGTTGCTGCAACAGCAATGCACCGCCACCGAAGCCATACTGCATTTACACTGTCTGTTTGACCGTTTACCGCAGCAAGCGGCAGCTACCGAACTGCAACTTGAACTGCGTTTAACCAGCCAGGCGCTACAACTGACATTGCGCTGTGCACAAGCCTTGCCCCAACAAGCGGCTTTGCATAGCTATTTTCGGATCCATCAGCCCGGGCAACTGAAAGTCCACGGCCTTGGAAGACCATATCTGGATAAAGTACAGCAGCGACCTGGCAACGATGGCCTGCAAGGTGCCCAGCTTTACGGTGAAACCGATCGTATTTATCAGCAGCCAACGGACAAATTACTCCTTCAAGATGGCGAAGTAGCTGTTAGTCTGCAGCAGGCAGGCCATGACAGCTCGGTGTTATGGAATCCTGGCCCGGTTAAAAGTAAGCAACTGAGTGATGTAGCAGATGATGGTTATCAGCAGTTTGTTTGTGTGGAAACCGCCAGACTCCATTGGCAAGCGGTTCCCCTGCACTTAGTCCAGCGCATCTCCCGCCGCTAACTTAACGCCAACTGCTTTGAAAGGTTTGATGAATCAGCACCTCACGGCCATCCTGATAGCGTATCTTAACCATCAATCGCCACCGCATGTTCGGATCGGTGCAGGCGCCTAATAGAAACTCCGCCTGCCACAAATTATCAGTCAGCGGATCAAAGCGAACAGGTACCCGTCCCATATACATCGAATCACCAGTCACCTCCGCACTGATGTCAGCTATAGCTGCCAAAGCCTGCAGTTGCATAGTTAACAAAGACTCCACCGGAACAGTTGCAGGGCTTATCGTCAGGCGCTCGGCTGTGCTATCATAGAGCAAAAGCTCGGATTGATCAGTGTGTTGCGAAGGCTGGCACCCCAGTTGACAAGACAACAGAAACAGCAAAGACACCCATCGAAGCTGTCTGGCTTTGAGCATAAGTGAATCAAACCTTTTAATCCTGACAAGACGAACAATTCTACATGGAATACAGCAAAATGGGCAAAGACAACCTACACTTGTTTACTTAGTAAACAAGGACTTTGTTCTAAATCATAAAACCCGCGGATTCAACTATCTTTTAGAAAGTGAACACTTTATCATCCGCAACCAGAATAGCCCAGAGTGGGTACAGTACAGTGAGGTACGTACCGGCTTGGGGTGATAAAAAAAGGGCCACTTCCCGCAAGTGGATAATTTGTAACCAGCGAAACTGCAGTGGAACTCGATATGAGCCAGACTAAATCGTTAGAAGTTGACTACAACTATAGCGTTGTCCGTCTCTTTACCCTCGCTACCATTCTTTGGGGTATTGTGGGTATGGGGATAGGTGTACTGATTGCAGCCCAATTGTATTGGCCTGCCCTGAACTTTGACATTCCATGGCTGACCTACAGCCGCCTCCGTCCCCTTCATACCAATGCAGTCATTTTTGCGTTTGGTACCAGTGCCTTAATGGGAACGGCTTACTACATCGTTCAACGTACCTGTCAGGTCCGCCTTTTTGCGGAAAAGCTGGCGATGTTCACTTTCTGGGGCTGGCAAACAGTGATTTTACTGGCGGCCATTACGCTACCGCTTGGTATTACCCAATCCAAAGAATACGCTGAGCTGGAATGGCCTATTGATATTCTGATTACCGTAGTCTGGGTTGCCTTTGCTGTGGTGTTCTTTGGTACGCTGGTAAAGCGTAAAACCAGCCACATTTATGTCGCTAACTGGTTTTATGGTGCTTTCATTATTACGGTAGCAGCCCTGCACCTGGTTAATAACATGGTGATACCACTGAACCTGGTGAAGTCTTACTCGATTTATGCGGGTGCTGTCGATGCCATGATCCAGTGGTGGTATGGCCACAACGCCGTAGGCTTCCTGCTGACTGCTGGTTTCTTAGGCATGATGTACTACTTTGTGCCCAAGCAAGCAGGCCGTCCGGTTTATTCCTACCGCTTATCGATTGTACACTTCTGGGCACTGATTGCTCTGTACATCTGGGCCGGTCCGCACCATTTGCATTACACAGCCCTGCCAGACTGGACCCAGTCATTGGGTATGGTAATGTCAGTAATCCTGTTCGTGCCGAGCTGGGGTGGTATGATCAACGGCATTATGACGCTGTCTGGTGCCTGGCATAAGCTGAAAACCGATCCTATCCTACGCTTCCTGATCGTTTCTCTGTCCTTCTATGGCATGTCCACTTTTGAAGGCCCAATGATGGCGATCAAATCAGTAAATGCTCTGTCGCACTACACCGACTGGACCGTAGGTCACGTGCACTCAGGTGCTCTTGGCTGGGTTGCGATGATTACCATTGGTGCCACCTATTACCTGATCCCTACGCTGTTTAATCAGGGCCGTATGTACAGCATTAAGCTGGTAAACACCCATTTTTGGCTGCATACCATTGGTGTCGTACTCTACATTGTGGCCATGTGGATCTCCGGTATTATGCAAGGCATGATGTGGCGCGCGGTCAACACCGATGGCACCCTGACCTACAGCTTTGTAGAAAGTGTCGAAGCCTCTATGCCGTTCTATCTGATGCGCTTTATTGGTGGTGTGTTCGTGCTGGTTGGGATGTTTGTGATGGCTTACAACGCTTACAAAACCCTGCGTGCAGAGAACCACTCTCTGAAGCCTGTTGCTGAAGCCATGGCGTAAGGAGCAAGCAATGTCGAATAAAAATCATCACGAAAAAATTGAAAAAAGCGTTGGCTTGCTGGGTATTTTCACCATCATTGCCATTAGCTTTGGCACCATGGTACAAATCACGCCGCTGATGTACTTAGAAGAAACCACCACTCCGGTCCATGGCTTACGCCCTTATACTGCACTGGAGATGGAAGGCCGTGATATCTATATCCGTGAAGGCTGTAATAACTGCCATAGCCAGATGATCCGTCCGTTCCGCTCAGAGGTAGAGCGTTATGGTCATTACTCAGTCGCTGGTGAGCATGTGTGGGAACACCCTCACTTGTGGGGTTCGAAGCGGACCGGGCCTGATCTGGCACGTGTTGGCGAACGCTACAGCGACGATTGGCACTATGCGCATATGATGGATCCACGCTCTGTAGTACCGCAATCCAATATGCCGGCGTATCCCTGGTTAGCAGAGCGGGTGTTGGATGGTCGCTACACAGCCCGTAAGCTGGAAATCTTCCGTAACCTGGGCGTGCCCTACACCGACGAAGACATCGCTGGTGCGGCAAAAGCCGTTCAAGGTAAAACCGAAATGGATGCTCTGATTGCTTATCTGCAATCGCTGGGCACACACTTGAAGTGATTACGATGGAATTTGCAACCTTACACAGCATATTAACCGTCATTTTATTTGTAGGTTTTGTCGGCCTGATTATCTGGGCCTACGGCAAAGGTCGGAAAAAAGACTTCGACGAAGCGGCGAACCTGGTGTTCGACGACGAGCCTGAGCAGATAAAGCCTAAACAAAAACAAAAACAGGAGTCCGATCATGAGTAGCTTCTGGAGCGCTTGGATCATAATTTTCACCCTGGTGGTTTTGGTTGGTTGTTTCGTATTGCTGACCTGGAACCTGAAGAACTATGTTGGTGTTTCCGAAGATGAAACCACCGGCCACGAGCACGATGGCATCTCGGAACTGAACAACCCACTGCCAAAGTGGTGGACCTACATGTTCTATATCACCATAGCCTGGTCACTGTTGTACCTGGCGGCCTACCCAGGCCTTGGCAATTACAAAGGTTTTTTAAACTGGACCAGTTCCAATCAGGGTATTTTGTCGCTGGAACAGTCTGAGCAAGCAGTTATCGCGGCGCGTGAAGCCGGCATGAATGTGCAGCTGGATCGGGAAGTTGCCCGGGCTGATGAAGTCTATGGCCCGGTGTTTCGGCAATTTGCTGAACGTGATGTACTGGATCTGGCCTACGATCCGGAAGCCTTACGTATCGGCCAACGCTTGTTCTTGCAAAACTGTGCGCAGTGCCATGGCTCAGATGCCCGTGGTCAGCGTGGCTTTCCAAACCTGACCAACAATGACTGGTTGTGGGGTGGTACGCCAGAGAAAATCAAAGAAACGCTGTTGTATGGCCGTAAAGCTGCCATGCCAGGTTTCAAAGATGCACTGGGTGAGCAAGGTATCCGTGAAATGACGGCTTATGTACTGAGCTTATCTGGCCGTACCGTCAATCAACGAGATGCCGAAGCAGGCCAGGCCAAGTTTGCTATGTGTGCAGCCTGCCACGGCAATGACGGTAAAGGCAGTGTGGCCCACAATTTACCTTTTGGTGCCCCGAACCTGACCAACAACATCTGGTTGTACGGTGGCTCTGCTGCCGATATCACCGAAACCTTGACGCAGGGACGCTTTGGCGAAATGCCAGCCTTCCGTCACACTCTGGGCGAAGATAAGGTGCATATTCTAACCGCTTATGTCTACCGCTTATCCAACCCCGAGCCAAAACAAGACTGATCCCCTGGCTGGATTAAGATAGAATAAACCCCGGCTTCGGGGTTTATTTTTACGAGGAACGCTTTCATGCATACAGATACCAAACCCTGGTACAAACAACTCTGGCCCTGGATCTTAATTCTGCTGCCAGTAATTGCTTTTGCCCGTGGCGGTTGGGCCTTTTACATCATGCTGCAAAACCAGCCGGAAATGGTAGTCGATGACTACTACCGGGAAGGCCGGACCATCAATAACCGGTTGGAAAAATACCGCGAAGCGGCACTGCGTAATCTGGAAGCCCATGTACTGGTGATTGGTAATCGTGCCGTGGTGCGCTTTGACGAGAACGCCGTTCTGGGTGAAAGCATCCATCTGGATTTCTATCATACCACCTTAGGTGCCAATGACTTTGAAGTGGATGCACAGCGCAGTGGCGAGTTGCTCTATGTTGCCACCCTGCCGCACACCCCGCGTGGACGTTTTCGCTTAGTGGTGTCTGACGACAGTCAGGAGTGGCGTTTGCGGGTAACGCTGGATATCCCTGCCGAGCAGGAAGTGAAGCTAGGCTATTAACCACACTATGAGTACTGAGCGCTGCTTTCATTGCCACGAGCCGGTTCTGACCGGTCAGCAATTTGTATTACCCTTTGAAGGTGAACCACGCTCTTTTTGCTGCGCGGGTTGCCAGGCGGTAGCCGATACCATTATTCAACAGGGGTTGGCTGACTATTACCGTTTTCGAACAGAACCCGCCACCAAAGCCGATGCGATGCCCGCTGATCTGGCCGCAGAATTGGCCAGTTACGACAGCCCGGATGTGCTGGCTGATCTAAGCAGCATCGAGGGAGAGCGCAGTAAAATTGAGTTGTCCATTAGTGGTATCAGTTGTGCCGCTTGCGCCTGGCTGATTGAACGACGCCTGAAGCAACTGCCGGGGATTGCCAGTATCAGTGTGAACTCAGGCACGCAGCGCGCCCAGATCGAATGGCTGCCTGAACAGCTGAAGCTCAGTCATATCCTGCAAGACATTGCCCGACTGGGTTATCAGGCCAGCCCTTTTGCCGCCGATCAGGAAGAAAAAACCCATAAAGCAGAGCTCAGCCGTTATTTAAAGCGGTTGGCCGTCTCTGGTATCTTGTCGATGCAGGTGATGATGCTGGCAATAGCGCTCTACTTTGGCGAATGGACTGGCATTGATCCCGAGCATCAGGATTACCTGCGCTGGATCAGCCTGCTACTGACCACTCCGGTGGCCTTTTATGCTGCCCTGCCCTTCGTCACCAGCGCCTGGCGTAGCATTGTCAATCGTAAAATGAATATGGATGTGCCAGTCAGCCTGGCCATCTACTACACCTACTTTGCCTCCGCCTATGCCACGGTCACCGAAACCGGTGAAGTGTATTTTGAGTCGGTCTGCATGTTTGTATTCTTTTTGCAACTGGGCAAATTTTTTGAATACAGGGCCAGAGCAAAAGCTCGGGATGCCACCAGTAATCTATTAAAAATCATGCCGGTCACGGCCACCCAATTGATCGATGGTCAGCCACAGAGCACTTCAGCCAGGCGACTGCAACCAGGCGACCTGATTTTGGTGAAAGCCGGTGAAACCCTGCCAGCCGACGGCGAAGTGTTCGACGGCACCAGCAGCGTCGATGAATCCATGTTAACTGGCGAATACCAGCCTATCGCAAAAGTTGCAGGCAGTACTGTACTGGCAGGCAGCGTTAATCATGATGGTGTGTTGCAGGTTAAAGTCGGTCAACCACTGGCATTATCACGGCTTGGCCAGATCATTGCGTTGCAACAAGAGACGCTGAATCAAAAACCCAAACTGGCTGAAAAAACCGACGAACTGGCTCAGTATTTTGTCGAGCGCTTACTGTTGATAGCGCTGGCCACCTTTTTGGTGTGGTTCTTCTGGATTGATGCCAGTCGTGCTTTTTGGGTCACTTTGTCGGTTTTGGTTGCTACCTGCCCCTGCGCGCTGGCACTGGCGACCCCTACTGCCATCACCTGCTCACTGGCACAGTTAAACCGCAAGCATATCCTGATTAAAAACAATCAGGTATTGGATCGATTGCCCGATATTCAACAAATCGTATTTGATAAAACCGGCACCCTGACCCAGGGGCGTTTTAGTGTGCATCAGGTTCATCTGCTGCAGACAAAGCAGGATAAAGCCAGCTTGCTGAACCTGATCGCCAATCTGGAACGGCATTCCGAGCATCCGATTGGCAAAGCCTTTCAACCTTATCTGCAACAGGAGTTGACACTTAGCAAGGTACAAATCAGCATAGGCGCCGGTATATCAGCTTTGTGGCAAGGTCAGCTCATTCAGGTAGGCAATGCCGCATTCTGTCGGGCGAAACCAATTCGGGGTGCAATGGTGTACCTGACCATTAACCACGAACTGCAGGCCGCCATTGAATTGCAGGACGAATTACGGCCAGAAGTTCCAGCGTTGCTGCAAACCCTCAAAGCCAAAGGCTATCAACTGGGTCTGTTAACCGGCGATAGTTCCAGCCAGGCGGAGCGGGTAGCGCAGCAGTTAGGCTTTGATTGGCTGGAGAAAGGTTGTAGCCCGGAGCAGAAAGTAACCGTGATCCAGCAACTGACCGCTCAACAACAGAAAGTTATGATGATCGGTGATGGTATTAACGACAGCGCCTGTTTTCATGCTGCCGACGTCTCAGTCACACTGCAAGGCAGTACTGATCTGGCGAAGAATCAGGCCGATGTGCTGATCCTGCGCAATGATTTAAGCCTGTTGACCACGCTTTTGGCAGGCGCAGAGCAAACCGCCCGCACCATCAAACAAAATCTGGCCTGGTCGGTGGGCTACAATGTGATCATCATTCCACTGGCGGTGGTCGGTCTAGTCTCCCCTTACATTGCCGTGCTGGGGATGTCATTCAGCTCCTTGCTGGTGGTATCCAACTCACTAAGGTTACTCAAATCATGAGTGTTATTTATGTTCTGATCCCAATAGCAGTACTTTTTGTCATGATAGGGCTGGCTATTTTTTTCTGGGCAGTGAAAAGCAAACAATTCGACGATCTCGATAAACAGGGCTTTAGCATTTTGTTCGATGACGAGCCCAAGGCTCCGGCTAAAACCGAACCAACCGGGCAACCTGACCACACAACCAACAGCAGTGACCATGAACCCCGCTGACCTGGCTGCAGCTTTGATGATTGGACTGATAGGCAGTAGCCATTGCCTGGTAATGTGTGGCGGTATTGTAGCTGCTTTGCAACTATCCATGCCCGCTATGTCGCCAAGCCGTCGCTTTGGTTACCAACTACTACTAAGCCTTGGCCGGTTAACCAGCTATGCTTTTTTCGGTGCTGTCGTGGGCTATTTTGGTGTTGTTGCACTGCAAGTGACAGGGGCCTCAATGGTGTGGCTGCGCTTGCTGGCCGGCTTATTGCTGATTGCGATGGCGCTGTACATAGCAAAATTATCCACCCTGCTACTGCATCTGGAACGGTTGGGGCAAGGCGTCTGGCGGCGGATCCAACCCCTTAGCAGCCGGCTAATGCCACTGAATAGCCCTTACAAGGCCTTTGGCTATGGTCTGTGCTGGGGCTGGCTGCCCTGCGGCCTGGTGTACAGCACCCTGAGCTGGAGCCTGGCCAGTGGTAGTGCCACAGCCGGCGCCGGTATTATGTTGGCTTTTGGTGCAGGCACCCTGCCCGCTATTTTGCTCACCGCGACTCTGGCAACACGACTCACCCAGCTGAAACAACAAGGCTGGTTCCGGTATGGCACCGCCCTGCTGCTCGGTGGTTACGGTTTTTATACGGTTTATCTTGCCTTGGCGCGGCTAGTTTCTTAAGCTATCACCAATATAGCGACAACTATGGATCTGTTATGGCCCACTCGTCAATCAACTGTCAGGATTGTGGTTTCAGTCAGCTTTGCTTGCCTTTTACATTAAACGACAACGAGCTGGATACGCTGGATGACATTATTCAACGCAAAAAACCTTTGCACAAAAGCGATTATCTGTACGAAGCTGGCCGGCCTTTTCAGGCGCTCTATGCCATTCGTACCGGATCCTTCAAAACCTTTACCCTGACCGAGCAGGGCGAAGAACAGATCACGGGTTTTCACTTACCTGGCGATGTATTGGGCTTTGAAGCCATCAACACCGAGCAACACGTCAGCTACGCTCAGGCGCTGGAAACAGCTATGGTCTGTGAGATCCCTTATGCGAACCTGGAGCAACTACTGGGCGAACTGCCCAAACTGCGTCAACAGCTGATGCGTCTGATGAGTCAGGACATCTCCGCCGATCAGCAACTGATGTTGCTGCTCAATCGAAAAAATGCTGAAGAAAAGCTGGCCGCCTTTTTAACCAATCTGGCGCAACGTTTTCACAGCCGTGGCTTCTCAGGCAAAGAGTTTCGCCTTACCATGACACGGGGTGAAATTGGCAACTACCTGGGCTTAACGGTGGAAACCATCAGTCGGATCCTGGGGCGTTTTCATAAAGAAGAGCTTATCCACGTTGATGGTAAGTTTATCAGCATCAGTAATGCAGCAGCCTTAGCAAGCCTGGGTGGTATGGCCGGCATCGCCAGCTAGCAAGGCGGCAGCCAGGCCGCTGCACTTTATTTTGTTTCTGTTTGATACAACGCATGTTTTTCACTCGGCATCGCTGTGTTTTTTAACTACACTGAATGAAGTCAAAGCACCATAAGGAGCGATGCTGTGTCCAAACCCCAACATATCATGGTAGTGATTGATCCCACTACCGAACAACAAAAAGCACTCAACCGGGCTGTTGAGTACGCCCGCTATCAGGATTGTAGTCTTACCGCCTTTTTATCGATATATGACTTTTCCTACGAAATGACCACCATGCTGTCTGGCGAAGAGCGAGAGTCTATGCGTCAGGCGGTGATTAAAGATCGTGAACTGTGGATCAGCGAACTGGTTGCCCCCTACCGCGACAAAGGTCTGGTCGTTGATATTCATGTCGAATGGCACAACAGGCCCTTTGAAGCCATTGTCAAAGCCGTACTGGACGAGGGTTACGACATGGTATTTAAAGGTACCCATGACCACGATGTGCTCAAGTCCATGATTTTCACACCAACCGATTGGCATATCCTGCGAAAGTGTCCTTGCCCTGTACTCCTGGTCAAAGACCACGATTGGCCGGAAGGTGGCAATGTGCTGGTAGCGGTCAATGCTGGCAGTGAACAAGGCTACCATAAATCGCTGAATAGCCGCCTGATCAACAAAGCCAAAAAAGTGGCAGGCATGCTGTCTGCAGAGGTGCACCTGGTCAATGCTTATCCGGGCACTCCGGTCAATATTGCCATTGAAATTCCAGAGTTCAATCCACAGGAATACAACAGCACCATGAAGCGTCATCACGTCGATGCCGTAAAAGACTTGGCTCGTCAGCATAACATAGGCGATGATCATACCCATGTACTTGAAGGTATGCCCGAGGATGTGATCCCAAAAGTTGCCCGTGAACTGGATGCTGAAATGGTGCTGATAGGCACCATTGGCCGTACCGGCTTTTCCGCAGCCATCATTGGCAACACAGCTGAGCATGTTATTGATCGGCTGGACTGCGATGTACTGGCAGTAAAACCAGAGGACTTTGTCAGTCCGTTGCAGAAGTCTTAATTAAGCCTTGCTGAGCACTATGGAAACGGCGCCGGATCCGCTATACTGAGCGCCGTTTTTTTTCAGGGTGGTGTTATGTCGCATTCTGCTCAAGCCAAAGCTCAGTACAGCCTGAATAAGCTGCATAAGAAACTTCGCCGTGGAGTTGGCCAGGCCATTGCCGACTTCAATATGATTGAAGCTGGCGATAAAATCATGGTCTGCTTATCCGGCGGCAAAGACAGTTATACCCTGCTGGACATCCTGCTGAATCTGCAATTGTCGGCCCCAATCGACTTTTCCATTGTGGCGGTAAATTTGGATCAAAAACAACCAGGCTTTCCGGCTGAAGTGTTGCCCAACTATCTAAGCCAGCTTGGTGTCGACTATAAAATTGTCACCGAAGACACCTACGCTATTGTGAAAGAAAAAATCCCCGAGGGCAAAACCACTTGCTCACTGTGTTCGCGATTACGCCGTGGTATTTTGTACCGTACAGCTAAAGAGCTGGGCGCTACCAAGATTGCGCTTGGCCATCACCGCGATGATATGCTGGAAACCTTGTTTCTGAATATGTTTTATGGCGGCAAGATGAAATCCATGCCACCCAAACTACTGAGTGATAATGGTGAACATATGGTGATTCGACCTCTGGCCTATTGCCGGGAAAAGGACATTAGCCGTTATGCCGAAGCCAAAGCCTTTCCTATCATTCCCTGCAACCTATGTGGCTCGCAAGATGGTTTACAGCGCCAGGTCGTGAAAGAGATGCTGCAAGACTGGGATAAACGCTTTCCTGGTCGCATAGAAACCATGTTTCAGGCACTGCAAAATGTCGTTCCTTCGCATTTGGCTGATGCAAGTTTGTTTGATTTTAAACAACTGTCCAAAGACGATGCAGCTTATGCCAGCGATACTGCCTTTGACCCGGTTAGTTTACCGGCAAAGCTACCGATAACCGACGATGAAGAGCACGAAAAGGCCGCGGCAGCCGTCCAGGTGGTCGAACTGAGTTAGTACCGGCCGACCACTGCAGTTTAGTGCAGTGCTTTGCTGCGAAATAAAATAAAAATAGCCAGTCTGCACTGGCTATTTTTTTGTACCTGCATGGCTGACTAGCAAGCCGGCGAGATGGTAACAATGTGTTCCACTTCCTGCAAAATCGGGCAGTTAAAGCGGATCATGCCACTGATTTCAGCAATGTAATCCTCCCCTCGCTCCGAGTAGCGAAGTAAGCCCCGGGCCAGCTCCTCGCCTCGAACCGGCTTGTTATGGCTGCGCAGCTCGGCCCGGATATCCCGCAGCTCTTCATAGCTATGGAAGGTATTCAGGTTGTAGAAATAGCTGCGGATACTGGCACCGGCCGAATCAAAGCGAGCGACCTCATGAAACTGATCTTCACCACGGTACAATGGCACCAAACCACAGCCTTCACGAAAACACCATTGACCAAAGAAGTTCAACCCCTCCACCGCAAAGCGGCTGGTCCCCCACGCCGACTCATTGGCCGCCTGCATTAATACCAAAGATGCAGGCAATATATCGACCCGCTTCAAGAGTTCAGTGAAACTGTCGTCATCCGTTTGAGCAACGTCCATGCGAAACTCATCGTACAATGCATACAAGAATGCATAATCCTGCACGGTTAATGGCTGACGATTCGTCAGTTGTGCTTTCATTTCTAGCAGTTGTTTTCTGAGAAACCGCAAACGGGCATTTTCCCGTGCGACATGAGGGCCAAGATAGGCAAAAAACGCTTGCTTCTTTTCATTTATATCGGCAATGGCATCAAAATCCGGCAATGGTTTTTTGGCCGGTGCCGATGTTGGATAAGCCAAACGTTTACGCACCTGCTCAGATCGCGCATAACTGATCACATCCGAGCGTAAGGGGTGCTCGATTGGTTCTTGCGATACAACAACCTCTGGCTCAGTCACTGTTGATTCCATAAAAGGATAATACAGTGCATACAGCACTAACATTGTAACGGCCGTTAGTAGTGGGAACTTCAAAAATCGCATCTATCACCTGTAAGCTGCTTTCATTCTTTTGGCTTGCCGATGGGCCTGCTTGCCAGCCTGGCTCTTTTGCTTTAACGTAAAAGCCATCTGCAACCACCTTTTATAGTGTATTTTACCCTTAAATCATCAAATGCACGAACTTTTCTGTACACTTGATGTGCACATTCCAGCCTTATACAGAGCTAAGCTATTGATAATAAATAACAAATATTTTTTGGCATAATTAGTGCTTTAAAGCTGTAAAACCTTGCTTTTATGTATGCAAACGAAAGGAAATTACCATGAAAAAAGTGCTTTTAATCACCATGCTCCTGCTATTTAGTGCGCTAAGTCCCAGCCATGCAGACGAAAAGCGGCTTGAACTTGAGCTGGATGCCTCATCACTGCAACAGCTGCTGATCGAAGTGGGTGTTGGTCAGATTCAGATCACGCCGGCAAATACTGATCGCATTCTACTCACGGTGGATGTGCGTGGAGAAAAGCGCTGGTGGTTCTTTAGCTACAAAGTTGGCAATGCCGAGCTGCGTCAACAGCGAGAAGGCAATACTTTGCGCCTGAGCATTCCTAAAGACAACACCAAACAACACTGGCAATTGACCGTACCTGCTGAACTGGCTGTAAAAGCTGATCTTGGGGTAGGCCAATTTTATGCCAACAACATCAGCAGCAGTTATGAAATTGATGTTGGGGTCGGCCAAATCAGTAGCAGCTTGAATGCTGAGCAGTATCAGCGTATTGAATTATCGGCTGGTGTTGGTAATGTCAACCTGCACAATGCTCCCAGTAACTTCAAAGCAGACCGCCATTTGGTCGGCGGCTCCTTGGAATGGACCGGGCAAGGTAACACAGAGTTCAAGGCCAATGTTGGTGTCGGTGATATCAGCCTGACGCATCTGAACTAGTTTTACTGAAGTAATGGGTTGAGCGGTGACGCGAAAAAAATAATCATTTTGCAGCCAAAAGCCCTGCTTTTGGCTTTCTTTTGCCGGTTCAGATCAGGTAGTATCTGGCTATCCAGACGTATAAACCAAGAAGCAAAGTAGCCCTTATGAAGCCCATCCAACGCTCAAGCAAGCTCGAAGGGGTCTGTTACGATATCCGCGGCCCTGTGGCACAGGAAGCCAAACGGATGGAGGAAGAAGGCCACCGTATTTTAAAACTCAATATCGGCAACCCTGCCCCCTTTGGCTTTGAAGCACCGGATGAAATTCTAAAGCATGTGATACACAACTTGCCAACAGCCCAGGGCTACTCCGACTCTCAGGGTATTTATCCGGCCCGGGTTGCTGTGGCGCAATATTATCAACAACGTGGAATTCGTGGTGCCGATGCCGATGATGTGTTTATTGGCAATGGGGTGTCAGAACTCATCCTGATGGCACTGCAGGGATTACTCAATAACGACGATGAAGTCTTGATCCCCTCGCCTGATTACCCGCTTTGGACAGCGGCGGTGAACTTAGCCGGTGGCAAAGCCCGGCATTATCGCTGCGATGAGCAACAGGATTGGGCGCCGGATCTGGATGACTTGCGCAGCAAAATCAGCAAAAAAACCAAAGCGCTGGTGCTGATTAACCCAAACAACCCCACCGGAGCGGTTTATTCAAACGAAGTGCTGCTGGCCTTGCTGGAAATTGCCCGTCAGCACCAGCTGGTGGTGCTTAGCGACGAAATCTACGACAAAATTCTGTACGATGGGACCGAGCATACCAGCACAGCGGCGTTATGCGATGACTTGCTGCTGCTCACCTTTGGTGGTTTATCAAAGAATTACCGTATCGCCGGCTTTCGCGTTGGTTGGTTATTTATTTCCGGTGCCAAACGTCAGGCTCAGCACTATGTCGATGGCCTGCGTATTCTGGCTTCTATGCGTCTTTGTGCCAATGTGCCATGCCAGCACGCAGTGCAAACCGCACTCGGTGGTTACCAAAGTATTTTTGAGTTAACAGCCCCGGGAGGCCGTCTTTACGAACAGATGGATGCCGCCTGGCAACAGATCAATCAAATACCCGGGCTAAGCTGCACCCGCCCCAAAGGGGCCATGTACCTGTTCCCGAAGATCGATCGCAGCAAAATAAAAGTGAGAGACGATGAGTTGATGGTGCTGGATTTTTTGCGGCAGCACAAAGTTCTGTTGGTGCATGGTCGCGCTTTTAACTGGCCAGAACCGGATCACTTTCGTATTGTTTTTTTGCCACACAAAGAGCAGCTGGAACAAGCCATTGACCGCTTACAGCAGTTTTTAGGCAGCTACCAACAATAGGGGTTGCCATGACTACTGAGCCCGGCTTTCGTCACGCCTTTGAGTGGTTTACCAACCAGTTATCGTCCGCGGTATTCTATGCCATCCCGGTTGGCGGCGCCGAGCTGCCAGTGGTGGTGCTCTGGCTGATGGCCGGCGCTTTGTTCAGTACCTTTTATCTGGGCTTTATCAATGTGCGTGGTTTTGGTCATGCATTAAACGTAGTCTCCGGCCGTTATAAAGATCCACGCCAGCAAGGCGATATCACTCCGTTTCAGGCGTTATCCACCGCCTTATCGGGAACCGTTGGTACTGGCAATATTGCCGGTGTTGCTGTGGCCATTACACTGGGAGGTCCAGGCGCCACTTTTTGGATGATCCTGGCTGGCTTACTGGGGATGTCGCTGAAATTTGTCGAATGTACCCTGGCCGTTAAATACCGCCATCAGGCAGCCGATGGCAGCTACTCTGGCGGCCCTATGTACTACATTGAAGTGGCACTTCGCAAATTCAAGCTGCCACGTCTTGGTAAGGCCCTGGCGATTTTCTTTGCCATGGCCTGTGTCTTTGGCTCGGCCGGTTTTGTCCATGTCAACCAGGGCTATGCCCAGGTCAAAGGCGTCACGGGCTTTGACAATGCCTGGCTGTTTGGTGCTATCTACGCCCTGCTGGTGGCGGTAGTGATCATCGGTGGTATCAAAAGCATTGCCAATGTTACCAGCCGGCTGGTACCCATGATGTGCGCTATCTACCTGCTGGCGGCGCTGGTGATTATTGGCAGCCACCTGGATGCCGTGCCCGCGGCTCTGATGACCATCGTCTATGGCGCCTTTGCCCCTGAAGCCGCCTATGGTGGCTTTATTGGGGTGCTTATTCAGGGATTTCGCCGGGCTGCCTACTCCAACGAAGCAGGGATTGGCTCTTCACCGATTGCCCATGCAGCGGCACAAACACGGCACCCGGTGTCACAGGGTTTTGTCGCCCTGCTCGAGCCCTTTATTGATACCGTGGTGATCTGCACCATCACTGCCCTGGTGATCATTTTAACCGGCGCTTACCTCGGCAGTGATCTGGATGGCGTGCGCCTTACTTCCAGTGCTTTTGCCAGCGTATTTGACTGGTTTCCACTGGTGCTGATGGTCGCACTGCTGCTGTTTGGCTTTTCCACCGTAATCAGTTGGTCTTACTACGGCCTGAAATCCTGGAGCTATATCTTTGGTGAAACCAGCCGGGTACAAAACCTGTTTAAAGTGCTGTTTTGCATGGTGGTCTCCATTGGCGCCGTACCCAATATCCTGGCGGTGTTTAATTTTATCGACTCGATGATTTTCCTGATGGCAGTACCCAATATTCTGGCTATTTACCTGCTGATGCCCGAGGTGAAACGCGACTTAAAAGAATACTTGCGCCAGTTAAAGTCCTAATTGATGGAGGGCTCGACCCTAAGTAGGCTTTAACGTAAGATAGTGTTTGAACATAAGGAAGATGGCATGAGTACACCCTGGCTGGAGCGGCGCTCTGACCGCTCATTGAACCGGCAGCATGATCAACGCACTCCCTGGCAGCGCGATCGCGCTCGCATTTTGCACTCAGCGGCTTTTCGCCGTTTACAGGCAAAAACCCAGATCATGGGAGTCGGCCAGAATGATTTTTACCGCACCCGCCTGACGCACTCATTGGAAGCGGCTCAGATAGGCACCGGCCTGGTCAATCAGCTAAAGCGCCGGTACCAGCAACAGCCAGAGCTGGCCAAACAGCTACCGGAAGAAAGTCTGATGGAAGCCTTATGCCTGGCACATGATATTGGCCATCCACCTTTTGGTCATGGTGGCGAGACGGCGCTGAATTACAAAATGCTGCATGCCGGGGGGTTTGAAGGCAATGGCCAGACCTTTCGTATTGTCAGCAAACTGGAACCCTACACCGAACACCATGGCATGGATCTGACCCGCCGTACTCTGTTGGGTTTACTGAAATACCCGGTACTGCCGCCTGAGCAGCTGGGGGATAACAGCGAACCGTCACCGCTGAGCCTGACCCCATGGAAAGCGGTGAAATCGGTATTCCATGAAGACTCCGATGTGCTGGATTGGGTGCTGGCTCCGCTTAGCGCCACCGATCGTGCTTTGTTTCAGCAACTGGAACGGCTTGGGCAAAGCCCCTGGCAAAAGTCGTGCTATAAATCGCTGGATGCCTCCATTATGGAGCTGGCCGACGACATTGCCTACGGTGTGCATGATTTGGAAGATGCCATCGTCACCGGCTATGCCAGCGAAGAGCAGTGGCGCGCTCAGATCCCGGCCGCGGTTGCTGCCTTACCACAAGCCATGCAGCAACTAATGCAACCGGTCACGGATGCGCTGTTCCGGCCTGAGCATCATCTGCGTAAAAATGCCATCGGCGCTTTGGTCAATGCCTTTATTACCTCGGCAGAGTTGTATGAATGCCTGCCGGATGCGAGCGAACCCCTGATCCGTTTTAATGCCAGGCTGCCAGCACCACAGCAACAACTGCTGGAACTGCTGAAAGGTTTCGTGTTTCGCAATGTCATCAGCCAACCCGATATTCAACAAGCCCGCTTTCGTTGCCAGAACATGCTGCTAAAGATGTTTGACGCCTTTGCCTCGGATCCGAGCCGTTTGCTGCCACAAAATACCCAGCAACGCTGGCAACAGGCACAAAAGGATGGCCTTGGTTTGCGGGTGATCTGCGATTATTTGTCGGGTATGACCGATGAATACGCCGAAACCATGTACCAGAAGTTGTTTGGCGCTTTATGAGGTTACGTGTTTTAGCCGGGCCCACTGCTCTGGCCCATATTCAGCAGCATGGCTTGAATGCCAACGACATCACCACCTTGGTTGGTGCCAGTGGCGGACCCAAGTGGTTTAGTTTATTTGGGCTGGACCAGTACCTGACCGGTGAGTTTTTCCAAGGTCGTCAGCAACCACTGCAGCTGCTGGGCAGTTCGGCCGGTGCCTGGCGCTTTGCTTGTTATGCTCAGCAAAACCCGGTGGCAGCCAGCCAGCGCTTTTGCGATGCCTACTCCACCTTGTGTTACCCGGCCAAAGCCAGCAGCAAAGAAATTACTGATATTTCGATGACGGTGATTAAGCGCGTTTTCCCGGATCCCGATAAAATCCATGAAGTCATCAACAACCCGCTATTTAAGCTGAACTTCACGGTCGCACGCGCCAGAGCTTTGACCCGTTCACGTCATAAAGTTGGGCAACTGGCAGGCTTAAGCCTGACTGCAGCTGCTAACTTAGCCAGCCGTCGACATTTACGCTTTTTCTTTGAGCGCTGCTTGTTTTATGCACCCGACAGTCAGTTAGCCAAAAACCCACTGCAGGACTTACCTACCCGCACCATTCAACTGAGTGAACAAAATCTGTTACCGGCATTGCAGGCCAGTGGCTCCATACCGCTGGTGCTGGACCCAGTGCAGGATATCCCCGGCGCAGGTCGGGGGCTGTTTTACGATGGTGGCGTCACCGATTATCATTTTGACTGGCCTTTCAGCCAGCACGGTCTGGTGCTTTATCCACACTTTTATCCTTACATTGCCCCAGGCTGGTTCGACAAGTCACTGCCTTGGCGGCGTAAGTTCTCTGCTCACTACCACAATGTCGTGCTACTGTGCCCTACTGCTGACTGGGTGGCTTCTCTGCCTGGTGCAAAAATCCCTGATCGCAAGGATTTTAATCGGCCGGATAAAGCACGGATCCATGACTGGCGGGAAGTGATTGCCCGCTCTCACGAGCTGGCAGAGGATTTTAAAGCAGGCCATTACCAGTTGGAGCCACTCTGCTAGTCATTGCATCTGCAGCTCCAACCATGAGACGCAAAGTTATGGGCTGCCAGGGCTGAGCTCGGTAATACTAAAGCGGCTTGGCACCACATCCAGCAGCACAAAAGCAGCACTGCTGTTGTCTTTCATGCCATCCAGGTACTGCCAGTAGCCCTGTGTTTTGTCATCCTGACGAAAGCGCAGTGTGAAACCCAGTCCCTCGCCTTGGTGCAGATAGCTCACTACTTCACTGGCTCCTTTGTTATCCACCAAATCAAAGCCAATTAAATCCTTTAAACGACTGTTGCGGCTGAACACTCCCGAGACCACTACTGGCTCAGCAAGATCCAGGTACTCACGGCCAATGGTCGCAGATTTAGCCGGGTGCGGAATAAAACGATGCTCACCAACATGGTATCTGTCACCACCCTGAATAAAGCTAATACGGACGTCTTCCATATGGTAACCATGCGGATTGTTGATTTTACGTGCTTCGCGGACATCGATAATGGTGACACCACCATAGCCCAGGGCTTCAATTTCACGACGTTGTGGGTAATAGATCAGAGCAGCGTCTTCATCAACGCCATAACCTACCGGGTATAGGGCACGATTTTGCTGCACGGCAACCAGCAAGCGGCCAAAGCGCGACTTGCGATCAAAGTGCTGGTCGATGATGCCGTCTTTAAAAAAGCCAAGACCGGTACGCAAAATCAGAGGGCCGGCTTCCTGATCCTGCATGCCCTCATAGCGCTCAGCTGGCGGCTGCATCAGGGCATGCCAGGAATCACCACCGGCAATCATCACATCACTCATCATCGCTGCACCGGCACTGGTGCCCGCTACCACCCCTCCACGCTGATACAAGTCACGTACAGCCGTCAATACCGGCGTGGCTTTGTTATCAGGCAACAGCGTTTTGGTAATTCGGGTCTGATCGCCTCCCAGAAACCAGACGGCGGTGTATTGCTCCAAAGATTTCGCCAACTGCTTATCATGCCCACCCTGTGCCCAACTGCTTTCATCGACATCGGCGGTACTGCGATCATCCATCACGGCGATAGGTAATAAGGTCACTTGATCTTTGGTAAGGCCGTAATGCAGCATGTCATCTCGGAACTGCTCAAAATAGTGCACAGGTTGGCCACTGGCTGCCGGGATTACCGCAATGCGCGCTTGAATTGGTCCACCCGCCAGCTCAATAAACCGTTGGTAGACTGCTGCATTACTGGTACTGAGTGCCCCACCTACTATCACCAGTGCACCTTTCTCACTGATACGGGGTTCGGGATCTTTTTTTGAACAACCAATTATCGCCAGGCAGGCGACCAGCATTAGGATTGAATACTTCACTTTTTTTGCTCCATTGTTATCTTTGTAGTTTGGATACCCTGTTGCTTTTATTATCGGGTAACGGCCTGTGGCCAGCCAAAAGCTTAGCAAAAAAAACCTGGTGATTGCAGTAAAATCAATCGGCCCTGTGTTGACGAACCTGGTCTATGCCCTCACAAAGCGCTTGGATCCCATCCAGACTCCGCCGGGTAAAGCGATACATCAGATCAGCATCGACCGCCAGAAACTGCTGTTTTTGTACCGCAATCAGACTGGCGTACTGCTGCCATTGTTCAGGCCGGATAGCCTGCGCACCTACCGAAGGTTGAATGATCAATTCAGGATTTGCCAGCAGCAATTGCTCCGGCCCTAATTGTGGATAATCAGCGCTATTGACTGCGAAGGGATTCTCGGCAGCGCAGACCTCCAGCATCAACTGGGGCCAGGCGGCATTGGCTACGGTAGACAGTGGTTGCTGTGACATCGCAAAAAATACCCGTACCGGGGTCAATTGCTGGTACTGCTGCCGCAGTGCTGCCAAAGCCTGTTCATAAGCAGCAGCCCGCTGTTCGGCCAGTTGTTCGTTGCCGGTGATGGCTCCTAAACGGCGTAATTCAGGCGCAATGTCGTCCAGTTGCAACGGATCGGAGTAAAACACCCGCACACCCAGTTGTTTCAAACGCGCAAGATCGGATTGCGGATTTCCCGTTCGCCAGGCAATCACCAAATCAGGCTGCAGGGCCAAAACCGCCTCCAACTGAATATGCGCGTAGTTAGCAACACTGGGTAAGGCTTGAGCAGCCTCAGGGTAGTTGCTAAAATCACTGACCGCAACCAACTGATCACCCGCTCCTATATCATACAATAACTCGGTAATATGGGGAGCCAGCGAAATAATACGCTCTGGTTTTGCTGCAACAGGTGCCTGCAGTAAAAAACACAGCAACAGTGCAAACCACTTCACCAATCCACCCCCTGCTGCGCACGAATGCCGGCATCAAACGCATGTTTAACTACCTGTATATCGCTCACCGTATCAGCCAGCTCCAGCAAGCGGCGATGGCAATTCCGACCAGTCACCACCACATGTTGACCAGCTGGCCGCTGGCGAATACAGGTCAGGACTTCATCCAAATCCAGATAGTGATAACTCAACATGTACGTCAACTCGTCCAACAACACCAAGTCAATGCTTTCATCCGTTAAAAAAACTTTTGCTTGCTGCCAGACACTGTTTGCAGCGGCCATATCAGCAGTTTTATCCTGCGTATCCCAGGTAAAGCCAGTGGCCATGACAGCGAAAGGCACGCCATGCTGCTGCAGCAGGTTACGCTCCCCGCACGGCCAGTCGCCTTTGATGAACTGCACCACAGCCGCTTTGTAACCGTGGCCGACGGCACGTGTCACTGTGCCAAAGCCAGCCGTTGATTTGCCCTTGCCATTACCGGTAAGCACCAATAGCAGGCCTTTATCCTGATCGGCTTTAGCAACCGCCTGGTCTACTTGCTCCTTTAGTTGCTGTTGCCGGGCTCGATGTCGCTTTGCTTTGTAATCGTCTGTCATGGTTCATCCCGCTTGTTGCCGCCGTAGTAGCAGCAGAAAAAACACGCTCCCCAGTAAGGAAGTAATAACACCCAGGGGAATTTCTTGCTGCATAAACAAACTGCGCGCAAAGTTATCCACCCAGATTAAAAAAATGCCTCCCACCAGGGCAGAACCCAGCAACAGAGGCAGCATGGTCACTCCAAACCATTGTCGTACCAGGTGAGGAATCATCAAGCCGACAAAAGCGATACCACCGCATTGCGCCACAATAAAAGCAGTGACTGCAGAGGTGCCAAGTAAGAAAAACAATCGCACCCGCTCTACCGACACACCCAAAGTACGGGCACTCTCGTCATGCAGTAACATGGCATCCAACTGCCGGCGAAAAGCGAGTGCCACCAGCAAGAGACAGAGCACAGCTGGAGCTACCACTGCCACACCCTGCCAGTCACTCCGGCTTAAGCTCCCCATCAACCAAAAGATCACCCTGTTGGCAGCAAAAGGCTCTGCAAAATACAAAATAAAGCTGCTGATCGCACTCAGCATAAAAGACACAGCAACCCCGGCCAGTAACATCACCTGCAGTTGCTGCCAGCCATGACGAATACAAACCAATACCACCAGCAGCACAGCCAGGCTGGCTCCCACAAAAGCCGACAACGCCAAGGGCAGCTGCTGCTCGGGAAAAACAATCATCGACAAGCTGGCTCCAAGACCGGCACCGGCTGTCAGGCCAAATAAATAGGGGTCCGCCAAGGGGTTTCGGCTCATGTTTTGCAACAAAGCCCCGCAGATGGCCAGGCCTGCCCCGGCAAAAAAGGCCATGGCTATGCGCGGTAAGCGAATTTGCCAAATAATCGCCTGAAAGGTGGCATTGCTATCTGACGTAGTCAGAATATGCCAGATTTGACCATAAGACAGGGCGGCACTGCCAAGACGGATGCTCATCAATAAAGTGAACAGCAAGGCAACGAGTGCCAGCAGCCAACGAAAATAGCCAGCCCTAGCCATGGTGCTCTCCGGGCTTTTTAGCATAAAAATGGATCACCGGTCTTTCCAGCTGTGCATGAGGCAGCATCAGACATGGCTGCTGAAACACCTGACTCAACCGCTCAGCGGTCAGCACCTGCTGTGCAGTACCAAAGGCCTGCAAACGGCCGTTATCAAGCAGCAAAATGTCATCGCAATAACTGGCTGCCAGATTCAAATCGTGCAGGCAGCAAACAATGGTCAGATTAAGTTGGCGGATCAACTGCAAAATTTGGTGTTGATAGTGCACATCCAGATGGTTGGTCGGCTCATCCAGCAGCAGCACCCGGGCATTTTGTACCAAAGCCCTGGCAATAAAAGCCCGTTGCAACTCACCGCCGGAGAGTTCTGCCAGCTTTTTATGACGCAACGCCAGCAAACCGGTTTTTAACAAAGCCAGTTCCAGTTGATGGTAATCCTGGCTGGTGGTTGGATCAAACCAGCGTTTGTGCGGTACCAGTCCCAGCATCACCATTTGCTCGGTGGTTAGACTAAACACAGGCATAGGACTTTGCATCACCACCGCCATCTGCCGCGCCAGTTCAGCCCGCCGATAACTGCTGATGGCTTTATGGTGAAATAATACCTGGCCCTGGCTGGCCTGCAACTCGCCATACAACAATCGCAACAAAGAGCTCTTGCCGGCCCCGTTGGGGCCAACGACACCAAGCACCCGGCCAGCAGCAACACTGCAGGATATCTGGTCCAGCACGGTACGCTGCCCTAATTGCAAGGACACATTTTGCAATTGCAATACAGCTGATGCCAACTTAGGATCCACGATTGAGGTAAGTTGACGGATTGTAACAGAAAATCATAGAAATGGATTGCGGTTTTCAGAAACAACAAAACCAGCCGTAGCTGGTTTCACTTGCTGCAGATCCGGTTTAATTTAAGACGGATAGCAGGGTCTCATCCAGACCTTCAGTACTAAGAATCTGCACAATGGCCTGACAATGATCCACCGTGAAATCATTGTCTTCAATTTGATCGTTCAGCATGGCACGACGACGTAGCACAATACCAGCCAGCATGGCGGAATCAAAATCATTGGATGCTTCAATCTTCGTTTGAAGTTTATTCAACCAGGGGTACAGTTGTGCTTCCGCCTGATAGGCCGATTGCCGCACTGCCGGATGAAAATCCTGGCAGGCATTTAGATTGAGTAAATAAAAGTTCAGATAACCCGCAACCGTCAGTAAGCGGTAATCCTTGGTCGAAGCATCCAACTGCCAGGAGCTGGCTGCAATTGCACTGAATACAATCGCTATCAAGCACTTTTTCATCCTACGTCATCCCTATCTTATTGCTGTAGATTCAATCTAAACAGAAACCGGCGTTTTTTCAACGTTGCCGACCAAATAAGCACATTTTTTTGCTGCCTTCCAGCCTGCCACTGTTACGACAAAAAACATTGTAAATTTATGAATACAATAAAATTAACAGATAAACACCCAATTTATTGCTATATCGTTTCCTTTGTCTAGTATGAAACCTGGTGCACCAATAAGGTGACACTAAAACATCAATTAAATTTAAAACAATAAATAATGATAACAACTACGGAGGAATTATGCGTTATCACTACAGTGGGATCTTTCTGGCACTCAGTGCACTCAGTACTCTGCCCGCCAGTCTACAGGCACAACAAAGGGAGCAAGCAACGGATGTCGAGCGCATCCAGGTGACCGGTAGCCGGATACGGCAATCCGAACTGGAAGGACACAATCCGGTGCAAATATTGGACAGGGATTACATCGATCGCTCGGGCATGAGTTCGATCGGTGACTTACTGCAGTCCATTACAGCCTCTGGTTCAGCATTAAATACCCGCTTTAATTCCAGCGGAAACTTTGGTTTTCCACCCGACGGTGGTGGTGTTGGTGCCGGTGCCAGTACTGTAGACTTACGGCATCTGGGTACCCAGCGGGTGCTGGTCTTAGTCGACGGCCTGCGCTGGGTCAATGAAAGCTCTGCGTCGGGTGTTGGCGGCGTTGTTGATTTAAATACCATCCCAATGGCGATTGTTGATCGCATTGAAGTGCTGGAAGATGGTGCATCATCCATTTACGGCTCCGATGCCATTGCCGGCGTGGTCAATATCATTACCCGTCAATCACAAAACGGGGCAGCATTGAATGCACGCTTTGGGCAGTTTACCAAAGGGGATGGTGATCAAGGCCAGCTAGAGCTTAGCTTTGGCGGCGAGGTTGAACGGCACAGCTTTTTCATTGCGGCCAGCTTTTTTGACCAAAAAGCGGTAGCATCCAATACGCGTGCCCAATCCAGCCTGCCCTACCCTGGTACGGGCAATGCGCTGGGTAGCGCGGCCATACCAGCAGGTTTGATCGACTTTATTGATCCGAACACCAACCAACGACAAGCGCTATTTCCTACCAGCAGCAGCCCAGCCTATGATCCAGCATTGACTGGCTGTGAGCGTAGCGATAATTTCAGCTGCTTTAGCGACGATGATCGCTTTAATTATGCCGAATACAACTTGCTTCAAACACCAAACAAACGCTCGTCATTATTCGCACAACAGCGTTACCAGCTAACAGCACAGACCCAGTGGTATCTTCGTGGTCTTTATAACCAACGCAAGAGCACCAACCAGGCCGCCGCAGAGCCACTCTTTATCGGCACGGCTAACCCTACCAATTTCTGGGCCGATAATCTGACCATTGCAGCCGACAACCCCTACAACCCCTTTGGTTTTGATTTGGTGGCTGGCGGTGAGGATCCAAACCTGCTGATGCTGGCTTACCGTCCGTTAGAGGGCGGCCCGCGCCGTTTTGAGCAAACCGTCGATACCTTTTATCTATCAACTGGTTTCAGTGGTGATTTTATTCACAGCGACCGTTGGTTTAACTGGGATATCAATGCCGCCTACAGTACCAACCGGGCCGAGCAGCTTAACTTTGGCAGTTACAATGCCAGACGCTTGGCGACTGGTTTAGGCCCTATAGCCAACTGCCAGGCCGAAGCGGGCTGTGTCCCCCTGAATCTGTTTGGTGCCAATGCACTGACTCCGGACATGTTGGCTTATATCCAACCAGTGGTGCGGGATAACAGTGAAAACACTCTGAATCTGTTCTCGGCCAACCTGAGCGGTGAGCTCGTCAGCTTACCTGCCGGCGAGCTGGCTTTTGCCACCGGCTGGGAGTACCGCAAATACCGTGGTAACTATCGCCCTGATGGCTTAACCGTAGCTGGTGAATACAATGGCGTCGTTTCCTCACCCACCTCGGGAAGCTACCATGTTAATGAAGTCTATGCAGAACTCAGCATTCCTGTGTTGCGTGACCTGGCATTTGCCGACCAGTTGGATCTGAGCCTGGCAAGCCGTTTCTCGGATTATTCTACCTTTGGCAGCGAGCTAACCAGTAAAGCTGGCCTGCGCTGGCAACTATCGAGCCAACTGTTGTTACGGGGTAGCTGGGCTGAAGGATTTCGGGCACCTAATATTGGTGAATTATTTGGCTCTGCCAGTGGTTTCGATGCTGTACTGACCGATCCTTGCTCGGCACCAACTGATGCGGGCATTCAAGCCAATTGTGCTGCGCTGGGAGTCCCTGCCAGCTATGAACAACCCAACCCACAGATCGGCATCATCACAGGCGGTAACCGGGAGTTAGAACCGGAAACCTCTACCAGTAACAACTTCGGCTTGGTCTATAGCCCCGAGTTTGCCAGCCAAACCAGTTGGTCGGAGCGCCTGGATTTCAGTGTCAGCTGGTATCGGCACAAACTGAAAGGGGCGATTCAGGCATTGGATGCACAAACCCAGCTCAATCTTTGTGTACAAACCCTGCGTGATGATTTCTGTGGGGGTATTCAGCGCAATGCCTTAGGTGCCATTGATAACTTTAGCAATGCCCTGACCAACATCGGTAAAATCGACACCTCAGGTGTGGATTTTGACATCAGCTGGCTGCAGCCAGCCACCGACTATGGCCAACTCCGGGTCGACTGGCGCACCACCATGATGAATTATCATCGGGTATTTGATGCCAACAATGAGCGTCAACCAAGAACCGTGGCTGTGGAAGTAAACAACAGTGGTATTCCCCGTTTTAGCAGCAACCTGAACTTTAACTGGGGCAACGACATCCTCAATGCCAGTTGGACCATGCGTTACCTGAGTGAATTAACAGAAAGTTGTGGCCGCGCTGCCAGCTTTGCCGTTTGCCAAAATCGTCCGGAAACAGGCAAAAACCGTCTTGGCTCTGTGGTCTACCATGATGTGCAATTTAGCTGGCAGACGGATGAGCTACTCAGTGGTTTGCAGGTTGTGATTGGACTGAACAACCTGTTTGGCAAAGAGCCACCTATTTGCCTGTCCTGTACCCTGAATGGTTATGATCCTTCCAATTACGAGATGCCTGGCAGCCGTTTCTGGTACTTGCAAACCAGGCTTCAATTCTAAAGCCTGATCACATCGGGGGCTCGCGCCCCCCTTTATCATTTTACAGCCGATCAAACACCGAGCCCATATCCGGGCTGAAAATTTTCTGGTACAACTTAATGGCATAGCTGTCCGTCATGCCAGCTACATAGTCACAAATTACGCGATCTTGCTGGGCTGTCTGTTGATAACGCGCCAACACCACAGGCGGCAACAACCGCTCCGGATTATCCCTAAGCACCGCAAACAGCTTCATCACCAGTTGCTGTCCTTTGTATTCCAGGGTTTGCACCTCTGGCCGGCGGATCACATGTTTGTAAACAAAGTCTTTTAAGATTTGCAACGTCGCGCTGGCTTCCGCCGATAACTGCACCTGCAGATCCAGCAAAGGCGTCGCAAAACGCTGCTGTCTGACAATGGATATTTCCGGCAAAAAATAACCGATCAATCGGCTGATGGCATGCTTACGATCGGTGCTCGACTCAGAAAATAACTTACGATTGTAGAAGTCCAACGCTTTTGAAATCACATCATTGCCACTGAGTTTATTCAGCACATCCTCTTGCCAGGCCCGCTCTGTGACCAAACGCAATGCCAACACATCCTCCAGATCGTGCACCCCGTAAGAGATATCATCGGCCAGCTCCATAATGGCGGTATCAAAACCTTTGAAACAAGCCTTGGGCCTACTGCCTTCAGTGTTGATGCTGCGAAACAACTGTGCATCTTCAGGCGGCAAAGCAGACAGTACCCAGGCCAGCACGCTGTCATCATCATCATGAATGCACTTAGGGGGCTTGTAGCTGTCAATGTTGCTGCTGCACTCAGCCAGTTCGATCGGGTAGCAAGCCACGTCACGATGCAACACCGGGTACTTGAGTACACCCAACATGGTACGCCGGGTTAAATCCAGGCCATGCTGGGGAGAGTACTCCCCAAGGTGGGCCATAATGCGCAAAGTCTGGCCATTGCCTTCAAAGCCACCCTTTGCATGCATGTAGTAATTCAGCGCTACCTCTCCACCATGACCAAAAGGTGGATGTCCCATATCGTGCGCCAGACAGATTGCTTCAATCTGGCTCAGGCTTGGCAACCATTCCAGATAATCGGCATGATCCGCATAGCGTTCGCGCAACTGCTCACAAATACCAGAGCCAATCTGGGCAACCTCCAGCGAGTGTGTTAATCGCGTGCGATAAAAGTCATGCTCGCCAACACCAAGCACCTGGGTTTTAGCCTGCAGGCGTCGAAAAGCTTCCGAATGAATAATACGGGCACGATCACGTTGCGCGTCCTTATCTGCTGAATTTGAATTAAAAGCTTTCGGTGCATTGCCGTGCTGATAACTGCGCCTGCTCTCCCACATCTTGTCTTCCTGTCATTGGTCAACGGATGATGCCTAATCTACCACCAGATGCGGCAACAAACAAAAAGCGGCCAATGGCTGGACATTGACCACCAACAACTGTATAAATAGACAGTTCGTTATCATCAACCTATCTAAGGAGACAAGATGGCGGTTATCGTCAAGTACGTGGTCGAGCGAAACGGAGAAGAAAAGATGACTTTTAGCTCAAAAGCAGAAGCAGATGCCTACGATAAAATGTTGGATATTGCAGATGAGTTAACCGAATTTCTCGAGCACAGCACTCTCATCCCTGAGCAGGCAACCCAGGAAGCTTTGGCCTTGTATCTGGCGCAACATAAGGATGAGCTGATAAGCCTGCTAAGCAATAAACGCAAAGCAGCACCCACCAAAACAAAAGCCACGCCAAGCTCACCGGCAACGACCGCTAAAGAGCAGGCAGCATAAGCTTTTCCCCTCTTGCCCTGTATAAACTAACACCTGTCGGTGTTGGTTTAGACGTCATTTTTATGCTGGATAGGCTATGCTTGCCACCATACAGGCAGTATTTTATAGGGTAAATCAGCAGTTATGCCCTGTAATGTCATGGCCAAAGTAGCGATTAAACCAACATCTACTGTGTATTTTTCTTTAGAATACCAGCCATACGTCACGAAAAACTGCAGTCGTGTTGCAAGCGTCTGCGCCGCAGAATGAAAGGACCAAGCTATGCTATTTCATGGTGACCTGACCACCGATTGCCCCATCAGACAAAAAATCCGTGATTTTTACCGCATTGATGAGAACGAAGTCATCAACCATATCCTGCCGCTGGCCGAGGTGGGTGTAAAAGCCCGCAGCCGAGCCTGGGAGCGGGCACGACAAATTGTGCACAACATCCGTAAAGATCAGGATGGCCAGGGCGGTATTGATGCCTTATTGAATGAGTTTTCCCTCTCCAGTGAGGAAGGAGTGGTATTGATGTGTCTGGCCGAAGCCCTGTTACGGGTGCCGGATAAACGTACTCAGGACTTGCTGATCCGCGACAAGCTGGCCAAAGGCGATTGGAGCTCACATCTCGGTAGCAGCGACTCCTTATTTGTCAATGCATCCTCCTGGGGCCTGCTGGTCACCGGCAAGATGGTAAATTACAGCGATAAAACCAAGGCTCAGCAATTTGGCATCCTGAAAAAAACCATTGGTCGCCTTGGTGAGCCAGTGATCCGCAAGTCGGTCAACTTTGCCATGAAAATCATGGGCAAGCAGTTTGTGATGGGCCAAACCATTGAAGACGCCATTGAACGAGCCGCGGACAAAGAGCAAAAAGGCTACGTCTACTCGTACGACATGCTGGGCGAAGGGGCCCGCACCATGAAGGATGCCGACTTTTACTACCAAAACTACCTGGACGCAACCCATGCCATTGGCAAAGCTGCCAATGGCCGGGGGCCCATTAAAAGTCCGGGAATTTCCGTTAAGTTGTCCGCCATCCATCCGCGCTATGAGTTCAGCCACCGCGATCGGGTGATGAATGAGTTGGTACCCAAGTTAAAAGCTCTGGCTTTGATCGCCAAACAGTACGACATTGGTTTTACCGTGGATGCCGAAGAAGCCGATCGGTTGGATATGTCACTGGATGTAATTGAAGCCGTCTTCAGTGACGATGCACTGGGTGATTGGAATGGCTTTGGTTTAGCAGTTCAGGCCTATCAAAAGCGGGCTATTTTCGTTATTGAATGGGTCACGGAGCTGGCCCGCAGAGTGGGCCGTAAACTGATGGTCCGTCTGGTAAAAGGAGCCTACTGGGATACTGAAATTAAAACAACCCAGCAGCTTGGTTTAGCGCATTTTCCGGTCTTTACCCGCAAAGCGACCACCGATGTTTGCTACAAAGCCTGCGCAATAAAGTTGCTGGAAGCCCGCGATGTGCTCTACCCGCAATTTGCCACCCATAATGCCTACACTGCCGCCACTATTCTGGAAGTAGCGAAAGGCAATAATGTCGGCTTTGAGTTCCAGCGCCTGCATGGTATGGGAGAGTCACTGTTCGATCAAATTGTGCAAGAAGAAAAAATTCAGTGCCGTGTTTACGCACCTGTTGGTCAACACGAAAACTTGCTGGCCTATCTGGTGCGGCGTTTGCTGGAAAATGGCGCAAACTCGTCTTTTGTCAACGCCATTGTGGATACCAGCAAGCCGGTAGAAGCTCTGCTGCCTGACCCGGTTGAAACCCTGCAAGGCCTGCGCAATAAGCATAATAGCCAGATTAGAATGCCCATCGATTTGTACGGAGCGGAGCGTGCCAACTCCAAAGGCATGGATCTGACCGATATCAATACCATCACGCCCTTTAAAGAGAACCTAGCGCGCTGGTTTGAAGAACACCGTATTGATGCCAGCCAGCTAGCTGAAGATGCTTTGCCGGTAAAAAACCCCGCCAATCACCAGGAAGTGATAGGTTCTGTCCGGCTGCACAGCGCGGATGAAATGCAGGCTTTGCTTGCCAATGCCGAAGCTGCCTTTCAAAGCTGGTCTGCCACGGATGTTAAAGAACGGGCCAACCTATTGCGCCGTATTGCTGATATTCTGGAGCGGCATCATGATGAGTTGGTAGCACTTTGCATCAAAGAAGCAGGTAAAGTTGCCCAGGATGGGATCGATGAAGTGCGGGAAGCCGTTGACTTTTGTCGCTACTACGCAGCCAGGGCTGAAGAGCTGGCTACCGATGAGCGCTTTGAAGCACGGGGCGTTATTCTGTGTATCAGCCCCTGGAACTTCCCGCTGGCGATTTTCCTGGGGCAGGTTGCTGCCGCCATCGTTACCGGTAATACGGTGATAGCAAAACCGGCCGAGCAAACCAGCCTGATTGCACTGCGAACCATAGAATTGATGCTGTCAGTTGGTATGCCAGAGCACGTTGTCCAGCCGGTGATTGCCCGCGGCAGTGAGGTGGGGAAAGTGATAGTGCCCGATCCCCGGATTCAGGCTGTAATGTTTACCGGCTCCACCGAGACAGGGACCATTATTTCGCAAACACTGGCTGCCCGTAGCGATACGCAAGTGCCACTGATAGCCGAAACCGGCGGTCAAAACTGCATGATTGTCGATTCCACCGCCCTGCCGGAACAGGTGGTAGATGATGTGATTAGCTCCGGTTTCCAAAGTGCAGGTCAGCGCTGCTCTGCACTGCGGGTGCTGTTTATCCAGGATGATGTGGCCGATAGCATTATTGCCATGCTGATAGGAGCTTTGAAAGAGCTTCATGTCGGCGATCCGTCTTTATTATCGACCGATATTGGCCCAGTCATTGATGCCAAGGCATTAAAAAGCCTGACCGAGCATGTCAATGACCTGCAAGACAAAGCCAAGCTGCTTTACCAATGCCCTATCCCGGACAACACCACCAATGGCGCCTTCTTTTTTGCTCCCCGCTTGTATGAAATTAAGGACTTGTCTGTCCTGAAACGGGAAGTATTTGGTCCTTGCGTGCACATCATTCGATACAAAGCCAATGAGCTGGACCAGGTGATTGATCAAATCAATGGTACCGGCTACGGACTTACCATGGGTGTGCACTCACGGATTGAAGACCGTTGCGAATACCTGGCCAGGATGTCACGGGCTGGTAATGTTTATATCAACCGCAATATGATTGGTGCCATTGTCGGCGTGCAACCTTTTGGTGGCCGTGGTTTATCCGGTACTGGCCCCAAAGCCGGCGGCCCGAACTACCTGCAGCGACTGGTGAAAGAGAAAGCCTCACCGGATAATGTACAAATGACCAGCCTGACTCCAGACGAGCTGGACTTGCACCATACCGAGGATGCGGATGAGCAGGTAGCTATTCTGATGGCAAACTCGCTGCGTGATGAAAAAATCTGGCGCTCCACCCCCTTGAATGACCGGGTTTCCGCTGTTCGCCAGCTTTTAGCAAAAATCGCGACGGTAGATATAATCGACGAGCTGGCGGATGATCTGGCCATGACGCTGGCTGATGCCCGCGCACAGCTCAACCGGTTGGAAAAACACATGCGCAAGTCTATCACCTTGCCAGGACCGACCGGCGAATCGAATACTCTGCATATTGAACCTCGTGGTTGTGTGGTCTGCTATGCCGATAAGAGTACTTCTTTTAACTTCTGGGCGATTTCTATTATCACCGCCCTTGCGGCCGGTAATACAGTCATCACTGTTGCATCAGAATTGTTTTACGAAGAAGCCGTTGCCTTTAAAGACAAGTTTATCGCCACCGGTGTTGCTGAGGGCGTCTTTCAGGTTGCCAGGCCCAATCAGTTGCAAGCTATTTTGGCCCACCCACACCTGGCAGGGGCTGTGGTTGCCGCCCGCTCCACACGCTTGGGCTACTTCAGCCAGCAACTGGCTCAACGCCAGGGTGCCATTTTGCCGGTGATCAGTGCCGAATATTACGATACTTTGATCAAACGCCTGGTCACAGAAAAGACCATCAGCATCGATACCACTGCATCCGGTGGTAATACCTCGCTGATGACGCTGGTAGAAGATGAAGAGTAAAGGCTACCACTAGCCTCACTCAGCTAGCCGGACATGCTTTGATGGTCCGGCTTTTTTACACCAAGGTAGCCACAAAGCCATAGTCCGTAGACTTTCTGCGGCCAGCAGCACCCAACCAGCATGGGCTTTATGCCTTTATTTTGTTAACCTTGCTAAAAAATAACAACAATCATTGGAGTTTATACCTGCATGAAATACACCCTGCCCTTGATTACAGCTGCGCTGTTAACCGCCTGCAGTGGAGGCCAATCCATTACCGATGCATCCCAACACCACAACAGCCAAAGTCCACACAATCTAAGCTACCCAGAGACCAATCGCGGCTCAGTGGTAGACCACTACTTTGGCCGGCAAGTCGCCGACCCATACCGCTGGCTGGAAGATGATCGCAGCAGCGAAACCGAAGCCTGGGTAAAAGCCCAGAATGAACTGACCTTCGCTTATCTGGAACACATCCCTTATCGAAGCAACATCCGACAACGCCTGCAGGACTCCTGGAACTTTGAACGCTTAGGTGCTCCTTTTCAGGAAGGAGACTATACCTATTTTTACCGCAACGATGGCCTGCAAAACCAGTTTGTGCTCTACCGGCAAAAAGATGGTAGTGAACCAGAAGTGTTTCTCGATCCCAACACATTCAGTGCAGATGGCACCACCTCACTGGCTACGATTCGATTCTCCCGTGATGGCAGTCTGGCTGCTTATGCTATCTCCGAGGGCGGCAGCGACTGGCGTAAAATTATTGTAATCGATACCAAGACCGGCCAGCAAATCGGCGACGTACTGGTCGATATCAAATTCAGTGGTATCAGCTGGTTTGGTAATGAAGGCTTCTACTACTCCAGCTACGACAAGCCGGATGGCAGCGAGCTCTCTGCCATGACCGATCAGCACAAGTTGTACTACCACAAGCTTGGGACACCACAATCAGACGATCAGGTGATTTTTGGCGCTGCCGAAGCAGAGCAACACCGCTATGTCGGTGCCACCGTGACGGAAGATGATCGCTACTTGCTGGTCTCAGCAGCAGTATCTACCTCGGGCAATAAGCTTTTCATCAAAGATCTAACCAAACCAGCCGACGGCTTTACAGCGATTGTTGATACACCCACACACGATGTCAACTTCCTGACATCAAAAGGCGATCAACTGTTTTTAGTGACCAACCGTGATGCACCAAATCGCCGTGTGGTGGTTGCAAAAGCGGCCAAACCTCAGCCTGAATACTGGCAGGAACTGATCCCGCAAACCGAACATGTACTCCGAGCCTCTACCGGCGCCGGTTTCATCTTCGCCAATTACATTGTCGATGCTGTCGCTAAGGTAAAGCAGTTTGATTACGAGGGTAAACTGGTTCGCCAAATTGAACTGCCTGGCGTTGGCAGTGCCGGCGGTTTTAACGGCAAAACCGATGCTGAAACGCTTTATTTTAGCTTTACCAACTACATCAGCCCTGGCAGCATCTATCAACTGGATCCACACAGCGGTGAAACCGCTTTGTATAACCGACCAGACACCAGCTTCGATCCTGCCAACTACACTTCGGAGCAGGTATTTTACAGCTCGAAAGATGGCACCCGCATCCCAATGATCATCAGCTACCGTACTGATCTGCAGCGCGATGGCAACAACCCGACCATTCTGTACGGTTACGGTGGTTTTAATGTCAGCCTTACTCCCTCCTTCAGTGTTTCCAATGCAGTCTGGATGGATATGGGCGGTATTTATGCAGTCGCCAACATCCGTGGTGGCGGTGAGTATGGCAAAGACTGGCACGATGCAGGCCGTCAGATGAACCGGCAAAATGTGTTTGATGACTTTATTGCTGCCGCTGAATACCTGATTGACAGTAAGTACACCAGTGCCGAAAAGCTGGCTATTCGTGGTGGCTCCAATGGAGGCTTACTGGTTGCTGCAGCTTCTACCCAGCGCCCTGAACTGTTCAAAGTCGCTATCCCGGCAGTTGGAGTGCTGGATATGCTGCGTTACCACACCTTTACTGCCGGCGCCGGCTGGGCATACGATTACGGTACCGCGGATCAAAGTGAGGCCATGTTCGAATACTTGCTTGGTTACTCGCCGGTACACAATGTGCGGGCAGGTGTGAATCATCCGGCTACCATGGTCACCACGGCTGATCATGATGATCGAGTGGTCCCTGCCCACTCGTTCAAGTACGTGGCAGAGCTGCAAGCCAAAGACGGTGGTAAGCACCCGCAACTGATCCGGGTAGATGTTAATGCCGGCCATGGTGCGGGTATGCCGGTATCGATGATCATCGATCAGGCCGCCGATGTATTTTCCTTTATCCTGTACAACATGGGTTATGAGGAACTACCGAAGCAATAACAGCGCACTCCGCCCGTAACAACGGCGCCCAAGGGCGCCGTCCTTCCGTTTGCTCCGATACCAACTGGTAACCACAAGGTAAGTTCCGGTACAGCGGGACAGCGTGATACAATTTGGTGCTGGATCTAAAGCCGGCTTTACGGCATGCTAGCGCCCGCACTTTAACCATGCCGGAACACATAGCATGCTGTACCTTTGGGTCGTTACCCTGCTCTGGGCTTTTTCATTTTCGCTGATTGGGGTCTACCTGGCCGGTCAGGTGGATGCATATTTCTCGGTACTAAGCCGGGTCGTGCTGGCTGCGGTGGTGTTTTTGCCTTGGTTACTGCGCCATAAAGTTGCCCCGCACATAGCCGCTCAACTGATGGCTATTGGTGCCATTCAGCTTGGACTGATGTATCTGTTCTATTATCAGTCTTTTTTGCTGCTGAGTGTGCCCGAGGTGCTGGTGTTTACCATCTTCACACCGGTCTACATTACTTTGCTGCATGATCTGCTGGAGGGACGCTTTCATCGCCGCTATTTGCTCAGCGCTGTGCTGGCCATCACTGGTGCTGCGGTGATGCGCTGGAACAGCCTGACAGACGATTTCTGGCTGGGCTTTCTGGTGGTGCAAGGAGCCAACCTCTGCTTTGCCAGCGGCCAGGTACTGTACAAATACCGGCTGGCACATTGGCCTGCCGCAACACAACCTGCGCAGCATACGATTTTTGGCTGGTTTTATCTAGGTGCTCTGCTGATTGCTCTGCCAGCCTGGCTGCTGCTCGGTACCCCTCAATACCCAACCACAGAATTGCAATGGAGCATCCTGCTCTGGCTGGGAGTAGTAGCATCCGGTCTGGGTTATTTTCTGTGGAACCTTGGAGCTACCAAGGTCAACAGCGGCCAGTTAGCAACCATGAACAATGTGCTGATCCCGGCAGGACTTATCGTCAATTTACTATTGTGGAACCGGGATACCGACTTACTGCGCCTGTCGGTTGGAGCAGGCATCATGCTACTGGCACTTTGGCTGGTCAGTTATCAGCGCCAGCCTGCTCAGCTCAGGTAGCAGCTTATGATAGGACCCGTATTGATTTTTGACTCTGGTGTAGGTGGTCTTTCCATTGCGCAGGCTTTAAGGCACCATCACCCGGAGATGCCGCTCAGCTACTGCTGTGATAATGCCTGGTTACCTTACCCACCTGACAGATAGCTTTGCGCACCATGGCTTTCAAAGCACACAACGTTTGATCATCCCAGCTGATCACGAAAACTTACCTTGGTAGCCTTTCACTACCTACACTTTATGCTCAAGCAGCTCTCTTAAAGGCGCTGGTAAAATTTTTCGTAGTTTTTCAGTCAGCGACTTCTCATGCTTTTGCCATAGCACCCCCGCATAGATAATACCCAGACCGATCGCAGTCAGCGCTATTGGAAACAGCCAACTGTCTTTGAGTACATCGGATGCAAGGTAGCTCAGGTAAATAAAACCCCCCAAAGCGCCAAAAATCACAAAAACCCGACGAATCAGCATTACACCTACTCCTATCATCAACAGATTGATGCAGAAATAGAAAAACTTTGACCACTCATTATCCGAGTTTTGCAAGCTCAGTCCGCCCCAGAACGCTAACACACCGACAAGATACAACCAAAAAGCATAATCAGCTTTCCCCCTAGCTCGCAGATCAACCCAAAATGCCAAGGCGATGATGACTAACCCTGAGTACATTGAGACCAGCTTCCTTAATCTCCAGCTAAAATAATCATCTGAAATCAGTACCGTAATATCCATACTCAGATACCACAGGGTTACCGCAACAGGCATCAATAAAAAAGGGTATTTATAACGCCAGGCAACGATGGCTCCAATAGCTAAGGTGCCGAGCTCCATATAGAGCCAATTCCATTTGATGTAGCGATGGTAGTCCCGATACACGCTATCATCCGGCCAGAGCCCCAGCCACTGCTGCAGGCCATAGATAGCCAGTGGTGTTAAGCACACCATAAAAGTGGCACAGATACCTGCCGGAATAGCCAGCTGTTTCGCTGCAAAGTGGTTTGTAATAATAAGAGCTACTGCGGCGTACAAAACTGCGATAGATACAATGCCTGCACCTCCAAAACTTTCCCAGCCAAGAGTCATAAACAATGTCATGGCGCCGATGGCAATGAAGCCCCCGAAGTAATAAAGCACATGCGTGAAAGTAAAACGGGGGCTGTCTGCCGTGCTAGCTTGTAGAAAATCATACAGCTTCTTTGCTTGCTCAGATGAAATGATGTGTTGCTCCACGGCATCCGTTAATGATTTTTTGGTTATCTTCATGCTTTTTCTCGTCATCTGACTACTATGTCTAAAAAGGCTCTTGCATCAAGCAATTGCGCTCTCACTTGGTAGTGGCCCCTGCCAGGACTCACCACTTGGCGTAATGGTCCTCGCTAAAACCCCAGGCACCTTCGAGTTGAATGATTTCATCCGCGACTTGGATCTGGCCAGAATAGCGACCAAAATGCTGGGTAAAATTGGAAGCCAGCAACCCCAGATTGATTTTTTCCTGGCGCCGGCCTTGCGGTTCAAACTGCAAACAGAGAATACCGTCGCTCGATACCATCGACCAAGGTGTGTCGGGCTGATAGCGATCAAACTGAAAATCAACCATAGCAATTTTTATTAAGCGACCATCCAACCAAAGCGCATTTTCAGTAAAGCCCGTCTCATTGACTCCTGCGGCTAAGTTAAAACCAAGGCGACGACCATCGGGTAAAAAGCACGACAAACTGCCCCAATTCCAGAAGGTTTCCCGCCGCATATAGCCAGCCGTCCAGTCGACGCAAGCAAGAGTATTAAGGGCTTGCAAATCATAGCGACGGTTTTGCCACTTCAGCTGACCATTGCAAGACAAGGCGGTGGCTTTTTGGGTAAAGACCCAGCCCTGATAGCCGGCGCGGGTACAAACAGCCAAAGGCTGATAAGTGGTACTCTCATCAATGCAGGCTGTGAGTTGCAGCTGTTTTAATTGCACCTCGATAAGGCGCCTGCCTGGCTGCGACGAGGCATCTATGCTCAGGTAGTTCGCGCCTTTACGAAAAAGGGCTTTACCCTGACCGGGCTGAGTCTCTATCCGGGTGTTAAGCGCTAAGGGCTGCAGAAAACTGAACTCTTCGAACTGTTGTGTTTGCACATCATAGCAATAAACAAAAGCATTGCTAAGCCACTTTAAATCCACAATAGCCACACCAATCAGCAAACTCTGGCTGCTAAAACCGATGAATTGAAACTGATTAAACTTAAATCGTTTGGCAAAAGCGCCCAAACGCTTGTCCATGGCACTGCGCAAGTCATAATCCAGGTAGTTAATGGTATCAACACCATCCGGGAAATAGCCAAATTCAGGCTGACCATTGGTGTTGATTAATTGCGCTTTGCGTGCCATTTAGGCTCCTATCGGTATGCTTGTTTAAGCAATGCTAATAGTGATAACGGCATGAAATGATAGTAATAGCCGTATCATCAACTGCATAGACCAACCGGTTGGTATCATCGATACGGCGGGACCAAAATCCAGCCAGGTTTTCTTTTAATGGCTCGGGTTTCCCAATGCCAGCAAAAGGAGTGCGTTTTGTATCCTGGATCAGTTTATTGATGCGTTTGAGGGTTTTCTTATCCTGAGTCTGCCAATACAGGTAATCGCGCCATGCTTCATCCGTCCAGCAGAGCAAACGGCTAGTCATCCATAAGCTCTTTTTGGCTTGCTTTGCCTGCTTTAAATTGGGCTATAGAGCGCTGCAGGTGCTCAGCGTTAGCAGGTGAGCGCAGTAAATGCACCGTCTCCATAAGGCTGTTGTAGTAATCCAGCGACATGACCACTGCATCGTCCGCATCACGGCGCGTGATCACCGTGGTATCGGCATTATTAACCACTTCATCCAACACCGATTTCAGGCTATTTCTGGCTTCAGTAAAAGAGACGATTTTCATAAAGATCACCTGTACAATAAACAGAACAAGTATAAATAGCCAGCTCTGACTTGTACAGTAAGTCGCACAGAAATAAAAAACCCATGCCGGAGCATGGGTTTGATTGCAGCAGCTGTGCAGGTGTTACTTCATCGCCACCAGCATGGCTGCTGGTTGCTCCAGGTACTGTTTCCACAGGTTGCAGAAACGGGCAATGGTGCCGCCGTCAATCACCCGGTGATCGCCCGACCAGCTGATTTGCATCAGTTGCCTTGCTTCGACCTCACCTTTGGCATTAAAGCGCGGTAAGGTCTGCACCTTGCCAAGCGCCACAATCGCCACTTCCGGCTTATTGATGATGGGCGTTGCCACCGTGCCACCAATGGCGCCGATGTTGGAGATGCTGATAGTGCCGCCTTTGAGCTGATCCGGGCTAACCCGCCCTGCACGGGCCTGATCGGTCAGTTCAGTCAGTTCTTTGGCAATATCGACAATGGATTTTTGCTCACAGTGCTTGATGTTCGGCACCAACAGGCCCACTTTAGAGTCCACCGCCACACCAATGTTGTGCGCTGCTTTGTAGATAAGCTCGCTGCAATCGGCATTGACCTGGCTGTTCAAAATCGGGAATTCCCGAATGGCCATCGACAAGGCTTTCATAAAGAACGGCATCATGGTCAGTTTCACGCCCTGCTCACGGTACTGATCTTTCAGCTGGTTGCGCAGTGCACTCAGCTCAGTCAAATCAATCTCATCGCAGTAGGTAAAGTGTGGAATGCTGCTGACCGACTCCATCATCTGCCGGGCCATCACCGCTTTGACGCCTTTAATCGGCTCGACTCTGTCTTCTGCCGCAGCTGTTGCCACAACGGTACTGCTGGCTTTAGCTGGTGCAGCAGCTTTGCTGGTGCTGGTTGTGGTGGTTTTACCATCGGCGAAAGCACGCACATCCTCTTTAAACACCCGGCCTTTATCGCCAGAGCCTGGTACCTTGCTGATGTCCACATCCAGCTCACGGGCCAAACGTCGTACTGCTGGGCTCGCCACGGCTTTCCCCGGACGCAGCTCGGCTTGTTGCGTTTCGCTGCTTTGCACAGGGCAACTGGCGTTGCTGCTTGCGCTGGCTGCGGGCTTAACACTGGTCGCAGCCACAGAGCCGGCGATACGCATGCCAAACAACGGCTGATGCACCTTGGCAATATCGCCTTTTTGGTAATACAGCTTGGTGACGGTGCCGGAGTATTTGGCCGGGATTTGCACCAGCGCCTTGTCGGTCATCACATCACAGACGGGTTGGTCTTCTTCGATGCTATCGCCTTCGGCCACCAGCCATTCGACAATTTCACACTCGACAATGCCTTCGCCAATATCCGGCAGAATAAAGTCTTCTTCGGCTTCGGCCTGGCTGCTGGCTGGTGCAGCGCCGGAAGCTGGCTCAGTGGTTTTGGCATCAGCAGCACCATCACTGGCCAGTTCCATTTCAAACAAGGGGCCATGTACCTTGGCGATGTCGCCCTTTTGGTAGTACAGCTTGGACACCACGCCATCATGCACTGCTGGAATTTGCACCAGCGCTTTGTCGGTCATCACATCACAAACCGGCTGATCTTCTTTGATGGTATCGCCTTCGGCCACCAGCCATTCGACAATTTCACACTCGACAATGCCTTCGCCAATATCTGGCAGAATAAAATCTTTTTTCATGCTGCCCTCACTTAGAAGCTCATTGAACGCACAATGGCTTCGTAGGTTTTCAGATGATCGGCGACGTATTCTTTTTCCAGCGCCAGTGGGTACGGAGCATCCAGACCACAGACCCGCTCAATCGGGCTTTCCAAATGCAAGAAGCACTCTTTTTGGATGGTGGCGGCAATTTCACCGGCAAAGCCACCGGTCAGCGGTGCTTCGTGGTTGATCACCAGGCGGCCGGTTTTTAGCACCGAGTTGGCGACTGTCTCGACATCCCATGGCAAAATGCTGCGCAAGTCAATGATTTCACAAGAAATGCCATCTTTTTCATTCGCCATATCAGCTGCCTTTTGCACGATTTCCATCTGCGCGCCCCAGGCCAGCAAGGTCAGATCGCTGCCCTCTTGCACCACCTCGGCTTTGCCAATCGGCAGCTCGTAGTACTCTTCCGGCACTTCACCCACAGCGGCACGGTACAAGCGTTTAGGTTCAAAGAAGATGACCGGATCCGGGCTGTTAATGGCAGCCAACAGCAAGCCCTTGGCTTGATAGGGATCGCGCGGCACCACCACCTGCAGTCCCGGCGTATGGGCGAAATAGGCTTCCGGTGACTGACTGTGGTAATGGCCACCGGCAATGCCGCCGCCATAAGGAGTACGGAACACCAGGCCACCGACATTGAACTCATTGCCGGAGCGGTAACGGAACTTGGCGGTTTCGTTGACAATTTGGTCAAAGGCCGGGAAGATGTAATCGGCAAACTGGATTTCAGCCACCGGTTTCATGCCCTGAGCCGCCATGCCGTTGGCAAAGCCAGCAATGCCCTGCTCGGTCAGCGGAGTGTTGAAACAACGATCACGGCCGTACTTTTCCTGCAGCTTACTGGTGGCACGGAACACGCCACCAAAATGGCCGACGTCTTCGCCAAAGCAGACGACGCTGTCGTCTTTTTCCATCGCCAAATCCAGCGCATTGTTAATGGCCTGCAATAGATTCATTTTTGCCATCAGTCGATTCTCCCCGCCGTCACCGGATAGGCATCCGGGTATTTTTTAATGTGCGCTTTTAGCTCTTTCAGTTGCAGCTGCAACTGCACAGTCGGCTCGGCGTAAACATCGGTGATCATGTGTTCAATGCCAGGTTTAGCGACTTTTTCGGCTACTTTTAGTGCATCCAGAATTTCCTGACGCAAGGCACTGGTTTGCTCCGTATCGGCGGCATCATCCAGCCAACCTTTGTTGATCAACCACAAACGGAAACGACTGATGGGATCGTTTTTACGCCACTGCTCTTCTTCTTCTTTGGAGCGGTAACCGCTTGGATCGTCCGATGAAGAGTGCGCCGCCAGGCGATAGGCCATCGACTCCAGCAAGATAGGCTCGTTGCCGGCCAGTGCCTGCTCTCGCGCCATCTTGGTGGCCTGATAGACCGCCAGAATATCAGCGCCATCCACCCGCATGGTTTTAATACCATAACCAACACCGCGGCAAGCAATGCCATCACCGACAAACTGCTCATTGGCGGGGGTGGATATGGCATAACCGTTGTTGCGGCAGAAAAACAGCGCCGGAGCCTTGTGCACCGCAGCCATATTGAGGCCAGCGTGGAAATCACCTTCCGACGCTGCCCCTTCACCAAAGTAGCACAGAGTGACATTTTTCAGGCCACGCAAGCGCTGAGCATAGGCATAGCCACTGGCTTGGGGAATTTGGGTACCCAGCGGGGATGAGACCGTCATGTAGTAAATATCTTTACTGCCGTAATGCACCGGCATCTGCCGGCCTTTGCCCAGATCTTTTTCGTTGGAAAACAGCTGGTTCATAAACTGCTCCAGCGAAAAGCCGCGGTAGCGCAAAGCACCCTGCTCACGGTATTGCGCCATGATCATGTCTTTATCATCCAGCGCCGCAGCGCTGCCAACGACAGCGGCCTCTTCGCCAAGACACTGCATGTAAAAGCTGATACGGCCCTGGCGCTGGGCGGCTAACATCCGTTCATCCAGTACCCGGATAAATACCATGGTATCGTACATTTTTAAGGCGGTGGCTTTATCCAGCTCGGGCTCTTTGGCCCCTTCATACAAGGTACCATCGTCTTTGAGTAAGCGAAGCGTGGGAATACTTAACGCATGACCGCTGGTGAACTCTGCCGAATGCACCGTGGTAATGGTGGCGTTATTTGGGTTGGTCATAGGGTTTCTCTTGGTTGTTTACTCCAGCCGGCTTTACGTAGACGTAAAGCAAAGCCCGAGGTTGAACATGCTAAGCAAGCTCCAGTAAAGCTACGAAACGATTAGCCACTCACATTAAGCGGCTATAGTATAGCTGTACAGGCCTGCTCTTCCCCATTTCGTCTGCTACTTTAAGCAACAGATCACTGTTATGGTTGTTATTGTCGACGCCAACTTTACCTTTACGTAAACTGCATTGCAACTCCGGCCAGCGCCTTTTCTGTGGCAAACAACGGATTCAGTGTCAGTTTTGCTGTACTGTTTCTTGCACGTACGAACCCGGCCCCAAGATAGCACAATGCCCGGTAAAACCGGGCATTGTGCTTTAGATGGAGGCTTGCTTAGGCCAATTGCCCTTTGACCGATCGTGGGATCACCATCAGCATAGCGCGTTGACCAACCGCCACTTTGGCATTGGGGAAAATCAGCGCCTCCCCCTCTTGCTCGACCCGGTATTCGGTATCGCCATCAGTCGCCAGCAAAGTACCCACCGGATAAGTAGTAAAGTTTTCCACGTCATCAGCAAAGTGCAGTTTAAAATCCTGTGTTTGCTTATGGATCGAGCGGTACACCTCGTACAGATGAAAGTTGGCTTCATCAAAATCTTGGGTTTTAAGCGCTGCATCAGCCACTAAAGCACGCAAACTGGTGCGTACTTCGCTAAAACGGTTCATATCGTTTTGGCCAAAAGGCCGCACCTTGCCAAGCTCGATTGTAAAGGCATCGGCACCATGGGTATTGGAGGCATAATAACTAAAAGTTGAAGCTGCCGTTTGCATCAACAGCACAGTACTGACACCACAGGCCTGTAAAAACTCCAACTGATTTTTCTGCCATGGCTTGCCGTGCAAAAACGGATACACCGCAAATTTCTCAAAGCGTGAGCCACGAATGGCGGTATGCAAATCGTACAGATAACGCTTGCGCGTGCCGTTCGGTGCCTGCTGATAAAAACGCGTGACGTATTGCTCCAAAGCCAGTGCACGCTTGCGTTCATCGTTTATCAGGCCAGCACCTTTGCTGTGATGGCCGGAGAACAAGCGATTGAGGTTTTCTTCCACTTCGCGTTTGCCGCCATTGATAGCGGCTGGGTTGCCAATCAACACCAGAGTACGCTGCTTGGGTGCTAGTTTTTGTTGCAGTATGTCTTGTACCAGCTCGGCACAGATCTCGATAGGCGCCGTTTCATTGCCATGCACGCCACATGAGAGCACGATGTCTTTGTCACCGGCCGTAGCTGGCTCAAAACAAATCACGCCGGTATCCCATACCTGCACGGTTACGCCATTATCCAGACGAAATTCACAAGGGGAAAGCCCTGTTGGGTTGTTAAGGGTATGACGAAGAAAGTCATCGTTCGGGATTAACTGCTGGCTCATGCCTGCTACTCCTAGAAATCAAATCAGCGTTGCTATGGCGAGGTTTTCGCAAACCACTATACCAGCGGTAAATAAAAACAACAGAGTAAGTCGGCTAACTGCTGCTTGTTCCAGCAACTGAAGATGGCTCGCTGGGTCCACTAAAAAAATGCACTTGATTACGCCCACTTTGCTTAGCCTTGTACATCGCCTTATCCGCATCTGCCAACAACTGTTTCAATTCAAAGCCTGAATTATCACTGGACGTAACCCCAAAGCTAGCTGTTAACCGAAACTCATAACTGCTTGGTTTTGTATTGATTTCCTCAATGGCATCACGGCATATCTCTGCCAGCATCAGGGCTTTATCCGCATGGCAGCCAGGCAGCAGAATGGCGAACTCTTCGCCCCCCAGGCGGCCAAACACATCATCCAATCGCATAAAGTTGCGGCAAGTACGTACTACTTGCTGCAGTACCCAGTCACCGGTGGCATGGCCAAATTTGTCATTAATTTGTTTAAAATGATCAAGGTCAAATAGAATAACGCCTACCGTCATATCACGTTTTTTACAGTGCTGCAGTGCCCGCTCTGCCAGTTTGTTGAAGTGATAGCGATTGCTAATCCCTGTCAGCTCGTCGTTTTCGGCCATAAATTTAAAGCGATGACGCCCAACTAGGCCTCGGTAGGCAAAAATGCCCAGCACAAACAAAAGCAGCAAGAAAAAACCAAGCAATAAACGGGCATTTTGTGCTTCTTTATTCAACACCTGCTGCTCAAGATACAACAACTCATTATCTTTACTCAACAACTCTATCTGCTGATTTTTAGCCTGCATCACGGCTCTGGTTTCGTGAAAACTCCGAGTACGTTCAGATTGTGTATCTCTGTACTGCGATAGTGTCAGAAGGAGTTTTTTATGGTGATACAAGGCTGACTCAAAGTTCTCTTGCCGTTCATGAAGCTGAAATAAGACCTTGTTTGCAATAACATGAGACTCATAATATTTGCTTGCTTCTGTTCTTGTGGTTACCTGAAGCGCTGAAGCTTCAGCAGCATAAAAATCATTCAATAAAAAACTCAGTTGGGCTTTTAAGGCATGATAATAAGCAAAGAGTGCCTCGTAACTAACCTTTTCAAGTTTTTTAGAGTGTGCAATCAGTAATTCTTCGGCCAACTCTAAATCATTGAACTCTATCAAATATCGAATATAAAAATAATGCACCAAACTTTCAAAAACCAAATCACCTGCCTGCTGACAGCTTGCAACTGCTTCCGGGTACAAAAGCTCTATGTACTCAGCTTGCTGCAACCGGTAGTAAGATTCCATGATCAATTGTTGTGCCGCACATGCATCTCTGGCCTGATCGCTTTTTTGCAACGCAAGAGTCGAATAATAAAGCGACTCTTCATAGAGGCCAGATTGGTTGTACAGCAGTGAAACAACTCTCAGTGCATGTAATCTGGCAGTGGGATCTATAGCAGTAAGCGCATGCTGAGCAATATCATCAGCGAGTATAAAAGCTTCTGTGAATCGCCCTTGAATGGTTAAAATATTGAGCAATGTCGACTGCGCCCGAAGTGATAATCCCATATCCTCCGACTCATGCACAACAGATTGCAAGATACGCATCGATACATCAAAGTTACCAACAAAGCCTTGTTCATATCCATTGAGGTAATTCAGATAGATTTGCTGCTTTGTTGATAGAGTGTGTGACTCAGATTCAATATCTCGCAGAATACTTTGAAAGGTAGTAAAATCTGAACTTTTTATTGTATCCGCATGTTGCAACCTCTCGCTAATCATCATACCTCCAGCCAGTGCAAATGGCTGAAGGAACATCATCAAAATTACTGCAACAAAAAAATGAGCCGCCGTCTTACCCAGCATGCCGAAATCGATCATCAGCCCAAGCAAGTAAGGCTCTCTTCTCTTGCTCATCTTCCGTATCTTCTGGCTGCTCTTCATCATCCTTGTCAGGATCTTCCGCAGGGTGAAGCCCACAGATAACCTGCGTTCGCACTTGCAACAACAGGTTAAGCTCATCAACGTTACCAGTTCTCAATGCGTGCAGTGCCTCTGCAGGTACGTCAGCTTCGAGTTCATGACAAAACTCCGACCTATCTTGTTCAAAGGAAGTAGCCTGCCCCATTTTTTCCAGAAAATTTATAATTTTTGTCATTAAGTTATCACCTGTTAATCTTACACAACCCATAACAGCATTTATAGCAACCAGTTATGGTCATAACCGAAGCTTACAGTGCAAAGCATACCGCACATAATATCTATCTAAGCTTAACTTAAATCAAGTAGTAGCATAGGTTAATGTATCATTATTCTTAAACATCTTGTGTCTGGCTATCCTCCAGAGCTGCAAGTCGTTGTAGCATTTTGTGGTTTGGCCTCATAGCATTAGCCGGAGGAATAATTAGTGTAGTCTTTAAACTAATGTCAGAGTGTGGCAAGTCTTTTAGTGGCAATGTCTCGATTCGCACTTTTTGGATCGATAAGCAAATGGCTTCATACAAGATAACCTGGTGGTGCTGTGAGTAGTGAGCTTGCAGTGCTTCAACCAACAGAGCACGATAAGTTGAATCAGTCGAAAAACGTGCCAGACTTTTGTCCCCAGCAACCCCAACCTGCCACAATACCAGGTAAGCTGATGGGTTTATCGGACAATGGTAGAACATAAACTGGCTAGCTTCGTAATGCTGGCACCCATAAGTACCAGGGTCGATGCCAAGATCAGCATACAAACAATCTTCCGCTGATATGCCCGGCTCCATATGAGCCTGGTAGCCTTCAGCTCGCGCCGTAGCAATGGCTTTATGAGGTACCCAGGCAAAAACACCAGGATGGCCATAAAAAGCCCCAACCACCTTTTTACCCGCCCGAACTTCAGCCAAGATTACGGCAACCATTTCTTTATAACTCAGCAAGCGTGATTTCCCTTCCAGATAAAATGGTTGTAAGCTGCGCACATCCGAGTTCATGCTTTCAATCCATTGCTCAGTGATACCATCAGCGACCAGCACAAACACTACATCGGCTTGTTCAATATAATTACGACTTAAAGGACTGATGTGCGAGCCTAATGTCATACCAGTTCCCACACAAACCAAACTTCCCTGTTGCATCAACGCCTCCTGAGTAGTGTTATTGTTGCGATGATTTGTACCATATCTGTTTGTCACCCGCCTCAATACCCGACATTCGCTTCATATTTGCACGGCGTGCCATAGCAACTGCGGCACTATTGCCCCGCTGCACTTCCAGCCAAACAGTGCGCATAGAAAAAGTTCGAAAAAGTTGAGGTAACCAAGCTTGCAAAATCTCGCTGGCGATCCCTTGCCCCTGCGCATCATGCTGCAACACAATACCAAACTCAAGGCTGCGCGTCGTCCAATCAGCAGAGCTTAGACCAACTAAGCCCATAGTTTGCATACTAAGTTTATCTTCTACTACAAAAAACAACCGTGACCATATACGCGTAGAGTTCAAAGCTAAGGCATTTTGAAAGCTTTTGATTGCCTGGGCTTGTGATAATGGTGGCATGATATAACGCAACAGTTTTTCATCAGTGTACAGTCTGCTATACAGCGGCTGATCTTCGGATCTCAACAGCCGTATAGCCACTCTTGTTGCAGACAAAGACAGCTCAACCGGTTCTGGTACCCCTACCATAGCAATTAATGCTTTTTGCTAACACTGTGTCTGGCCGGTTTACGACCTGGTTTATGCTTGGTAGCAGGATCCAAGCCGGTATGCCGGGTCAGCGCTCGCTGCCCCGGCTTAGGCTTTGATGAATGTCTGGGTAATGGCTTGTCATCCGGCGGTACCAGGCAGTCTTTGCTGCGGCCAATCAGATGCTCCATCTTGTGCGCAATCAAGGCTTCGCGAATTTGCCCCCAACCAGCCGGATCGTGGTAACGCAGCAGCGCTTTATGCAAGCGCCGGTTGCGCTCGCCTTTAGGCACCGGCACATCGTCGGTGCTGGACTTGTGGATGTTCTTCAGCGAGTTCAAGCCCGTATAGTAAATGGTGGTGGCATTGGCCATTGGGCTGGGGTAAAAATTCTGCACCTGATCCAACTTAAAGCCACGCTGTTTTAGCCACAATGCCAGATTGATCATATCCAGATCAGTGGTGCCAGGGTGCGCCGAAATAAAGTATGGGATCAGGTACTGCTCTTTGCCTGCTTCTTTGCTGTATTGCTCGAACATGGCTTTGAACTTGTCGTACGCGCCCATGCCCGGCTTCATCATTTTCGACAAAGGCCCTTCTTCGGTATGCTCTGGTGCAATTTTTAAGTAGCCACCGACATGATGCTGCACCAGCTCTTTAACGTAATTCGGATCTTCCACCGCTAAATCGTAGCGTACACCGGATGCCACCAGCACTTTTTTAATGCCCGGCAAAGCCCGCGCTTCGCGGTACAGCTCTACCGTCGGGCTCTGATCGGTATCCATATGCTCACAAATGCTGGGATAGACGCAGGATGGTCGGCGACAGGTTTGCTCGGCCCGTGGGTTTTTACAGCGCAGCCGATACATATTAGCAGTTGGGCCGCCTAAATCCGATATCACGCCGGTAAAACCCGGTACCTTATCGCGAATTTGTTCCACTTCCCGCATAATGGACTCTTTTGAGCGGCTTTGAATCACCCGCCCCTCGTGTTCGGTAATGGAGCAGAAGCTGCAACCACCAAAGCAGCCACGCATGATATTGACCGAGGTTTTGATCATCTCATAGGCCGGTATTTTCGCCTTGCCGTAGCTTGGATGCGGCACCCGCTGGTAAGGCAAACCAAACACCAAATCCATTTCTTCGGTACTCAGCGGAAAAGCCGGCGGGTTAACCCAGATATGGCGATCGCCATGGCGCTGCATAATGGCCCGGGCGCAACCCGGGTTGGTTTCCTGATGCACGATGCGTGAGGCATGAGCATAGAGTGGCTTATTGACCGAGACCTGCTCAAAGGCAGGCAGCTTGACATAAGTAAGCTCCCACGGCTTTTGCTTGGCTGGTTGCACCACCACGGCTTTGGCCTCGACGGACTGTGGCTTGGTTAAGTCAATACCGGCTTTGGCAAATTCGGAGTAGCTGCTGCAACCAACATCATCGGCACCATAGGGGTTTGGGATGGGATCAATTTTGCCGATTTTATCCAGTGCAGTGGAATCAACGCCACGCCAGCCAGGCAGCGGCTCTTTACGAATGACAGCGGTACCACGCACATCCTGAATGCTGCTAACAGGCTCGCCAGCAGCAATCCGGCTGGCTACTTCAATCAAAGGGCGTTCGGCATTGCCATAAATCAGTAAGTCGGCTTTGGCATCGAACAACACCGAGCGACGTACTTTTTCCGACCAGTAATCGTAATGGGCAATACGCCGCAAGCTAGCCTCAATACCGCCAATGATCACTGGCACTTCTTTGTAGGCTTCTTTGCAGCGCTGCGAGTACACCAGCACCGCCCTATCGGGCCGCTTGCCGCCGACATCGCCAGGGGTATAAGCATCATCATGCCGGAGTTTTTTATCGGCGGTGTAACGGTTGATCATCGAGTCCATGTTGCCGGCGGAAACGCCAAAAAACAGATTGGGCTTACCGAGGCGCATAAAGTCGCTTTTGCTGTGCCAGTCTGGCTGAGCAATAATACCCACCCGAAACCCCTGTTGTTCCAGCATACGCCCGACCACCGCCATGCCAAAGCTGGGATGATCGACATAGGCATCGCCGACCACCAGAATAATATCGCAGCTGTCCCAACCCAGTTGCTCCATCTCTTTGCGTGTCATCGGCAAAAAGGGTGCTGTGCCATAACACTCCGCCCAATACTTCGGGTATGAAAACAGATCACGCTCTGGAGCCATGCGGGCTACCTGAGTGCGGGGGCGGAGTGAAGGAGCTGATTGCGACATGAAAACGGCCTGGTAAATTACAGGCCGTTAGTATAGCGGTTTAATGGCAGAACTTACAGCCTCAGCCGGTTAACTCCGCCGTGCTTTCCGGGCGGTAATACCGCAGTTTTAACTCCTCCAGCACACTGTAAGCAGCCGGTACCAGCAATAAAGTCAGTACGGTTGCTATCGACATACCAAAAATCACCGTAATGGCTAAAGAGGCGTTGCCATTGCCACCTGGCCCCGAATCGAAAGCGGCAGGGATCATGGCAAGGATCAGGGTAAGGGATGTCATCAGCACAGGCCGTAAACGCACCGGACAAGCCGCTCTAAGCGCCTCATTGATGCTCATGCTATGTGTTTCCCGGTATTGGTTGGTAAGGTCAATCAGCAAAATTGAGTTTTTGGTCACGACACCAATTAACAGCACCATCCCAATCATCGAATAAATATTCAGTGAATAACCGGTCAAACCCAAACCAAGAAAAGCTCCCATCACAGCCAAAGGCATCGCAGTCATAATAATCACCGGCTGCAAATAGGAATTAAACTGGCTGGCCAACACCATGTAGACCAGGACGATAGCAATCATAAAGACAAACAACATGGCATTGACGGTTCGCCCTAACTCTTCGGCCTGACCGGTCAATGCAATGCTGAACCCATTCGGCAATGTTGTCGCTGCCGTGGTATAGAGCTGCTCAATCGCATCCGATAACGGCATATCCGGGGCGATGTAAAAGGGCACTGCATACTGCAAGTTGTATCGGCTGATCACGGCAGGTGCATAGCTTTGTTCAAAATGCGCCACTGCATCCAATCGAACCCGCTGTCCCTCGCTGTTGCGCAGCCAAATCCGGCTTAAGTCCGCAGGGGTAGTAAATTGGTCATCGCGGCCTTTTAAACGGATGCGAAAACGCTCCCCACCACCAAAATCATCATCAAAGCGGGCAACATCAGCCCCACCAATGAAAATATTTACTGCCTGCACCACATCAGAAGTTTGTAACCCCATAAAGTGGGCTCGTTCCCGATCCACCCGCAATTGGAGCTGAGGCTGATTCTGGCGCAAATCCATATCAATGCGGCCAAGTCCTCGTTGCTGCAACGCCTCGAACAAGCGCTCGGATTGAATAGCTAACTGCTCCTGATTGGTAGAGCGCACATTGAATTGTAATGCTTCGCCACGCTGGCCACCAAACAAGCCCTGGGAAGACGTAAAAATCCGCACCCCGGTTACTTCTGCAAATGCCCGGTCCAGGCGTTGCATCACTTGTTGTTGGCTAACACTGCGCTGCTGCCAGGGCAAGAGCCTCACAAAAGCCGTCGCTTCATTGACACCGGCACTGCCGGTACCAATGGAAACAAAGTAATTATCCACCAAGGCTTCCTGCGTCAGAATGGCTTCCATTTCAGCGACTTTCTCATCCATATAATGGATAGAAACGCCTAAAGGAGCCCGCATGGTTACCACAAACTGGCCTTCATCTTCTTCCGGAGCAAACTCTGCTGGCAATTGCATACCCAGCCATAAGCTGGCCAGTATGGCAAGGCCGGACAGGGTAATCACTTTGCTTCTATGGGCCAGCCCCCAGATAAGGATGCGTTGGTAATGATTATCCAGCCACTGAAACGCAGCTTCTAAACGATGGTAGGCTTTGCCATGTACTTTGGGGAGTGATAAAAAGCGAGCGCACAGCATCGGAATTAAGCTAAGGGCAATGAAAGTAGATACCGCTACGCCAAACACCACCACCACGGCAAATGATTCAAAGAAACGCCCGATAATGCCTTCCATGAAAATGACCGAGCCAAAAATAGCAATAAGCGACAACGAGGATGCAATCACCGCAGTAAAGACCTCATTGGCACCAATACCAGCTGCAGCAACCGCATCCGTCTCCCCCTGCTCGCGGTGTCGCCAGATATTTTCCAGCACTACAATGGCATCATCCACCACCAGACCAATCAATAGCAGGATAGCCAGCATGGTCATCGAATTCAGGGTGTAACCCGCAAAATACATCACCGCAGTTACTGCCAGTAAAGAGACCGGAATGGCGACGATAATGATCAGTGTTGAACGCAGGTTTTTTAGGAATAACCACATAACCAAACCTGCCAACACTACGGCCAGCAATAAGGTTCTCTCCAGATTGTCAATCATGCTTTTAATGAAAGTAGACTGATCCGAGGTCACAGCCAGTTCGATCCCGGCCGGCAATGACGGCCTGATCTCTTCTGCCAATCGCCGCTCAACCTCCTGCACCACCTCCAGGGTATTAGCGCCTGCAACTTTAATAATTCCAAGCCCGACGCTCTCCTGGCCATTGAAGCGAGCCAGCCGCCGAAAATCGGTCAGACCATCTATCACCGTACTGATATCCTGCAAGCGGACCAAGCGTTCACCACTGCGGCGGATAATCAGCTCGTTAAGCGCATCAACATTGTGGTACTCCAAATCCAGCCGTAACATCCGTTCCTGACGGCCACCAACCAGAAAGCCCCCACTCGCCAACACATGCTCGTTGTTTATCGCCGAACGCACATCGGCAACAGTAACGCCTTCACGACTCATCGCATCAGCATCCAGTTCAACCCGGATCCGACGATTACGGCTGCCGCCAAGGCGAATTTCACCGACACCGTTGATTTGCTCAAGCTGAGGTCTGAGTGTTGTGCGGGCATACTCCGTCAATTGTTGAATGGTACGATCGCCTTTGACAATAAGCCACAGAACAGGCTGCGAGTCCGCCTCTACTTTCTTAATAACAGGCGAGTCGGCATCATTGGGCAAGCTGCCAACCACTTCACTGACCCGGGTTTGTACTTCAGAAAATGCGACATCTATGTCCTGCCCCATCATAAAAGTAATATTGACCGTCGAACTTCCAGGTGCGGAGACTGAGCTTATATTATCGATGCCTGGCACCGTATTGACAGCCCGCTCAATGAATTGAGTCACATTGGCATCCACCGTATCCGGATCGGCTCCAGATAAGGAGGTACTGACCGAGATCACCGGGAAGTCAACATTCGGTACCCGATCATTACCAATATCCTGGTAAGCAATCAGGCCAAACAACACCAGCACAGCGCTCATCATCACCGCCATGACATGTCGGCGAATAAAAAACTGAGGTAGGGACATATTAGCGCCCTCCCTGAATACGCACCTCGGCATCATGCGTCAGATAGGCACTTCCATCCACCACCACGCGCTCACCGGCACTGACACCAGACAAAACTTCCACGCGATCTGCTGAACGCTGACCAAGCTCGACCCGACGCTCTTCAACCTTGCCGTAATCCTCATGGCCAGGTAGAACATACACCACGGTCCGCCCTGGCCTGTCGACGACACTGACGGATGGAACCTGAAGAGCATTCGATCGCTGCGCTACTTCAACCAGACCTTCCAGCATGGTCCCGGATGGCCAGGATGATGGGGGAATAAACTCGACCACAGCCGTAACACCCATACCATCCTCGACCGATGGGCGCAAACGGGTTACCTTGCCATCAATCCAGTAATCATCGCTGCCTAAGCGGCGTAACTTCACTCGCATGCCCGTTTCAAGACGACCACCAACACGCTCAGGAAAGGGCAACGACACTCTGGCACTGCTTTGCGGGATCATCCGAAAAGCACGGTCACCGGCACTGACAAAATCGCCTTCGGAAATATGGCGCTCATCAATACGCCCGGCAATAGGCGCCTGAATACGGGTGTGAGCGACCTTCCGCTGTGCCGCTTCCCGCCGGCTTTCGGCCGCTTTCAGCTCCTGACGTGCGGTATACAAGTCTGCCCGGGCAGACTCCAAGTCCATTTGGCTAACGTACTGCCCACCGCCTACCATTTCCAGACGGTTGAGGTCTCGGGCAAACTGCTCTGCACGTGTTTTCAGAGCTGCTTCATCTGCCTGAGCAGCTGCTAACGCTAGGGTATAGGAGCTATCATCCAATCGGGCAAGAATGGCCCCTTCTTCCACTTCATCACCAATATCATGCAGCACTTCAACCACACGACCATCCACCTCGGGTGATACCTGCGGGCTGGAAAAAGCCTCGCTGCGCGCCATGGAGCGCTCTGTTTCTACCACCGTTGTGATGTGCACAGGTTGTACTCTCACAGGTGTACCCTGCTGAGCTTTGGCTTCATCACTATTAATGGGTGAACAGGCGATGGTAGATAAACCAAGAAAAACAGCTGAAGAAATCAAAAAAAACCGATGACTACTTGTCTGCATGCATACAACTCCATATCAACTCAGTGCACAACGTTATGCCAATCAAGCTGAGCCCAAGCTGAACTCAGTGAAAATAGTACATCAGATAACAAGTTAGCACCACGAAAACGCTGTCATAAATCAATCTTGGCAGCTCAGTTAGCACAGTAAACTTGAATTAACCTGTACAAAAAGTATACTATAGGTTCAAGCAAAGTCGTTCTCAGGAGGTTTATCATGGCAACGGTGGAAAGTACCAACCCGGTCGCGTTCGAAGCCAGTCAATTGCTAGGTAACACCCGGCCTGAGCGCTCGGCAACCGCAGAGCAACCTGCCAATCAGCCTGACCTTAGGGCGAATGATACCGCCAATACCAACAACGATGTTTCTTCGGTCGATATCAGCCAAGAAGCCAGAGCCGCATTTGAACAGGACAATGCTGACTTTCAACAAGCTCTGCAGGATTTTCGCAACCAAAGTGCACAACAACCGGCACAACTGGTGGCTAGCTTGTTTGATGATGCTGCCGGCAGCGGCAATCAATCCCTGACCGATGCTCTGGCCCGATTAAACAGTCTGGCCGAGCGTTTGAATGACAACCGGCAAGCGCAACTCAGTGAGCCAGTGGAGCGTGCTGTTGCAGCCGAGCCTGAAGTAGCCCCGGCGACAGAAAGTGATGCACCTGACACAACAACTGCCGCCGTGCAAGAACAAACACCGACCACAGAAGCTGAGCCTGAAGCCCTTGCTCTAAGCCAGCGTAACCCATTGGATGAAACCGGCCTGAGCCAGGGTTAAGTCTAATCGTATTTTTGTTTAATCTTTTCAAGCTGCTGGAAAAACTCATCCAGCAGCTTTTCACTGTCGGCATTGCTGTGCCAGGTATTGTGAAAACCTAACGTTAGTTGCACCCGACTGTTGTCGAAAAACAGTTCGTAACCATCAAAACCAGAGGATACCTGCACGCCATCCAGCAAATACCCCTGACCCCATTCAGTTTCAGTAGCCGAACCATGCTTTTCAATTTTGCTGTAAACATCCATCAGGAATTTACTGTTTATTTTGTGTTCCATCGGCAACTCCAATAGTGACAACTTTTTTCTTTGGCAAAGATACGAGCAAGTCGTTCAACCAGTTTTCCTGTATTTGAACCTGAGTGCAGTTCTGGGTATAGTGCCTGCAAACCTACAAATCAATGGAACATACCATGACAAAAAAAACAACCAAACCTATGCTGCTTTCAGCTGCAGCTCTTGCCGTATCCTTTGCAACCCAGGCTAACATTGTTGCACCAGCGCCCTTGGTCTCCATTCCAACCCACGATGCTTTTTTTGATCATCTGCGCGCTCACTGCGGTAAAGCCTATGAAGGTCAGGTAACAGTTAACAATCCGGCATCATCTGGGTTTGAGGGCCGTTTAATCATGCATGTCCGGGTCTGTGAAGACAATCAGTTGCAGATCCCTTTTCATGTCGGTGATAACCACTCCCGGACATGGATTTTAACCAAGACCGGCTCTGGCATCAGCTTAAAGCATGATCATCGCTTAGAAGATGGTAGCAATGACCCTATGACCATGTACGGTGGCCATACGGTGGATGCAGGCTTTGATCGGGTGCAATCCTTCCCGGTCGACCAATATTCGATTGAAGAATTTGTTAAAGCCGGCATACCCGCATCCAACACCAACATCTGGCAAATGTACATTTACCCGGAGCAATTTACCTACCGCCTGATCCGTGAGGGCCGCGAGTTCCGTGTTGACTTCGACTTAACCAAGCCAGTGGATCTGCCACCAACGCCATGGGGCTACCAGTAAAACGCCCAGAGCCAGCAACTCAGTCTGAGTTGTTGGCGCCTTTGTCCCGTTCAGGTTAGTATAGCTTTGCAGTACACCCATTATAATTACAACGAACTTCACTGGAGTCCATTTATGAAACCTACGCATTGGTTTTCAGGAACCCTGGCAGCCAGTTGCTGCCTTGCACTAAGTGGCTGTGGTCAACCAGCCCTGCAATCCGACGTCGCAGCAGCCGACGACACCCCCTGGTATCAGCAAGATACCGACATGAATCCTCGCCTGGCTGAGTACATCAAAACCCTGGCCTCTAATGAGTTTCAGGGACGTGCCCCGGCCACTGCCGGCGAAACTAAAACCGTTGCCTATCTGGAAGAACATTTTCGCCGGATTGGTTTAAAACCGATAGATGGCGACAGCTACAAACAACCTGTCTCGCTGGTGCAGATTGATCCGGTACAAGTAAGCGGTATGACCTTAAGCGGCGCCCTGGATACTACCCTGGCCTACCGGGATGATATGATGGCCTGGACCACCCGGGTGGTGGATGGTGTCGAACTGAAGGACAGCGAGCTGGTGTTTGTTGGCTATGGTATCGTCGCACCAGAATACAACTGGAACGATTACGAAGGCCTGGATGTCGCAGGCAAAACCGTGGTGATGTTTGTCAATGATCCGGGCTACGCCACCCAAAACCCGGAGCTGTTTAATGGCAATGCCATGACCTACTACGGCCGCTGGACCTACAAATTCGAAGAAGCGGCCCGTCAGGGCGCGGCCGGGGCTTTGATTATTCATGAAACCGAACCGGCCAGTTATGGCTGGGGCGTTGTGGCGCATGGTTCCCCAATCAAGTTTGATTTGATCAGCGAAAACAAAAACATGGACCGCTCGCAAATCGAAGGCTGGATCACTGCCGAAACCGCAGGCCGTTTATTTGCCGCCAACAATACCGATATTGAGGCCTTACGGGCTCAGGCTTTATCAGGCGAATTTAAGCCGGTACCGCTGAATACCACAGCGTCCATTTCGGTGAAAAACAATCTGCGGGAGCTGACTTCCAGCAATGTGGTTGGTTTCATTGAAGGCAGTACCTACCCGGATGAAACCATTGTCTATATGGCGCACTGGGATCACCTTGGCATGGACTTCTCCAACCCAAGCAACCCTGTGTTTAATGGTGCCCAGGACAACGCCAGTGGCACAGGCGCCGTGATGGCCCTGGCCGAGTACTTTGTACAGCAGCCACAACCTGAACGCAGTATTGCTTTTGTATTGGTCACAGCTGAAGAACGGGGCTTGCTGGGCTCTGCCTGGTATGCTGAGCACCCGGTATTCCCACTGGAAACCACCGTTGCCGCCATCAATATGGATGTGATGAATGTGTATGGCCCGATGAAAGACATGGTCATCGTCGGTTTGGGTAACACCGATCTGGAAGAAATTCTGGTGAAGTACACCGAGCAACAAGGCCGTTATGCCGTGCCAGAGCCAAATCCGGAAGCTGGTATTGCCTACCGCTCTGATCACTTCAGCCTGTCGAAGAAGGGGGTGCCTATTCTGTATGCCAAAGGTGGCAATGACCACTACCAGCACGGCGCAGAATGGGGTGCGGCACAGCGTGCGGAATTCAACCGCTGCTGCTACCACAAAGTCACCGACGAGTGGAGCGATGACTTTGACCTGCGCGGCGCCCAGCAGGACATGTTCCTGTACTTCCGGGTTGGTAATGAACTGGCCAACAGCCGCCTGTGGCCGAACTGGTACCAGGGCAATGAGTTCCGTGCCATCCGCGATGCCAGTGCCGCTTCACGTCAATAAAAAGCGATAAACCAAGGGCAATGCTTCATTGCCCTTTTTATTTAGGAGCTAATCATGACAACCCAGTATTCGATAGGTTTGCTCTGCGTGTTCGCCTTAACCGCCTGCCAACCCGCATCACACAGCCAGCAGACTACAGCCACAGACACCAGCAGTGATGAGATAGAATTGTTTGAAAGCAACTTCAATCCAAATTTCCGAGAGTACTTTCGCACACTGGCCTCCGACCAATTTATGGGCCGGGCACCCGCTACCAAAGGTGAAGAAATTACAGTTGCCTATATTGAACAACAGTTTAAGAGCTTTGGTTTAAAGCCGGCTAATCAGGGCAGTTACCGTCAGCCCGTACCGGTCACACAAATTGACCCGGTTCAGGTTTCCTCATTGCGCTTTGCCGGCAACAATGCGCCAGCCGATTATGTCTACAGACAGGATATGATGGCCTGGAGCAGCCAGATGCTAAATGAAATCAATGTTGAAGCGAGTGACATTGTATTTGTTGGCTACGGCATTGTTGCGCCGGAATACAACTGGAACGACTACGAAGGGCTGGATGTCACAGGTAAAACTGTGGTGATGTTTGTCAATGATCCTGGCTATGCGACCCAGAACCCGGAGTTGTTCAATGGCAATGCCATGACCTACTATGGTCGCTGGACTTACAAGTATGAAGAGGCAGCGCGCCAGGGTGCCGCTATGGCTTTAATTGTGCATGAAACCGCCCCTGCCAGTTACGGCTGGCACGTAGTAGCAGGCACCAGCCCAATTCGCTTTGAGCTGGCAAATGAAAACAAAAACATGCACCGGGCTAAAGTTGAAGGCTGGCTATCACAACAGGGAGCAGAGCGTTTATTTGCAGCTGCAGGCCTTGATTTAGAAGCATTACGCCAACAAGCACTGTCAGGTTCCTTCCAGCCAATCCCTCTTGAGATACAAGCATCCATCAACATAAAAAACAACTTGCGCACTTTGCAGTCCGACAATGTCATCGGCTACATTGAAGGCAGCACTTACCCTGAAGAAACCGTCATTTACATGGCACACTGGGATCATTTCGGCATGGATTTCAGCTTGCCGGATAATCAGGTCTTTAATGGTGCTCAGGATAATGCCGGAGGTGTTGCGGCCTTACTGGCGATAGCTGAGCGAATGGCGCAAGAGCCAGCCCCACAGCGCTCGGTGGTATTTATGTCCTGGGCGGTTGAAGAGCGTGGCTTACTGGGCTCGGCCTGGTATGCAGCAAACCCACTGTTTCCGCTTGAAACCACTGTAGCCGGTGTCAATATGGACGTCATCAACGTGCATGGACCGATGAAAGATGTGATGGTCGTTGGGCATAACAGTTCTGAGCTGGAACCTATGCTAGAACACTACAGCAAACTGCAACACCGTTACATTGTACCAGAACCAACCCCCGAAGATGGCTTTTACTATCGCTCCGACCATTTCAGTTTAGCCAAGGTGGGAGTGCCCATGCTGTATGCCCGCGGTGGCATTGACCATATTGAACATGGAAAGGCATGGGGTCTGGAACAGCGACACATCTACAACAGCCAGCATTATCATAAAGTCACTGATGAATTCGATGAGAACTGGGACTTACGTGGTGCCGCGCAGGATATGTATTTGTTCTATCATATCGGCAACGATCTGGCCAACAGCCGTCAGTGGCCAAACTGGTACCAGGGCAATGAGTTCCGTGCTATCCGCGATGCCAGCGCCAGGGTACGTCAGTAATGCTAAGTATGTAAGGGCAATGTGAGATTGCTCTTACCTCTTACTGCCATTGCAGGCTTCGAAACATGAAAAAATCAATCACTATCTTGCTCAAGGAGCAAACCATATCGCGCATAAATTTCAGTCACCTCTCCCCTGTCTTTTAAAACCTGTATGATTTCGTCAATCTTCGGAAAAAAAGCCATACGAGCTGATTTTCGCGGTATAGAAAAGCAACGGTAATTCTTATAACTTTCTTGATAGGTTGCAGGAATTAGGCTTTCATGCTGCTGAAATAGCTCAAGACCATGTATTTGGGAGCTAATTGCAATATCTATTCGCTTCAACCGCAACATTTCAATCAATTGCCCCACATCTGTCACTGTATAGACGGTCATATCGTCCAATGCGTTATTGAACTGCTCGCTGTAATAACTGCCTCGCAAAGCACCAATCTGTAATTTCTTAATATCATCAAAACTGAAAAAATCCCTTTCATCTTCTCGGTGCTTAAAGTACGCAATTGTTCTTATTTCATAACCAAATACAAAGCTCTTTAAAACTTGATCTCTTTCGGCAAAACATGAATGAACTGGTACTAAATCAACTGAACCCTCTTCCGCACTTTGCATTGTTCTGGCCCAGGGGACAAGTCGCCAAATAATCCGGTGCTGAGGACCTAGCATAGAAATTACAAGCTCCAGCATATCTGCGCCAGGCCCGCTACATGTACCATTTTCCCAGTAGATGTAAGGTAATCTTTGACGACAATCAGCTTGCCAATGGACGATATCTGCTTTTGCTGAGAACGTTAAGAGTAATGCTGCAAAAAAAATAAAAGGCATAAACGCCTCCCAGAATCAGGCCGCACTAAACACCTTCCAATCATACCGCGTCTGACCACGGTGCAAGCGGCCTTGCTGACCAAGTAACGCTAGCTCTTTACTCCTTACTGGGTTTAAAATAAATATTGCAATCGTGCAGCCAGCGCTTTGCCGCTATCTTCCGTCCCAACCAATGCCTGCTGCCCAGGGCCAGATACTTCGCTGTAGATTATGTTCGCCATTAAACGAACTCGCGTATTAAAATAGTAGTTCGTGCCAATTGTATAGGTAGTAACATCGGTTCCTTGATTTTCAGAACTGGCATTGAAGCGACTAAGGCGAGTTACAAATTCCCAGCTGTTGGCGATATTTCGCGGTTGACCAAAAACTGCACTGCCGGTTGAATAGGGTCGAACCTCACCTGATGGGAAATAACTAAGTGTCAGGTAAAAACCATCGACATCGGATTTATTCAACGGATCAGAAGCAAGCATCGTTTTAAGTTCACGCCGGGCATACTCCATTTCAAGCAGGATATTTTGCTTTTGATAGGCAACCTCAATACCACTCTGGTGCAAGCTATCTAAGGCTGCAGTCGTACCACCAGCACTGTAATTTACCAAACCAATGGGAGTTTTTCTGACTTCCCCTCTTGCTAGCCTGGGACTTAAGGTGTTCCCCCCCATATCTCTGCGAGAATGCCATGCACCAAGATGTAATACATGCTGATCAACCAGTTGGGACCAGGTCAAACGGCCGGTATAAGCAAGAGTTAAGCGCCCATTACTGTTCTCTCCACTCGCACCAAAAGCATCATTTTTATGAACTCCAAGAGCCCACCGTAAACCTGTATGTTCATGGTATTGATATGCTGAAGCTCCCCAACGAAAGTAAGGAGAAAAACTATCAGCCAAATGACTGCGCTCAATCAAACTTAAATTATTGCTACTCGTAAGCGCATTAAGTGAAATATCTTCCCGTAATTTACCAAATTGCACCCGAACACCATTACCAAAACCTGCATAGCGGATCCGAGCCATCACGATGTGATCATTCCCCTCTGCAAAATCCAGTAATATGGTGTGATCCCAGTCACCAACAGTGGAGTTTACTCCTAAGCGCACTCTGCGGGCGAATAAATCGCTGCCGCTTGTGCCATTTTCTGCTGCATTATAAGCGCCATCAAACAGGTTGTAATCCAGTTGAATACGGCCATCGAATCTCAAGGGCAGTGCCGGCTTGCTTTTTTCAAGCGCATCAACTTTGGCGCTAAGCTCATCAATTTGTTTTTGTAAATCTGAGTCTTGCGCTTCTTCGGCATGCACCTCCGTCACAACACAACTGCAAAGAAGAAAACCTGTTATTACAAATCTTAGGGTCATCGTGGCTACCTCATTCAATGTTTAAGCTATGCCGGAATTACTCTTTATTTGCAAAGTGTTATTGCCACCACCTTTATTATGATCTTGACTTACAAAACAGAAAAACCTTTCAATTAAAACTTTTTCAAAGCTAGTTGATAAAAGTAATTGTGTCTAGAAAAAGCCCCTTATTTGTATGAATCCTTTGAAAAGACATCAAATTCCATCGCGCCAAGCTACAGATGTGCTATACCAAATAAGAGTGTATCGCTAGCCATCAATGAGCCCAGTTTGTTCTGGCAGGAGAGCCCATGTTCCAGCGTCTAAGAATGACAAGTCGTCTTGTATTAGTTTTTAGTGTACCGTTGTCACTCTGCTTACTCATCGCTGCTGTTGTCGTTATTCAACAAGTTAGCAGTCGTGTTGTTAAACTTGGAGAGACGGCTGCTGCGCAGGCAGCACAAAGTAACGCCGATTTAGTCGGGAGCTGGATTAACTCCAGAATGGAGGTCGTTCGTACCCTCACTGAAACCAATACTTTCACGTCAGGTGATCCAGAAGCAATCACAGCGTTATTGCAACACTTTATGCGCAATCATAGTGAGTTTGAGGTGATGTTCTATGCCGACTCACAAGGAGAAGCTTACTATCACAATCTGGATCGTCGAAATCGGGCGGATCGAAGTTATTTTAATGAGATTGTTATTCAAAACAGTCGCACCTCGGTTGTATCAAACCCAACCTACTCCGGAACAACAGGCAACGCCATCACACTATTAGTTCATGCTGTTAAGAATGACAATGGTCGAGTAATTGGCTTACTGGCCGCGACACTCACGTTAGATACGTTAACACAATTAGTGGATGATATTTCTAGTGAACAAGCGATTGCCTGGCTAGTAGACTCTCAGGGTATTTATGTAGCACATCCAGAGCCGAGCTTACGCATGGAGAAAAACGCACTGGAATCAACTAATGCAGAGTATTCTGCTATGTCACGGCGTATGATCTCTGGTGAAACTGGCCTGGCAGATATTTTCCTGGATAATAACCGACGCTATATGGTTGCATACCATCCGGTGGTAAATACCCCTGGATGGTCGCTGGCCGTTGCACTCCCCTACGACCATGTCATGGCAACGGCTGTGAGTTTAAGAAACTCCCTGCTAATGGCATTTAGCCTGATTTTAATCATACTTGTCGGGATAGTCATTCTGGTAGCCAAAATGATTGTCAAGCTAGTGAATACCACAGGTTCCGCCTTAGACAGGATTGCCGCAGGTGATGGAGATCTGACCCAACGCTTAAGCGAAGAACGACATGACGAGTTTGGTGATCTTGCCCGTAGTTTCAATCACTTCGTTAGTGGCGTTCATGGATTGGTTCAGCAGGTCGCTGGTGCCGCTGTCCAACTGGCGGCTGCTTCTGAGCAACTTGCTGTATCGAGTCGGGAAGCAAGTGAACAGGTCAGTCAACAGCAACACGAAACTGATCAAGTCGCAACCGCAATGACTCAGATGGCAGCCTCAGTGCTTGAAGTTGCGGGAAATGCAGCTCAGGCAGCAACAGCCGCTGAGCAGTCAAGTCTATCGGTTGAACAAGGAGATAAAGTTGTTCAAAGGACAGCATCTGAGGTATCCATTTTAGCTGGCGAAGTTCAAAAAGCAGTTGATGTAATGCAACGATTGCAAAAAGATGCCGAGTCAATTGGTGCAATGCTGGAAGTCATTCGTGCAATTGCTGATCAAACCAACCTTCTGGCTTTAAATGCGGCAATTGAAGCCGCTCGCGCCGGCGAGCATGGCAGAGGCTTTGCTGTGGTTGCTGATGAAGTCAGGGCATTGGCAACTCGCACCCAAGCATCAACTGAAGATATCCGCAACATTATTGAAAAACTGCAAGCCGTTTCGCAAGATGCTGTCAATGTAATGGATGGTAGCTATACCAAAGCGAATGAAGTCCTTGACTGGTCTAGCCAGGCGTCAGAAATGCTCAAACAGATCACAGAGTCCATCATGACGATTAATGATATGAATATGCAAATTGCTACAGCTACTGAAGAACAATCTGCTGTTGCAGAAGACGTTAATCAATCACTGATTCGAATTAGTACAGGTGTTGAACAGTTGTCAACCGGATCAGCCCACATCGCGGGAGGCAGTGATGAGCTGGCTCGGTTAGCCACAGAATTGCAACAGCGTGTTGCCCGCTTTAAAGTCTAGACTAGTCCACTGTTTTTATAACAAAAAAAGCACCCGAAGGTGCTTTTTTTAAGACGGATGGCAACTTACGCAGCCAAACCTTCTTTTGCTTTGTTGACCAAAGCGGTGAATGCCGCCTTGTCGTACACAGCGATATCCGCCAGGATCTTACGGTCGATTTCCACAGAGGCTTTTTTCAGGCCTGCAATGAAGCGGCTGTAAGACAGACCGTTCTGACGAGAAGCCGCATTGATACGGGCAATCCACAGTTGACGGAACTGACGCTTACGCTGGCGACGGTCACGGTAGGCGTATTGGCCTGCCTTAATTACCGCCTGGAAAGCAACACGATAAACACGACTGCGGGCACCGTAGTAACCTTTGGCCTGGTTTAACACCTTCTTGTGACGCGCGCGCGCCGTTACACCACGTTTTACTCTTGGCATGTCAAGCTCCTATTCGTTATGCGTATGGCATGCAGCGGTCAAGACCGGCAATATCAACTTTAGCAACCAGGGTTTTAGGGCCCAGTTGACGCTTACGCTTGGAGCTTTTCTTCGTCAGAATGTGGCGAAGGTGTGATTGCTTGCGCTTAAAGCTACCAGAAGCTGTTTTTTTGAAACGCTTCGCGGCACCTTTGTTGGTTTTCATCTTTGGCATAGTATTAAAACTCGCATTGTAGTTAACAACGAATAATAAGGCGTCAGCCACTGACCTGGGCCAGCGGCATGCGCTTGAAAGCCTTATTACTTCTTATTTGGGGCCAGCATCATGGTCATCTGGCGACCTTCCACCCGGCTGGGGAAAGATTCGCACACAGCAATGTCTTCCATATCGGCTTTAATCCGATTTAGCATCTCAATGCCGATTTCCTGATGCGCCATTTCACGACCACGATAACGCAGTGTGACTTTGGCTTTGTCACCCTCTTCAATAAAGCGACGCAGGTTGCGTAGTTTGACCTGGTAATCGCCTTCATCAGTTCCAGGCCGGAATTTTACTTCCTTAATCTGGATCTGCTTTTGCTTTTTCTTCTGCTCTTTCAGAGCCTTACTTTTTTCAAACAGGAACTTACCATAATCCATTAGTTTACAGACAGGAGGTTCCGCATTTGGGCTTACTTCCACCAGATCAACGCCGGCTTCTTCTGCCATGGTCAAAGCTTCAGCAGTCACCACAACACCCAACTGCTCTCCTTCGACACCTACCAAACGTACTTCACGTACATTGATTTCTTCATTTAAGCGGTTCGCCCGCGGTGCTGCCTGATTCTTTTTTCCAACTTTAATGGTTCGTTCCTCCAAGAAAAGAATAATTACGACTTAGTAGCAATTTCTGTCTGCAGCTTGTCAATAAAGCTTTCTACCGACATTTTGCCCAAGTCTTCCCCCTTACGGGTGCGCACCGCCACATCACCGGCTTCCATCTCTTTATCGCCGACAACTATCAGGTACGGGATCCGCTTTAAGGTATGCTCGCGGATTTTAAAGCCTATTTTCTCATTTCTCAAGTCACTTATCACACGAATGCCCTGAGATTTGAAAGTTTTTACCAATTTTCGCACATAATCGGCCTGATGATCGGTAATATTCATCACCACCACCTGGGTTGGTGCTAACCAGGCCGGGAATAAACCAGCGTACTCTTCAATCAAAATACCGATAAAACGCTCCAGCGAGCCTAAAATGGCACGGTGGATCATTACTGGCGGCTTACGCTCGCCATCTTCATCGACAAATTGTGCGCCCAAACGGGCTGGCATCGAAAAGTCGAGCTGTATGGTACCACATTGCCAGGCCCGACCAATGGAATCGTACAAAGTAAATTCAATCTTAGGGCCATAGAAAGCCCCCTCACCTGGCTGGTACTGGAACTCCAGACCATTGCGCTGCAAGGCTTCGGCCAATGCCTGCTCGGATTTATCCCAGCTTTCATCGCTCCCAATACGCTTTTCCGGCCGGGTCGACAGCTTGATATCGATGTTGTCGCTAAAACCAAAATCTTTGTAGACGTCATACACCATGCTAATGCAGCTGGTCACTTCATCCAGGATTTGCGCTTCAGTACAGAACACATGGGCATCGTCCTGGGTAAAGGAGCGCACCCGCATCAGGCCATGCAAAGCACCCGACGGCTCGTTGCGATGCACAATGCCAAATTCAGCCATGCGGTATGGCAGGTCACGGTAACTTTTTAAGCCCTGATTAAAAATCTGCACATGGCCCGGGCAGTTCATCGGCTTCACCGCGTAGGTGCGTTTTTCCGACTCGGTGGCAAAGATATTGTCGTGGTACTTGTCCCAGTGGCCGGATTTTTCCCACATTGAGACATCCATGATCATCGGTGCACGGACTTCTTCGTAGTCGTACTCCACCAGCTTGTCACGCATGTAGTTTTCGATGGTCTTGTAGATTTTCCAGCCATCATCATGCCAGAACACCATGCCAGGTGCTTCTTCCTGCCAGTGGAACAGATTCAGTGCCTTGCCAATTTTACGGTGATCGCGCTTTTCCGCTTCTTCGAGCTGCGTTAAATAAGCCGCTAATTGTTTCTTATCCGCCCAGGCAGTGCCATAAATGCGCTGCAGCATCTTGTTGTTGGAGTCGCCACGCCAGTAAGCACCGGCAACTTTCATTACTTTAAAATGCTGACAAAACTTCATGTTTGGTACATGCGGACCACGGCACATATCGATGTATTCTTCGTGGTGATACAGGCCAGGCTGATCGTCTTTACTGACGTTTTCCTGCAGGATTTGCAGCTTGTAATTCTCGCCACGGGCTTTGAAGGTATCAAACGCTTCCTGCCAGCTGACTTTTTTCTTGATCACGTCGTATTCGGTTTTTGCCAGCTCCAGCATGCGCTGTTCAAGCCGCTGTAAATCGTCGTGGCTAAGCGAATGCTCCATATCCACGTCGTAATAAAAACCTTTGTCAATCACCGGGCCGATGGCCATTTTTACATTGGGCCACAGTTGCTTGATGGCATGGCCAAGCAAGTGCGCGCAGGAATGGCGGATGATCTCCAGGCCTTCCTCGTTTTTGGCGGTGATGATTTGCAGCTCTGCGTCCTGCTCAATCAGATCGCAGGCATCAACCAGCTGACCATTAACACGGCCGGCGATGGTCGCCTTCGCTAAACCAGGGCCAATGTCTTTGGCAACATCCATCACAGAAACTGAGTGGTCGAATACGCGCTGACTGCCGTCAGGCAAAGTAATAACAGGCATGACTTGTCCTTTTTCCAGTGGTGGCCCATACCAAGGGTCACATATGAATTCAATATAATGTTTACCCGTATCAGATGAAACACAACGGGTAAAGCTGAGACGATATGCCTTGCGGACCAGTCGATGACCCCTACAAAGAGCCATTTGATACACAACGCGGAATACCGCTTGTTTTCAGCAGCGTTATGATAACACCTGCACCCGCTAAGCTCCATACAAAGTCATGGCCATGGGTGAATTTTCTTGATTTTGCGCCATACTCAATACACCAAATTCAAGCCGGAGCGAAAATTATGTGGCAAGCCATTGCAGAACACATTAACAGTGAGCTGGATATCGACTTTAAAGTGGAAAAAAAACAGCAACTGAGCGGTGGTGATATCAATCTGGCTTACCATATATCGGATGATAAACACGACTTTTTCATCAAACTGAACGAAAAAGAACAATTGGAGCAATTTATCTCGGAAGCTATGAGCCTGCACTGCATAGAGCAGCGTCACGCCATCCGGGTGCCGAGGGTGATTTGCTATGGCCAAACGCTGGACAAAGCTTTTCTGGTACTGGAATATCTGCCTTTAGTAGATGAACATAATGCGGGTTGGGAGACTTTGGGGCTTGCCCTGGCCAGGCTGCATGAAGACAGTGGCCAGGCCATGTATGGCTTTGATTGGGACAGCTCCCTGGGGCGTACCAGTCAGCCCAATAAGTGGCAAGGCAGCTGGAGCAGCTTTTTCTCGGAGCAGCGCCTTGGCTGGTTGCTACAACTGCTGCAAGAGCAAGGCTTTGGCTTTGGTAAAATAGACTTTCTGGTCGAGCAGTGCCGGCAGCGACTGCACCACTATGAACCGCTCCCTAGCTTGGTGCATGGCGATTTTTGGCGCGGTAATGTCGGCTTTATGGCTGATGAAGCCGTCATCTTTGATCCGGCCAGCTACTATGGTGACCGGGAAGTGGATATTGCCTTTAGCGAGTTGTTTGGCCGTTTCCCCGAGCGCTTTTATCACAGCTACCAAAATCAGTACCCGTTGGATAAAAACTACGGTGAGCGTAAACATTTATACAACCTCTACCATGTACTAAACCACGCCTATATGTTCCGCGGCAGTTACCTGCTGCAAGCCCAGGATATGGTAAAGCACCTGTTCTATTAATCACTTTGTATTGATCCAAAATACGATTCGACTGATAGAATACTGCCTTTACCAGCAAAAGTGATGTTTCAATGAGCTTAACAACTTCCCCGGTAGCCCTGATCACCGGCAGCGCCAAGCGGCTTGGCCGCACCATGATAGAACGGCTGCATCGCCATGGTTATAACGTCATTATTCACTACCACAGCTCTGAACGCGAAGCGCAGAACTTTGCAGCCAGTCTGAATCAGCTGCGGCCTGACAGTGCCTGCCTGGTGCAAGGGGATCTGACCGACAACAACAGCTTGCTGCGCATTGCCAGGGAAGCAGAGCAGGCTTTTGGCCGGCTGGACATCCTGATTAACAATGCCTCGGCTTTTTATCCTACCCGCATAGGTAGCGCCAGCTTTGACGACTGGGATCAACTGATGGGTTCGAATGCCAAGGCACCGTTTTTCTTAAGCCAGGCATTGGCTCCAGTGCTTTCAAAGCAAAACGGCTGCATTATCAATATGGTGGATATTCATGCCGAGCGCCCCTTGCTGGAACACCCGATCTACTGCATGGCCAAGGCTGCACTTTTGATGCTGACAAAGTCGCTGGCACGTGAATTAGCGCCTACAATAAGAGTGAATGGGATAGCACCTGGCGCCATACTCTGGCCCAGCAACGACATTGCAGAAACAGACAAACAAATGATCCTGCAGCAAATCCCATTGGAGACACTCGGCACTCCGGACGATATTGCCGATACCGCCTTGTTTTTGATTGAATCAGGTTATGTGAACGGACAAATTATTGCGGTCGATGGCGGCAGAAGTCTGGGGGGAACAAAAAAAGCCTAACAGCCTGTTACAATTGGAGGCGGTATGTCGGTATTACGTCGCACCATTGAATGTCCCTTTTGCGGTCACCATCTGCACATTAGTTTTGAGGTGACCGATGAGGATCAAGATTACATCGAAGACTGTAGCAATTGCTGCAATCCGATCCATTTACGCGTGCATAAAGACGATCTGCACCACAGTGTGCAATTGTTTGTCGATGCCGATGATGAGCAATACTACTAAGTCTGCTGCCGCTGCTGCATCACCCGCTCAACCGTTTGTACAATGGTGACGGTTTGCTGATCCAGCTCAATATTGAGCCGATCACCTACTTGACGCTGCCCCAGTGTGGTGATGCTGAGCGTTTCCGGAATTAAGTGCAATTCAAAACCATCGGCATGCACCACTCCTACCGTCAGGCTGGCACCATCCACTGTAATAAAACCTTTGGCCAGAACATAAGGTAGATACTCTGCTTCCAACCGCAGTCGCATACGGCAGTTGTGCTTGGTGCGCTCAAGCTCGATCAGCTCCGTAGTGGTTTGGATATGACCAGACACCAGATGACCGCCAATTTCATCGCCAAACTTTAATGAGCGCTCAAAGTTGACCCAATCTCCCTGTGCTAAGGCACCCAGATTGGTTCTTGCCAGGGTTTCATCAATCACATCAAAAGTGACCCTGCCAGCGGCCTCATCAAAGGCGGTGACCGTTAAACAGACCCCATTGATGGCGATACTGGCACCCAAAGTTAACTGCTGCAATTTATCAGACGCTACAGCAAGAGTTAGCTGGCGAAAATTGGGGGCAGAAGCTATGGCGGCAATTTGGGCCTGACACTGAACAATACCTGTAAACATACACCCTCGGTTGTGCTAAAGTATGCGCCCGTTCCGATAAGGGCAACTCATTGATCACTATGCTACCTTTTTCCCGCTTTGAAGCCAGAACAATTTTTAAATTATCCGGCCCCATTGTGCTGGCGCAGCTGACACAAACCCTGATGTATTTTGTCGATACCGTCATGGCCGGCCGGGTCAGTGCACTGGATATGGCGGCAATCGCAGTGGCTTCTGGCTTATGGCTACCGGTGATGCTGACTTTGCAGGGCTTACTGCTGGCGCTCACTCCCATTATTGCCCAGTATTTTGGCAGCAAAAAGACCGAGCCAGTGACGCATTATACCCTGCAAGGCCTGTATCTTGGGCTGGCGCTGGCAGCTAGTTTATTCGTAGTGATGCAGTTTGCCGATCACTTGCTGGACTTGCTGAATATGGAAGCAGAGCTGCGGGAGAAAACCAGCTTGTACTTGACCTTTGTCAGTTACGGCCTGTTCCCGGCCGCCGGCTACATGGTCATGCGCAACCTGTTTGAAGGCATTGGTAACACCAAAGCCAGCATGTGGATCAGCTTTGTCGGTATTTTAGTAAACATTCCGGCCAACTATGTGTTTATTTACGGCAAGTTGGGCATGCCGGCCTACGGCGGTGCCGGTTGTGGTATCGCCACCAGCCTGGTACTGTTGGCGATGTTTATTGCCATGCTGGTCTATGGCTGGTTCAGTCGAAGTACCGCTCCCTACCGTTTCTGGCCCGCTCGCCTTACACCAGATTTTAAAGCCATCTGGCAGGTAATACGTATCGGCACACCGATAGCCATGTCGATCTTCTTTGAAGTGACCCTCTTTGCCTGCATTCCGCTGATGATCGTTCATCTTGGCCCTGTGGTAGTCGCTGGCCATCAAGTCGCGCACAACTACAGCGCCATTGTCTTTATGATCCCACTCAGCCTTGGCATGGCCGCAACCATTCGGGTGGGCCACCTGATCGGTGAGCGCAACCTGCAGGCACTTCGCACCGCTATCAGTACCATACTCATAGTTGCTTTTTTGCTAGCAGCCTGTATTGCCGCTTTCACCTACTTGATGCGTTTTCAGGTGCCACAGATTTATACCAAAGACGCTGAAGTGTTAGCGCTGGCGGCAGGCATTATGGTGTTGGCTGCTTTGTATCAGTTGTCCGATGCCATTCAGGTGGTGTCGGCCTGCGCTTTGCGCGGCATGAAAATCACCAAGCCGGTGCTCTTTATCACCTTAATCGCCTACTGGCCGATCGGCTTTGGCCTTGGCGCCGTATTGGGATTAACCGACTGGCTGGTACCGGCCATGGGCGTTAAAGGCTTCTGGACCGGCATCATCGTTGGTTTGACCGTGGCAGCTGTGTTGCTATTCTGGTTGTTGCAGCATTCATTACGGAGGTTTGAACGGGATGGCTTACCGCTGGATCCTACTGATCAGCATCAGTCTGGCCCTGCTGGCATGCAGCCCGGCCAATGAGCGCCAGTTAAACAATTACCAAAGCCGGTTGGAGCGGGTGGCTGGTATTGCCCCTGAGCGGTGGCAGCCTCTGCAAGTCGATACGCTGCCTGCAGCCCGTGATTTACTGCACCCGTTGCCGGATCTGCGGCTGGATCTGCTGGATGCCTGGGCCAGCCGCCAGTGCGGGCTGGACGCATTAATCGCTGAACGCAACTCCAGCCTGGGCCGGGTGCAAAGCCATAGCCTGCGGCTAAACTACGAACTGCGGTTACTGCAGCAATTAGAGCTCTGCCTGCAACAGAACAGCATCAGCGCCTCACTGCAACAACAACTTACCGATATTTTGCACAGCAAACGAAACAGCATTGAGCTGTCTTTTTTCAATATGCTGCATGCAGAGCAAACTCTGCGCCAGCAACTGCATGGCAAAACTCTGCTGTTGCCAATAGCCAGCCAGGAGGCACTGCTTGAGACTCAGGCAGCACTGCGACAGCTAAACCAACTGCAAAACGCTATCACAGCGCAAGACTGGCCAGCGGCCGCCGCTATCGACATTGAAGCGGCACTCAGCGTGTTGCATCGTTTCGATACCCTGGCGGTACTGCAATACAGCCAGCGTTACTTAAGCGGCTGGTTAAGCAGTCTGAATGAAGCTCTGCTGGCTCTTGAGCCTACACAGTTTTGCCCAAACCAGCGCTCAACAGAGCAGCTCAGCATCCTCACCACAGTGTTTTTGAAGTTTTTTGCTGAAGAGCTGCAGCCTTACTTCAACCAACACCAACGTCATATGCAAGCACTTTGGCCCGAGCTGCAACAATTGTATCGGCACAGCCCGCTGCTGCCGCTCCTGGAGCAGCGCTATGCTGGCAGCGCAGCGCAATTACAACAGGAAATCCTGGCACATATCGGCTGGTGGCAGCAACTTAATGCTGAGTGCCCCGCGGGGTTAACCCAAAGAAATTAACCAATAGTCGTATTTATTTTGATGTCTACATGCCATAATAATTACATAGCAGGCAAGACGCCTTTTGTAGCTAAATTTGAGGGAATAAATGAATATAGGATTGGGTTATAGTTGTCAGGCCAGCTCATTGCATGCCGGGCAAGAAGCCGCCAATCTTGCTGGTCAGCTCCAGCAACACCCCGAGCTGATACTGGCATTCTGTAATCACCAGTTAAATCCACATGATGTCTATCTGGGTATACGAGCAGAAGTAGGCGATCAGGTCCCTATCATTGGCGGCTCTGTCATTGGCATTATTGGCAATGATTTCGTACAAACAGATGGCCCAGCTGTCTTAGTTGCAGCACTTCGCAGCGATCAGCTGCGTTGTCACTATGCCAGCAGTAAAGCGCTGTTTAAAGATGCCAAACTTAGCGGCATAGCATTGGGTAATCAGTTGTCTTCAATTGCCGATCCCAGTTGTTTGCTGCTGCTGTATGACTCAATCAAGCATCCAGCGACTAAGCAATGCCCTGCCGTATTAAACCCATCCAACCTGCTGCTACAAGGTCTGGCAGAGAGCCAGTTAAACGTTTCAACCATTATTGGCGCCGGCTTACTGGGCGACCACAGCTTTCAACGCTGTTGGCAATTTACGGGCTTCGGGGTAAACCAGCAAGAAGCATTGGGTCTGCTGCTTTCTGGCCCCCTGCACAGTCATACCACGGTACTGCATGGCTGCCACCCGGTAGCTGATACGGAGTACACCATCAGCAACATTCATGGTCAGTTTTTGTATGCATTGGACAACCAACCGGCAGTACAGGTCATTGAGCAAGCTCTTGGTACCAGCGAGTGGCGACAGAGCTCTCCGGTACATACCGTCTGCCTGGGCCGCAAAATAACAGATCCAGATAGTGGCCAGACGCATTATATCAACCGGCTGATCAGTGGCTTACTCCCAGAAAATGATGGCCTGATCCTGTTTGAAGATGATTACCAACTGGGTGATAAAGTGCTGTTGATGCACCATGATCCCGCAGCAATGTTGTCATCGGTCGGCGAGAAAACCAGTACACTGCTCAGGCAAATACAACAAAGTGGTCAAAAACCTTTATTTGCGCTTTACATCAATTGTGGCGGTCGCATAGAACTGGGCCAACCAAATGAGCGGGCAGAAACCCTGGAAATCCAACGCCAATTAACCGCAGCAGGGATCCCGTTGCTGGGATTTTATTCCGGTGTAGAGATAGCACCTGTGCTGGGAAAGCCCCGAGGTTTGGACTGGAGCGGTGTGCTGACCATTATTTGCCGACCCGGCTAATGTTTGTTTTGAAACGGCTTCCATGCCGTTTCAAAACTTCAGTCATCAAAGTGAGTTTAGTCGTACGCCTGATACGGCATGCCCTGCAGCCACCACTCCGGCGCCGGCTCACCTTTTAGGTAATGATTAAAAAACTCCAGCATCTTGATGCTGTAATCCAGTTTGTTGGCAAAGCGCTGCAAGTGATGCCCCTCCCCTTCGTAATGCAGCATCACCACATCCTTCTGCAAACGGCGCATCGCTAAATACAGCTCAATGCCCTGCTCCCAGGGTACAGCGCCATCTTTATCACCAAATTGGATCAGCAACGGTGTGTTGATGCGATCGGCAAAGAACACCGGCGAATTTTTGATGTACGGCGCCCTATCTTCAAACATCGACACTCCCAAACGGCTCTGGCCGGTTTCGTACTGAAACAGACGTGCCAAACCGGTTTGCCAGCGGATGCCACTGTAGGCACTGGTCATGTTGGATACCGGAGCGCCGGCTACAGCAGCAGCAAAACGGTCGGTTTCGGTCACCACAAAAGCCGTTTGATAGCCCGACCAACTGTGACCATGCAAACCAATGGCATTGGGATCAGCAATGCCAAGTTCAATTAAGCGATCAATGCCCGGCAGCAAGGACTCCGTAGCACTTGGCCCGGGCGCGCCTTCGCGAAAGCGTACATCCGGTAAAAACACCACATAATCCTGCCCCAGATAAAACGGGAAATTCGGCCGGTGATTGACTTTCATCTGATTAAAGTGATGCAGCCGCTGAGAAAACTGCTCGTAGTAATACACCAGCACCGGGTAGCGACGATTGGCATCAAAGCCATCCGGCGTGATCACCACACCCTGCAAACGCTCACCATCCTCAGTAAACCAGTCAATCAGATGGCTGTCGCCCCAAACAAACTGGGCTTTTTGTGGGTTGAGATCGGTCAGTTGCTGCCGCTTGGAAAAATCAGCAGTGGCAAACCAGATATTAGGGAACTGCCGAAAGCTTTGCTCGGTGAACAAGTAGCCACCCAGCTCAGGCAGCGCCTCTACCAGGTCAAAGCGTTTATTATCCGCCAGCAGTTGCTGCAGGTGTTGATTGCTCAGACTTAACTGATAAAAACCATAGCTTTTATCTTCTTCATCAAAGCGGTTTAGCAGCAGCCCGGCATCAGGTGCTATCGCAAAGGCTTTCGGATCGGTGCGCTCAACCCGAAAGCGCTGCCGGTTCTCCCGGCCGATTGCGGTCAGATTGGTACTGCTGCCATCAAGCGACAACTGCCAGATATCAAACCGATCATATACAAACACGGCCGTTTCATCGGCCAACCAGCCGGCTACGCCATAACTGGCCGCAGGCTCTGGCCGATCGTGGGTTTCATCGAGCCAGGAAACACCTGCATCGATGCCCAGAGTGCGCCGCTCACCGGTTTGGCTGTCAAACAACTGCCAGTTGCCTCCTTGCTGATAGGCCGCATAACGGCCCGTCGGTGATAAATGGGCCCGTTCAACAGTACGATTACGGGCGAACACCTGCTGGCGCGCTCCGGTGCGTAAATTGACGTGCCAGACATCATGAAAGCGGCCATCCCAGGTCATGTCCTGCAGATAAGGCCGGCCATTGCTGACCAGTGCCGCTTCACTGTGCTCGCTCTCATAGAGCCGGTCTTCCACATCCTCTCCCAGCATCACCAACTGCTCGTCTTGCAACCAGAATACCGCAGGTGCCGTGCGCCGCTGTGCTTGCTGGTGCTCGGCTTTTTGCTGCGAATTAATGCGATCGTCCTGGCCATGCCAGACCTGCAGGCGACGGTCACTTAGCAAACGTTCCGTATCAAAGAGCTCGGCTTCGCTTTGCGGCGGTTCAATATCTTGCGTTGCTGAGGCTGGCTCGGGTCGAAAGCCGACAAAAACCCGCTTGCCATCCTCGGAAAAACGCGGTACCTGCTGTGCACTGAGCTGCCAGCCTTCATGCTTTAGTTCATGCGGGGCGGCTTGGTTTTGCTCCGACGGCCAATGCCAAAGCTGCTGCGCGACTTGCTGATTTTTTTCAGCACGGTCACCAGCAAAAAACACCAGTTGGCTGCCATCCGCACTAAAGGTCAGCTGTTGGTACCGGGCGGCAGAAGGTGGTGTCAGTTCAAACCGGCGGTCAAATGCCGCGTCCCACAACATCACTTGCTGTAGTTGCAGACTGTCATCGTCTTTATCGGTAAATTCCAGCACATAGGCGACCAGAGTGCCCTGCTCAGCCACCGCAAATTCGCTGACCTGACCCAGCTCAACCGTCTTGCCTTGCTCCATCCGGCCCGTGTTGGTCAGCTGCAGCGCGCTAAGCAGCTGCGTTTTGTCTTTGCTGTCGGCTTTACGGGCCAGCAGCAGCGCCTGGTGGCCATCGCCGGTAAAGGCAAAGCGGTCGATAGCGGTAAACAGCTGCTGCTCGCCAGTCACAGCATTTAGCAACACCGCATCATGCGCCAAGGCATCACGGGCGGCTTTGTCGGTGGCTTGCTCGCGCAGCAGCAAGGGCGAGCGCTGACGAAACAAAGCAAAACTGCCATCGGCATTCAACTGACCACGATCGGCATAGGGCACTGAAAATTGCTGCCCGGTCAGCACATTCACCAGATAGCCGGTACTGTCGCCATAGTCCGGTTCTGCGGTATAGACCATCGCCTGCTGATTGGTGCTGACGCTACGCTGTTTGATTTCACGAAACTGCATGATATCGCATAAGCTAAGCGGCTTAAGCGCATCGGTCACCACAGCGCTGGATGGGATCACCACAGCAGTGGGTGCTGGCGTTACGCTGGTTGGTAACTGGCTGCAGGCAAAGGTACCCAATGCCAGGGCCAAACAAAGCGCCAAACGACGCCCAGGTTGCAAGTGTTTTTTCATGATGTTTTCTTATAAATAGTCATGATTCAACCTTACCACAGGCCAAAACCACCCGGCAGAAAAACCCCATCAAGCAGCAAAAGCACGGGATAAACAGCAGTGATGCGCTGCCAACCTCACAATCCCCAAGGTGACACGGGCAAAAATCCGCCAAACAGTTCAGTCTGTTAAAAAAACACTTGCCAAGCTACCGACCGCCCACTAAGATAGCGGCCGTTGTCAGCGACAACACTCTGCGTCCTTAGCTCAGTTGGTTAGAGCACCACCTTGACATGGTGGGGGTCGGTGGTTCGAATCCACTAGGACGCACCAAATTCCTAAACAAAAACAGCACCTTAATCGGTGCTGTTTTTGTTTGCGGTTTTGAACTGACAAAAATGGCAAATACAGTGCTGGTACTGTATAAACCTGCGCCCTACTTTTAGCCGCCTGTTCCCTTTCAGGCCCCGTTAGCAGCGCCATCATTTGCCAAAGCAATGGTGGGCAAAGTCACTGTCTGACATCACGTTTGCCCAGGCATTTGACCACTTGCGTTGGTTGGGGTTAAAACTGTCTTGCTGATACAAACATCACAACAGGCCACTCAAAGCTGTTTTTCATTTCTTGCTGTGCAGTCAAGCATAATACGACGAACCTTTATCTGATATCGCACCAACTCTTTGAAACCTCTGGTCTTGAATAATAGCGTAGCGACCAGGCCTGCCAGACTCGCCAGTAGTGCAAGCACTGTAAATAGCTGCGAATGCAAAAGAAAATAGCTAACGGCCGCCCAAATCAGTCCGGCAGTGGTACACACAACGGCATAACCTTGTAACCAGGTGATGCTTGTTAGCGATGCCTGTCCTTGAATCGGTTTCAGCATCAGTGACATCACCACAAACAATACAGCCGTCATGGCAAGCATCATGAGTTGAGACTCGCCAAACCACACCATGCCACAAATTAATAGTATGAGAAAGCTGGATGCCATGGCAGCCAGGAATGCCATGGCCGCAATCGCAAAGTACGGAGGAAAAACACCATGGTATTCTGAGCCCATTTGGGCTTTAATTGCCTGGGCTAGCGACCTGCCAGAGAGCTTTTTTGTCGATGAATTATTTGACGATTTTGCCATTATTTATGTACCAGTGTGATTTTTTTCAGGCGTTTATGGTGACTGGTTGGTACGGGGTGAAAAGTTACATAGATGGGTAACTGTCGTTTTAGCTGCAACCAAAAGCAGATCTCACCAAACAGAGACCACTCAAAGTCTCTGTTTGGTAGAAGAATCAGGCTTTGCGACGACGGAATAACATTAAAGCGCCCAAGCCGAATAACCCCAGAGTTGCTGGCACTGGTACAGACGTCACTGGATCTGGTGTATTTAAAGGCACGCCCGAAAACACCAGTTGATTCTGGGACAAAGGATTGGTCAGCACATACAGGCTAAACTGACTTTCAATGCTATCCAGGCTGGCTAACCAATTCGTGGCTAAATCGCGCACTACGCCACCGGTCCGTACTCTGAAATCACCGGTACGAAGATTCCAGTTAGCCGATGTTTCGTGCACAATTTCCCACAATGCCAACTGAAATGCAGCATTGCTGGTTGCATCACCCACTACCGGATGATAGGCAGTGTATAAACGCTCAATGGCTTGAGATTGAGTCGCTGAAAACACCTGAGAAGTTTCTACCAGATTATAGCTATGCCAGCCGGACCGGACACCTTGTGTAAACTCAACGCAAAAAGCATCAACCGACATACCATTCACATCAAAGGGTAGCGCCGAAAGATCAGTGTCAGCGCGCAAATTAAACTGCATCAAGCCAGCATCGACGGTTGAGTTAGCCCCTTTATGCCTCAATTGCACAGACTGGCCATTCATGTCCGCATAATTAGCTTCAACAATCAGACTTGCACTGGCCTGTTGGCTAACCATGGATGCAGCCAAAACAGCGGCGGCGGTGAAGCAAAAGCGAAATTTCATCTGGATCTCTCCTTGTCAGATGGTGAAAACCCAAACCTGAACGGAAGGGCTGTACAGCAATGCGGTGGGTCCTGATAGCAGAACTACAAACAACACTGCAAAATAGGTTTGCATTGCCGGAAACGCTTTTGCAAACAAGGGCTATTGTACAAGAATCACACAACATGATGCAACGCTAATTTATGCTGCTATTATGTTAACCGAACTTTGAGTTCACGGCTGAAAGTTCGGCTGACTTTCAGCGTCTTTTGGTTGCTTAGGATGGCATGATATTCAGAGTTGTTAAGCGGTTCTAAGCGAGTAATGTGCTTAAGATTAACGATAGTGGATTTATGGATCCTTAAAAAACAGGCTGGCAGGGTTTCTTTGATCAAGCCTTTCATTCGAGCACGCATCACAAAAGTATCGTTTTGAGTGTGTACACACATGTAATCGCCTGCAGCATCTATCCACAAAATATCAGTATAAGGTATCAACTGCACCGGCTGATGGCCATCCTGGATCACCAGCTTGTCCTGGTGAATGGAATAGTCTGGCTCTGTCCCAGGCGTTATTTGTTGCTCCCTTTGCTGCAACTGATCCACCGCGGCCAGCAGTTGTTGCTTGCTGGCTGGCCGATACAGGCTATCGCTGACCCTGGCGATGGCTTCGGCCAACCGCTCTGTTTTCACCGGTTTAAGCAAGTAATCCAGCGCCCGCACTTCAAACGCCTGCACCGCATACTGATGAAAGGCGGTGACAAAGACAATGGCCGGACAGGCCTCTGGTTGCAGCTGCCTGACCAGCTCAAAACCGGATTTGCCGGGCATTTCAATATCAAGAAAAATCAAGTCAGGAGCGCACTGATTGATGAATGTCAGGGCCTGATCCACCGTGCCGGCCTGACCGATGATCTCAACCTCAGCAAAAGCCGCAAGCCGAATAGCCAGCCCTTCAATGGCGCTGGGTTCGTCATCCACCAACAGGGTTTTCAGTGTGTTCATAGCGATTCTCTTACCGTCCGCGCTGTCGCTTTTTGCTGATATGCCTGTTCACGCGGCAGCCGGATACGGATCCAGGCACCACCTTCAGGCTGATTGCCGCAGTGAAATTCACTGTGCTCAGGGTAAATCAGCTGCAAGCGCTCCTGACAGTTTTTCATGCCAATGCCGCCGACTTCAGAACCAGGATCACCAAAACCGCTGCCATTGTCGCGAATATCAATCTGCAAATGCTCACCAACACAGCCAAAGGTCACCGAAATCTCCATGCTGCTCTGCTGGCTCATGCCATGTTTCAGTGCATTCTCAACCAGCGGTTGCAGCAACAAGGATGGGATCAACAACTGCTCACAAGCGGTGTCGCTGTGAATCTGGACATTCAAATGGCTTTGAAAGCGGCACTGCTCTATATCAACATAGGTTTGCAAAATGGCGACTTCTTCTTGCACAGTAATTTTTGCCAGCGGATCAGTATACAAACTATAGCGTAATAAATCGCACAGTTTTTCCAGCATGCCCACCGCCTGACTGTTGTGCTGCTTTAAAATCAGGGTGCAAATGGCGTTGATGCTGTTGAACATAAAATGAGGATTGAGCTGATAGCGCAGCATTTTTAGCTGTGACTCTTTGGCAAGGTGCATGGCTTCTGCTGCTTTGTGCCGCTGCTCGACATTGTCCAGATAAATCTTGATGCCATAATACCCTGCCGTCCAGGTAGCCAGCATGGTCAAGGAGGCCGAGGTCCAGGTACCAAAATCGAACCAGGTCATCGGCTGCCACCAACTACCGTAAAACCCTTGCAGGGTGAACCATTTAAACTGCGTCCACAGCAAAGAGGCGGTCATCAAATAGCCCAGATGCAACGCGATGCTTAGGCGGGCCTGGTGTCGCCGGGCAGTGGCGTACAGCCGGCGCAGCAACAGGGTGATCAAAAAGCCGCAACTGGTATCGAGCACCAAGTGCCCAAGATGAATGTTCCAGGGCTCTGGCCCTGGAATTTTTATCAATAACTCAGTTAAAAGCGCATAGGCCGCCCAGCCGCAGCACTGGCACAGCCAGAACAACTGATCTTTGGACTCCAGTTTTATCACTCTTGCTGTATTCCTTCGCCCGCCTTTCAGGACGGGCACTAGTTACTAATTACACGCCTGCAACAGCGCAGTTTCTGCCGTGCTCTCCACCAGAGCGACCTCGGCGATGGCCAGGCTAAAGGTTCCACCAGCCCGAATGCGCAGCAGATCTTCTACTTTGTCCGGTGCTTGCGATGCTGCCGAACCTGAAGCTGCTGCATCGCAATAAAGCGGCCATGCCATCCTAACCCATTGCCCACGCTCAAGACCAGCCAGCAGTGGCAACAAGGACTCGGAGCGGGCGCAATCCTGCTGCTGACACAACAGCTCCAGTTGCACAGCAGCAGTCGGCGCTTGATCCAGCCGGATGCTCATTTGCAGCCATTGAGCGCTGTCTGCCTCGCCTGACGTCTGCAACACACTAAATGGCTGTGGCATGCTGTACTGCAAGCTGGCCACGGCTGGTTGCTGCTGGTTATTCCAGACAAACTTGCGGCCATCTTCCTGATAAGCCAGATTGACCGACTGCATCGAGAGACTGCGGCCGTCGGCACTGACGGCTGAGGAAGCCGTGGTGGCCACTTTATCGGCTCTGCCATCGTTCAATTGCCAGCGCAGGCCATCGGCCAGGTTGCGGACAAACAGTGCTACACCTGTTCCCGTTTCAGGCTCTGGCGCAGGGCTGGTCTTTTCGTGCAAAGGCTCAAGCTCCACCGCATCGGCATACGTCAGGCCATAGCCGTACGCGAACAGTGGCTGGTAGTCGTCATCGTGCACATTCAGCAAGAACTGGTCGTCGTATTTCGGCCAGGAAAAGCTGAGGGTGCCGCTAAAATCGTACTGGATGTTGCCCTTCGCATCACGCAGCAGTACATCGGCAATGCCCTGACCTTCCGAGCCTGGCAACCAGGCGGCAACAAAGGCATCGGATGCATTCAGCTCTTTATTGACCCAGAGCGGCCGGCCAGTCAAAAAGACCGTCACCACAGGGATCCCCTGGGCTTGCAACCGATGCAACAATGCTAAGTCTTGCTTATTGCCGTACTGGTACTCCAACCGCTGAATATCGCCATACCACTCGGCGTAAGGCTCTTCGCCAATCACCACAATGGCAACATCGGGCTTTTCTTCAAAATGCCCATCAACACTAAGCTCAGCGCTGCCACCCGCTGCAATGATCTGCTGGCGTAGCCCCTGATAGATGGAAGTCGCATTGGGGAAATCGGCATTGGTGTTGTCGGTACCCTGCCAGGACACGCTCCAGCCACCGGCTTGCTTGGCTATGTTGTCGGCGCCATCCCCGGCAATCAACACCCGGCTGTTTGGCGCCAATGGCAGCAGTTGCTGATTATTTTTTAGCAGTACCAGCGACTGGCGCACGGCCCGCCGTGCCAGCTCCCGATGCTCCGGCGCATTAAACCACTGAGTTTGAGACGACTCAGGCCGGCTGGATGGTTTACCGCGCTGAAATAGCCCCCAGCGGATTTTAGCCCGTAAAAAACGGCGCACCGCATCATCAATGCGCTCAAGCGGGATCCGGCCATCTTTTACCTGCTGTACTGTGTTGTGGTAGAAAGCTTCGAAATGCTCCGGCACCATCATTACGTCGACACCAGCATTAAAGGCCGCCGCGCATTGCTCCAGATCGCAGCCATCGACAAACATATGGGCATTCCAGTCGCTGATCACAAAGCCATCAAAACCCATCTGGTTTTTCAGCACCTCGGTCAGCAGGTACTGATCACCATGCACCCGCTTGCCATTCCAGCTGTTAAAAGAGGCCATCACCGACTGCACGCCAGCGGCGATGGCGGTGTAATAGCCGGCGGCATGGATTTCACGCAAGCTGGTTTCATCCAGCAGGGTATCGCCGCGGTCCAGGCCATTTTCGGTGCCGCCATCGCCGATAAAGTGCTTGGCGGTCGCCATGCGGTAATGGCCGCGCAAAAAGTTATCACCAATCTCCCCCTGCAAACCGCTGACCATAGGCCCAGCGTACTCGGCAACTATGGCCGGATCTTCGGAATAACTTTCGTAGGCACGGCCCCAGCGATCATCGCGCACCACCGCCACGGTTGGCGCAAAGGTCCATTCAATGCCGGTGACAGCAACCTCTTTGGCGGTGGCCTCGCCTATCAGGCGGATCAGCTCCGGGTCCCGCGCCGCTCCCAGGCCAATATTGTGCGGAAATAAGGTGGCGCCATAAACATTGCTGTGGCCATGCATGGCATCGGTACCCCAGATGGTCGGAATACTGCTGCCATCCAGGCTGCTGTCTATCGATGCCAGATACATCGCATCGGCCAACTGCAGCCAGGTTGCCACATCGGCCCGCTTGTTACCATAAGGGGCGGTATTGCCGCCATTGAGGTAAGAGCCAAAGCCGTACTGACGCATTTGTTCCACCGTCAGATAACCAATTTCCGGCTGGATCAGCTGGGCAACTTTCTGCTCGATGGTCATATCGGCCAGCAAACCATCAATTTTTTGTTCGATAGCCGGGTCGACTTGCAGGGCCGACTGTACTCGCGGCCAGTTGCCGCTATCGTCAGGCTGTGCAAAACAGCCGGCAGCCGCTACTAAGCCCCCGGCGGCCAACAGTGCAGTTTTTACCATCAAAACTTTCGGTCTAAATCGCTTTGAAACAGATAACATAACAAAATCCTTGCAGTTGAATCCGATACTATAGAACAGCATAGCAGCCACCAGACTGTGCTTTTAATGAGGAATGTATTCAATAAAGTCGTAATAAGCCCAGGCCAAGCGGAAGCTACGCTCCAAGCGAATGCTGTTGCACCGTTCATTCCTCACCTGCTGCCCGCCGGCCTGACAAAGCCGTGCGGGCAGGTAAGTTGGCTTGCTTAGAAGTTAAAACCAGCCCGGATCCCATAATGACGCGGCATGCCAAAGCTGCCTTTCGGAATGCCTTTGCCGGTATTATTCCAGTACTGCACCTGTTGGTTGCTGGCATTGCTGACAAAGACCTCGGCATACCATAGCTGACTTTGTGGCTCGTACTTCAGAGCAGCATTCAGCATGCTGTATGCACCCCGTTTGTCACTGATATAAAGTGCAGCCTCATCCGATACGGCAAAATCCATATCATCCAGGTGTTTGTCCAGATTCCAGATGGTGGTGTAGGACGATGCTTTCCAGTTCCAGTTAAACCAGCCATGTAGATAGCCATAACGCCCCAATTCCAGACTATGGGTATAGCTGATATTGGCACTGAAACGTGGTGTCATCGCCAGATCGTTGCCTTTAAGGTTGGTGGTTAGCAGGGTATTTTCCGGATCGATCGAATCTTCATACGACAGATCAAACAGGTACTCCGGATCATAGTCCCACTTGGTGATCCAGTCTTTGGTAACGCGGGCATGCGTCCAAGTGACATAGCCGGTAAAGCGGCCGCTTGGGTAGGGTTTCCAGTCAAACTCCAGCTCCATGCCTTTGATCACGGCATCCGGCACGTTTTGAGTGAAGTAGGCAATCACAGGTCTGTTACGAAACTCCAGAATTGGCTGACCATCGCCGCCCAAAATCGGGTTACCATTCTCATCTTCTACCGGTGACAAACGCTCCACATTGCCAATGGAACCCACCGAAGCGTACTGCATGTCTTTGTAATCGGTGTAGAAAAACGCCGCTTGCAGGTTGAGTGAGTTGTCAAAAAAGCTGGATTTGGCACCAAACTCCAGCGTGATCACTTTTTCCGGGTCAAACTGGGTTTCAAACCGGTTTACTTCGCCGGTTCGGTCATTGACCACCTCGAACACATCACCGATACCACCGGCTTTAAAACCAGACGCCAGATAGCTGTACAACATGGTGTCCTGACTCAGGTTGTAATCCAGGCCAATGCGAAAATCATGGTTGCGCCACTGGCCTTTGTTGTCGTTTTCAAAATAAGAGCCATACAAAGAACTATCGTGGAAGTAATCAACCGGCAGGTTGCTTAGCTCAGTACGGTTAAACCAGCCAGGCGCACAGCCATCGGCATTGGAGCAACGATAGGTCCGCCCCCCCTTATCCTGTTTGGTTTCATTGCTGTAGCGATAGCCCAGGGTGCCATGCAAATTATTGGTGAGTTTGTAAGTGCCCTGGCCGAATGCAGCATAGGCTTTGGTAGAGCGATCCGGCTGATCCCAGAATGCCTTATCATCCATCGGGTTGTCGTAGTAACCAAGAGTACTGGTTTTTTCGAAGAAATAATTCACCCCGGCAATCCACACCAGATCACCAAACTCATTGGACTGCAACTGCAATTCGGTCGAATAGGATTTAGCCCCGGTGCCTTTTAAAAAATAAATGGCACCGTCCCAGGGATCCAGGCCAACTTCACTGTCCTGCGCTGAAGCACGATCCATGTTCTCGTAGCCCAGTTGCCACACCAGGCTGAGCTCATCGTTGAGTTCATAATTAAAATTGTTGCGCAAATAGGTAATGTCCAGTTTCAACTCACCCGGCACATTAACCACCGCCTGATAGGTATTGTCGCTGGGTAAAAAGGAGCTGCAATCACCACCAAACTCGTCCGGACGGCCACGCAGCTGCTCACAATTCACCAAATCCAGGCTGCCACCACTGTTGTTGCTGTATTGCTGGAACACAGTATGGTTACTAAAGCGACCATGGCTAGGTTGCCACAAAGCACTGATCCGGTACGAATACTCATTGGCATTGTGGTAAAAATCTTTTTTGTTGGCGGGAGTCAAGGCCCGTACCCGCTGCGCTTCAGGATCCGTCCCGGCACTATCAATCCACCAGTTCTCACGCTGGGTGACGGTAGAGCCAATGCCCTGATAGGAATTTTCTGATATGACCGGCGCATTCAGCACCTCCGGGCTTAAACGACGGGTATCGTATTGATTAGGATCCCAGTAGCCTTCCAGGTACGAATCGCGCTTTAAGCCTTTAGCCGCAATACGAATGGCAAACTCATCATTCACCGGCAGATTGACAAAACCACCAACGCTTCGTGTGTTAAAGCGACCAGCCTCCAGATTGACGTTGCCAAAAGTGCCGGAAAAATCAGGCTTGGCAGAAATCACATTGATGCTGCCCACCGTCGAGTTACGGCCAAACAGCGTGCCCTGAGGCCCACGCAAGGCTTCAACCCGCTCGACATCATACATCAGCGCCAAAGCACCCTGCATCCGGGGCGAGTAGATGCCATCCAGGTGTACGCCGACTGCCGGATCTCCGAGCTCCGTAATATTGGTTGAACGTACCCCGCGCATCGAAATAACCGGCGCGGCTTGATCGGTGGCCATGGAGATATCCAGCCCCGGCACCAGATCGGCCATGTCTTTGATGCTGTTAATACCGCTTTGCCGCAATTGCTCCTGCGTCAATACCGTGATGGCCACTGGCGTTTCCATCAAGGCAGTACGGCGCTTGGTGGCAGTGACTGAGATTACCTCAATGGCGCGATCACTTTCAGCCACTGGTTGATTGTCATTGTCGCTGGCACTTTGTGCGGCCATGGCCGGCAGCGCACCGGCCATCAGCATGGCCAGTGTAATGGCGTTTAACTTGTACATGTCTACCCTCCCCGGGCTCTTGTCATATTATTGTTGTATTGGCAAAGACGTGGTGCAGGCCAAGATTTGGATGTTCTGTCGTTATTATTATCATCATTAATCTAGAGGGTTTATTTGATGAGAATCCAGCAAGATTCGATAAGGCGAGCCCAAGATACTACAACCCGATTATCGCTCTGCTTACTTCGCCAAAGGCTGATAAGCATATGCACGAAGCTTGATCCAGCACATTGCACTTTGGCTACAGAAGCGTCACACTTGGACCATCCCTAACCGATGTATCAGGAGTGTGCATGTCCGTCGCCAAACCTTCATCCTCCCTATCCGCACATTCAGACCATGCCCCAGCCTACGCCTTATCGAGCACCGATGTTCTAAATCACCAACAGAGCACAGCAGAGGGATTAAGCCAATCCGAAGCAGAAAAACGACTGAGCGAGCATGGGGCTAACGCCTTACCGGAGCCCCCTAAACCAGGCATCTTGCAGCGTTTTTTCAAACATTTTCACGATACGCTTATTTACATTTTACTGGCCGCGGCAGGAATTACCGCCCTACTGGGGCATTGGCTAGACACCTGGGTGATTCTGGCGGTGGTGCTGATCAATGCCAGCATCGGCTTTGTGCAGGAAGGCAAAGCCGAAAAAGCACTGGCCGGCATTCGCAACATGTTGTCCCTGCACGCCACCGTAAAGCGCGATGGCAGCTGGCAACAGCTGGCAGCTGAGCAATTGGTAGTTGGCGATATAGTGCGGCTGCGCTCTGGCGACAAAGTACCTGCCGATATGCGGCTGCTGGATACCAACAACCTGCGGATTGAAGAGTCAGCGCTGACTGGCGAGTCGGTACCCACCGAAAAAAACACTCAGGCTGTGGCAGCAGATGCCGGTATCGGCGACCGTTTTTGCATGGCGTTTTCCGGTACCTTAGTCGCCGCCGGGCGTGGTACCGCTGTGGTCACTGCAACTGGTGCCCATACAGAAATTGGTCAAATCAACGCCATGCTTTCATCGGTGCAGGCCATTGCCACTCCCCTTACCCGCCAGATGGCGCAATTTAGCAAGTGGTTGTCGGTGGTGATTGTCGCTTTAGCGCTGTTGATGCTACTGATTGGCTATCTGCTGCATGATTTTGCCATTGGCGAACTGTTTTTAGCGGCGATCGGCTTTGCTGTTGCGGCTATCCCTGAAGGCTTACCGGCCATTTTAACCATTACACTGGCGCTTGGCGTGCAGCAAATGGCCCGTCGTAATGCCATTACCCGCCGGTTAAATGCGGTGGAAACCTTAGGTTCCATTACAGTGATTTGTTCGGATAAAACCGGTACTTTAACCCGTAATGAGATGACCGCCAGTCAGGTGGTCACTACCGCCGGAAACTTCCAGATCAGTGGCCTGGGCTATCAGCCGGAAGGTGATTTTGAGCTGGAAGGCGAGCGCATAACTGCGCTTAAACAGCCAACACTGGCCGCCCTGATTGAAGTCGTCGCGATTGCCAACGACAGCCAGTTAACCCAGCAGAATGAACACTGGGGCGTCCAGGGCGAGCCAACTGAGGGCGCCTTGCTGTGCCTGGCAGAGAAAGCCGGCTTTGAACGTGAACGCTACCAGCGGCTGGCGGTGATCCCCTTTGAATCCGAGAACAAGTTTATGGCCAGCCTGGAGCAACGGCCGGATGGCAGCCGGCAGATTTTGCTGAAAGGCGCACCGGATCGCTTGCTGGAACGTTGCACAAGCCAGCTCGATGCCAACGGCGATGCCGAAGCGCTGGATACCGACTTCTGGCAACAGCAATTGGATGCACTCAGCAGCCAGGGGCTGCGGGTGCTGGCTGCCGCCCGTAAGAGCACCGGACACAGTGAGCTGGGACTGGATGAGCTAAAAGAGATGACGCTGATTGGTCTGATTGGCATCATCGATCCGCCCAGGCCCGAGGCCATTGAGGCCATCGCCCAGTGCCATCAGGCTGGTATTCGGGTCAAAATGATCACCGGCGATCATGCCGGCACCGCCGAAGCCATCGGCAAAGTCATGCATCTTTCGGCCGATGGCGCTTTGTGTGTGGTCACAGGTGCTGAAATTGAAGCCGCCAGCGATGAAGAACTTCAAGCCATCGCCAAACGCAGCAACATCTTTGCCCGCACCAGTCCGGAGCACAAGCTTCGGCTGGTTAAAGCACTGCAAGCCAATGGCGAGGTGGTGGCCATGACCGGCGATGGCGTTAACGATGCCCCGGCGCTCAAGCGCGCCGATGTGGGCATCGCCATGGGCATCAAGGGCACCGAGGCTACCAAAGAAGCGGCCGATATCGTACTGGCCGATGACAACTTCAGCACCATCGCCCAAGCGATAGCCGAAGGGCGCACCATCTACGACAACTTGCGTAAAGCCATCCTGTTTATTTTACCCACCAATGGTGCTCAGGGTCTGGTGATGCTGGCAGCGGTGCTGTTTGGTCTGACCTTGCCGCTAACGCCGGTGCAGATCCTCTGGGTGAATATGGTGGTGGCGGTAACCCTGGCGTTGGCGCTGGCGTTTGAGCCGGCCGAGCCGGGCGTGATGAAGCGGCCACCACGCGATCCCAGAGCGGCTATTTTAAGTGGCATGTTCTTGTGGCGCATCAGTCTGGTGTCGCTGATGATTGGTGGGGTGTCGATTTTGATGTTTTTATCGGCCATGGCTGCTGAGGTGGATCTCAGCACAGCCCGGACCCTGGCGGTCAATACGCTGGTGATGGCGCAGGCGTTTTATTTGATCAACAGCCGCTATCTGGCCGAGTGCAGCTTACGGTTTGGTTTGTTGTTTGCCAACAAAGTGGCCTGGCTGGCGATGGGGGTACTGCTGCTGTTGCAGCTCGCATTCGTCTACCTGCCCTTTATGCAGCAATTGTTCGGTACCAGCGCCTTGCCCCTTGCTTACTGGCTGCTCCCGATCGGTTTGGGCCTGGCAATTATGCTGCTGATTGAGCTGGAGAAGAAATGGCTCTGGCGCTGACGCACTTTTGATGCCTGCTGGTGAATAAAAGTGAACAGGATACGGCGTAAGGCCGTACCCTGTACTTTAGCACTTAAAGACTTAACACTCAGGAGCAAAGCCGATGTTTGGATTATTTAAACGCGACCCTATCAAAAAACTGCGTAAAATCTACGATCAAAAGCTGGAGCAAGCCATGTTGGCACAACGCAAGGGCGATATGCGGCTCTTTGCCGATTTAACCGCTGAAAGCGAAGCCTTATGGCAACAAATTGAGCAGTTGCAACAACAATCTTAATCTGCACTACCGGGATTAAGCAGCTGCAGCTCTGCCAGCTCTTTGTACAGCGGGCAACTGGCCATCAGCTCACTGTGACTGCCGCTGGCAATGACCCGGCCTTTGTCCAGCACCACGATGCGATCCACATGCAGCACCGTCGATAAGCGATGCGCAATGATCAGGGTGGTTTTGCCTTGCATCAGGTGCTGCAGCGCTTCTTTCACCGCATGCTCACTGACCGCATCCAGCGCACTGGTTGCCTCATCCAGCAACAATACCGGCCGATCCGCCAGAATAGCCCGGGCGATGGCCAGCCGTTGTTTCTGCCCACCGGATAAACGCACCCCGCGCTCGCCTAATTGACTGTGATAGCCTTCAGGCAATTCCTGGATAAAGGCATCCGCCCTGGCCGCTTTGCAGGCGGCTATCACTTCGGCTTCGCTTGCCTCTGGCCGGCCATAACGGACATTTTCCAGCACCGAATCGGCAAAAATCACCGCATCCTGGGGTACCAGGGCAAATTGGGCCCGTAAGCTGGCCAGATCCAGCTCGGCAATATCGATGCTATCGAGCAAAATGCGACCTTGTTGCGGCTGATAAAACCGTTGTAGCAACTGAAACAAAGTGCTTTTGCCGGCACCGCTAGGCCCGACCAATGCAATGCGCTCACCTGGCGCTATGCTAAGTTCAAGTCCGCTCAATGCAGCGCTGCTGCCAGCCTGCGGGTAGGAAAAGCTCAGTTGTTGCAGCTCCAAACGTCCCTGCACCGGCTGTAGCAATGCCTGAGGCTGTGCGACCGTCTCAATATGCACCGGCACCTCTGACAATTCAATCAAACGTTCGGTCGCACCGGCTGCACGTTGCACCTCGCCAATCACTTCGCTGATGGTGGCAGTCGCGCCCGCCACCAAGACCGCATAAAACAGAAACGCTGTGAGCTGACCGGCTGACATTCGGCCTTGCAACACATCCAGCGCCCCTGCCCAGCCAATCAAGGTGATGGCACTGACGCTCAGCAGCATCACCAGGCCAATCAACAAAGCACGGTAAAAAATGCGCTTTTTGGCCGCCTGGATCACCTGCTCAATTTTGCCGGCGAACAGCTGCTGATCCAGGCGTTCATGACCATAGGACTGAACAGTGTGAATTTCGTGCAGGCTCTCATCAACATGAGCACCAATATCAGCCAGCCGATCCTGGCTGGCCCGCGATAAGCGCCGCACTTTGCGGCCCAATACAATGATAGGCACCAGCACCAAAGGCACCGCCAACAACACCAGAGCCGTCAATTTGAAACTGGTGAGTAGCATCATCAGTAAACCACCGATGGCAGTCACGCCTGAGCGCAGCGCCATCGACAAGCTGGAGCCCACCACCGATTGCAACAAGGTGGTATCGGCAGTAAAGCGGGAAATCACTTCGCCGGTGCGGGTTTCGCTGTAAAATGCCGGCGAGAGTTTCAGTAAATGCCGGTACACCCGATTGCGGATATCGGCACTCACCCGCTCACCCAGCCAGGTCATCAGGTAAAAGCGGCAAAACACCGCACTGGCGCTGATGGCGCTGATCAGCAACACCCAGCCGACCAGTTGGTTCAACCTCCCGGCATTACCGGCGACAAAGCCTTCATCTACCAGCAGCCGCACGCCCTGGCCCAGCGCCAGCCAGGCCAAGGACCCCACCAACAGGAAAAACACCGCCGCCGCTACCTGCCAGCGGTAGGGCTTTAAAAAAGCCAGCAGCCAGGGCAATACAGCCTTATTTGAGACAGTGGCGTTAGCGGTGGAGGATTGAGACATCGTTAGTCCTTGCATGATTGGATGAGCGTCTGACTTGCGCGAACAGGGTTGCTTTGGCTAGACTAAGCCACTTTTTTAGCTTTCGTACAGGACTATTTATGGGCGCGCAGTGGAAAACCAAACACAAAATGGATGCAGCTGCATCCAAAGGACGTATTTTTACCAAGCTGGCCAAAGAAATTATGGTAGCAGCACGCAACGGCGCCGATCCGGATATGAACAGCAAGCTGCGCTCGGCCATTGATGCCGCCAAGAAGGCCTCCATGCCAAAAGACACCTTGGAGCGCGCCATCAAAAAAGGTGCCGGCTTGCTGGATGGCCCGGTTAACTACGAGTCGGTTACCTACGAAGGCTTTGCACCGCATCAGGTGCCGGTCATCGTGGAGTGCTTAACCGACAATAAAAACCGCTCGGCCCAGAGCATGCGCTTGCTGTTTCGTAAAGGCCAGTTGGCTACCTCAGGCGCTGTATCCTGGGACTTTAAGCATCTTGGGCAAATTGAAGCCACCCCCAGCAGCGACGATGCTGATCTGGAGCTGGCAGCCATTGAAGCCGGTGCGCAGGATTTTGAAGCCGGTGAAGGCAATGACGTGGTGTTTTTAACCGAACCGACCGATTTGGATGCCGTCAGCAAAGCCCTGCCGGAATTTGGCTACGAAGTCCAATCCGCCAAACTGGTGTACCGCGCCAACAATCCGGTTGAATTAAGCGGCGATGCACTGGCCGAGGTGGAAGCTTTTTTGGATGCCATCGACAACGATGACGATGTGCAAAATGTCTACGCGGGTTTAGCTGGTTAAGCATTCATCCATGACTTCACGCCAGCAGCACTTAGCTGCCGGCGTACTTCAACCAAACAGCTGCGTTAGCCGATGCCAAACAACGAAGTTTGGAACAGCAGCAGGATGGCAAAACTGACCACCATCACAGCAAGCAGATTCAACACAAAACCAGCCCGCATCATGTCGCTGATTTTCAGCTGCCCCGATGAAAACACAATGGCATTAGGCGGCGTGGCTACCGGCATCATAAAGGCACAACTGGCAGCAATAGCTGCCGGGATCACCAGCGTCAAGGGCGAGCCTGACATGGCCATTGCCACCGGCGCGAGTAGCGGTAAGAAACCAGCCGCCGTCGCGGTATTGCTGGTAACTTCGGTTAAAAATACAATCACCAGCGTAACCACCAAAACCATCACCCAGAGTGGCATATCTCCCAGCAAAATCACTTGATCGGCAATAAAGCCAGCCAGGCCGCTTTTGCTAATCAAAGCCGCCAGGCTAAGCCCACCGCCAAACAACATCAAAATCCCCCAGGGCAACTTGCTGGTTTCATCCCAGGTCAGGATCCGGGTGTTTTTCCGATCCAGCGGCAGCACCAAAATCAGCAAAGCCGCTGCCATAGCAATAATGGAATCATCCAATGGCAAGCCGGTCAGCTTCACCAGCAAAGGACGACTGATCCAGCAAACAGCTGTGATCACAAAGATCAGCAACACCGCCTTTTCACCACGTTGCATGGTTCCTAGCTCACTGAGCTGTTGACGAAACAGGCTTTTGGTATCGACAGCGGCCTGCTGATCCACCTTGTACATTACCCGGGTTAACCAGAGCCAGGTCAAGGCCAGCAGTACCGCACTTAATGGCAAGCCCAGTAACATCCACTCGGCAAAACCAATGGTCAGTTGGTAATTGTCTGACAAAAAGGCTGCCATCAACGCATTTGGCGGTGTCCCTATCAAGGTTGCCAGGCCACCTACCGACGCAGCATAAGCAATGGCCAGCAGCATGGGCTTGGCCAGGGAGCTATCCGGCTGATCTTGCTTTAGCAATTGCAAAATAGACAGCGCAATCGGCAGCATCATCACCGTGGTTGCCGTGTTGGACATCCACATCGATAAAAAAGCCGTCACCAGCATCATGCCGCCGATTTGCTGGCTGGGTTTGCTGCCTACCCACAGCATGGTGTGCAAGGCAATGCGTTTGTGCAGTGACCAACGTTCCATCGCAATGGAAATAATAAAGCCGCCCAGAAACAGGAAAATCAGCGGATGCGCGTACGGCTGGGCAACTGCGCTTAAGCTATTTAAACCCAGTAATGGAGCCACCACCAGTGGCAAAAAGGAGGTCACAGGAATGGGGACTGCTTCACTGATCCACCAGGAGGCCATCCAGAAAGTTAAGCCAGTAACGAACCAGCTGTCCTGATTCATACCAAAGGGGGCTGGTAACAACAGCACCAGCAACATGCACAATGGGCCTAACAGGAGGCCTAGCACAGGCGTTTTTGTGATTGGGGTCATGACCTGCTCCTAGAAACGGTATTGCAAGCCAAGGGCAAGCGAGGTATCAGCGCTGTCGGTCAGCTCCAGCCGGGTGACATACAGATAGGCCTTGCTCTGGCGGTTAAAGACGTAATCGATCCCAGCCGTGTAATGGTTGGCAGCCGTCGCCTGACGCAAACGGGTAGTATCACGGCCAAGCTGCACCTTAGGTCGCCAATGGTCAAACCGGTACTCGGCGCTTAGATAGCCCCCGGTTCCGCTGCGCTCGCCATCGCTTTCTTCACTGTGTTGCAACAAAATCCCAAGTACCAGCCCGGAAAACTGCTGTTGCCACATCAGCCGGGTAGCATCCAGGCCATTCAGGCTCTGTGCCCGGGTCAATGTCAGATAGTAAGGCACTGTGCTCAGGCTACGATCACCATAGCCAATACTAATGGCCACACCATCTTTACCGGCTTGCAGCTCGTTGTCCTGGCCCAATACATAGGTGGCTGATAGGCTCCAGTTGCCAAAACTGGGGGATAAATAAGTCAGGCTATCGCCCAGCCGATCCTGACCCGGCAAAATCTGCGCAATATCACCACTGGTTTCGTTATAGAGATCAAAACCTCCCTCGCTGGTTTTTAACCGGGTGTCGTTTCGACCAGCTATCAACTGACCAAACTGGCCTTTGATACCAATAAAGGTATTGCGCGCTGAAAACGGAGTCTGAGTATCGGCTTGATCAAAGCCGCGCACATCCACCTCGTAGGTAAAGAAGGCAGTAAGGTGCTCATTCAGTACTTGCTCCCCCCTGAGCCCAAAGCGACTAAATGGCATATCAAGCTGTGTGCCTTCCCGGGTATAGCGCATCAGCCCTTTATCGGTATAGGCCAGTTGCACTTCTGCCTTGCCATACAGCGTTACTGCCGGAGCAGGCAAAGTCACGCCGCTGGCCTTGGCCGGCGCCGTCATACTAAGTAGTGGGGTAAGAAAAACTGCCGCTGCCATGGCGGCACGGTTCACCTGTTGCATAGTCACCTCGTCTAGGATTGTTATAGTTTTAGCGAGGAGGACATAGCAAGAAGGTGACCAACAATAAAATAATATAAAAATCAGCAACTTAAAAACAAAAAGACTATAGCTTCGGCGGTCAGCCACCCACAAAAAACCAATCAATGGGTGGATTTCCACCCAATTTAATCCATGCCGTCCATGCGGTCATCGTCTTTAAACTGACTGCGCAAAATGCCGTATTTCCGCATTTTATCGTACAGGGTTTTACGCGGAAGATTCAGCGCCTGCATGGTTTCCTTGATACTGCCTTTGGTGGCACTAAGCGCCTCTTCAATCAGCATCTGTTCAAAAAACGCCACCCGCTCGGCCAAACCCATGGCACTGCTGGTGGTATCGGGTAGTGGCAACCCCTGCTGCATAAAGGCCGCCTCGGCACCAAGTAGCACATAACGCTCGGCCAGGTTGCGTAATTCCCGCACATTGCCCGGCCAGTTATGGCTGAGCAGGCTATCCAGTTGTTGCTGGTTTAATGGCAGCATGGGCTTGTGGTAGCGGGCCGCAGCCAGCATAGCAAAGTGTTTGAACAATAAAGGAATATCCTGCTTGCGCTGTCGCAGCGCCGGAATGGCAATTTGCACCAGATTCAACCGGTAATACAAATCAAGCCGGAACTCGCCGCGCTCACTCAGCTGCTCCAGATTGGTCTTGGTGGCCGCGACCACCCGGATATTCAGCGGTATGCTCTGATTGCTGCCCAAAGGGGTGACTTTCCGCTCTTCCAGCACCCGCAATAAGCGGATCTGCACAGCGAGCGGCGTGCTTTCAATTTCATCCAGAAACAAAGTACCACCATTGGCAAACTCAAACTTGCCCTGCCGCTTTTTACTGGCGCCGGTGTAGGCTCCTTCTTCACTGCCAAAGAGCTCGCTTTCAATCAATTGCTCCGGGATAGCACCACAATTGATAGCAACAAAGTTATGGTCGCTGCGGCTGGAATTATCGTGCAGATAACGGGCAACCATTTCTTTGCCACTGCCGGTTTCCCCTGCTATCAGCACATCCGCTGGCGTGTCCAGCACCAAATCCAGCAGGCTGCGCATTTGCTCCATGGCCGGGCTATCGCCGATCAGTTGCACCCGGCCGCGACGACTGCCCTGCAACTGCGCTGTCAGGCGGCGGTTTTCCAGGCACAGCAGTCGTTTCTCTGCCGCCTGCATCAGAATTTTTTGCAGCTCCGAATGATTGACCGGTTTTTCAATAAAGCTGTATGCACCCAGTTGCATGGCCTGGACCGCAACGCTGATATCACCATAGCCGGTCAGCACGATCACCGGCAAATCTACATCCTTTGCCTGCAACTGTTGCACCACCGATAAACCGTCCAGCGTTGGCATATTCAGATCGGTCACTACCACGCCGGCAAAATCAGCCGGCAGCGCCTGCAGTAAGGCAAGCGGATCGCTAAAGGTTCGGCAACTCCAGCCCTCCAGCCTCAGGCCCTGACTGAGCGCATCCAAAATACTGCTGTCATCGTCCAGCAACCAGATGTCGCACTGTGTTGTCATGTTATGTCTCCGACGGATCGCGCGGTAAGCTCAAAATAACAATAGCGCCGCCATCCGGATGATTGTCAATCGACAAAGTACCACCATAGCTTTCCACAATCTGACGGGAAATAGACAGGCCAAGACCAAGCCCTGAGCCTTGCTTGGTGGTAAAAAAGGGTTCGAACAAATGCACCATATCATGGGGTTGGATGCCTGGCCCTTTATCCTGAATGGATACCTGCACCTGTGCTTCGGTCGCATCCAACTGGATCACCAGTTCAGGCTGCGGCGTCTGCTCCATCGCCTGAGCGGCATTACCAATCAGGTTGACCAGCACTTGCTCCAGTTGCAGTGGGTCTAACCGCACTCTGGCAACATGGTTCTCTTTCAACCGAACCTGTACCTGTTGCTGTTTCAGTGCAGGCTGCACGATACCCAGAGCATTGTGCACCACCTGATGCAGTGGCACAGACTCAGGGTTGTTGGCTGCTTTGCGGCTAAAGCTTTTAAACTGCTTGACGATGTGATTAAGCCGCAGCAGCAATTGCGATAATTTATCAAGATTGACAGACAACTCATCCACTCTGCCTTTTTGCAGCAGCAATCTGGTATTTTGCAGATAGCTGTGCATCGCGGTCAGAGGTTGATTGATTTCGTGATTGATCGAAGCACTGAGCTGACCAATGGTCGCCAGCTTGGCGGCCTGCAGCAATTGCTGCTGGGCCTGCTTCAACTCAGCTTCGGCTTCATAGCGCTGCGTTATTTCATACTGCAGTTGTTGGTTGCTCAACGTTAAGGATTCAGTACGCTCGGTGACGGCTTGCTCCAGTTGCGCGAAAATCCGCTCTTTTTGTCGAAGCTGCTGACGCCGGTTACGCCAATAGCCTCCCAGTAGCACCAGCATGCCAAGCAACAGACTCAAGCTGGCTGCTAACTGCAATGCCTGCACCCGCAGTGGCTGCGCAGCCTGCAACATCAGCAATTGCCAGGGCAAGCGCTGGTTTTGCTTTACCGCGACAGCAAATTCACGTGGCATCGGATCGGCACTATCTGGCTCAACCAACAGTTTCCACAGCATGTCGCGTTGCCGTACATGCAAGGCTGGTAAAACCACCCCAGGATGACGGGGTAAGGTAAGCGCTTTATCCCCCAACTGACTGAGACGCCAGGGCGCATGATTGCTGCCAATCACACTGTCTTCATCATCCACCAGCATAAACAGCAAGGGACTTTGACCGGCAATGGCCTGATACGCCTGCTCCACCCGATCAATGTTTAATTTGACGGTAAGGACCCCCAGCGGTTTGTCACCGGCCAGAACCAGGCTGGCAAAGTAAATGCCGCGCTCATTCGAGATCCAGCCCAGGCCATAGTCCACATAACTTTCGCCCGTTCGAACCGTTTCTGTGAAATAAGGCCTAAAGCCAAAGTTGTAATGCATAAAGCTCACGGCTTCATGATAATTGCTGCTGGCCAAAACGACACCCGATAAGTCCATCAGGTAGATGGAAGCACTGCCGCTGGCCAGATTAAAATCAGCCAGCAATTGACTGAGCTGCTGCTGTTTGACGGTGTCATCGGGTGCCTGCAACACAGGCAGAAGCTCTGGCCTGCGCACCAGCGCCCCGGTAAGCTGACTGAAGCGGTCCAACTGCTGATCCAGATACTGGTTAAACTCTGTGCCCTGCTGCATAGCCGTTTGCTGCGAGAGCTGCAGCAACTGCTGAAAGCTTAGCCAGTAGCTGCTGCAAAAAAGTGCCACAAACGCAAGAGCTATGGCAGCAAAGCGACGATACGATGCAAGCATTCTGGTAAGGCATACCTGTGATGAGTTGACGGATTGCTATGATCGCACCCTTACTTCACTGGAGTAAAGGAGTTTTGCCGGTGCTTATCCGCATAAAAAAGCACTGTCATACATCCCTGTATGACAGTGCCCTAATTCACGCCATTCGTTAGAACTGATAACGCAGCCCCAAGGAGGCAGTACGGCCATTGATGGTGCGAGCCGTGATAATGCCATTGGCTGGCACACTGCCCTGCTCGGCTTCGGTAATGCCGATGGTATCGAACAGGTTGTTGATGTTCAGCGACAGTGTCAGGTTGGTCGCCAGATCATAACTGGCAAAGGCATTGACCTGAGTATAACCACTGAACTTCAGATCATTGTTATCCTGAGCGTAGGCGGCCGTGGTACCAATCAGGCTCAGGCCAAGCTGCCCCTGATCAAAGATGTAGCGGCCAATCAGGCTGTAAATAAAATCCGCCTGGCGCCGTGGCGTATTGCCCACCACATCCGGGTTCAGCGCATCGCGGGTGATCTCGGCATCGGTCCAGGTAACGGAGCCGCGCAGGTCAAAATCACCGATGCGGTAGCTGCTTTCCAGTTCAATGCCTTTGGCTTTGTATACCCGGTCAAAAAACAGCTGAGTGGTGGCTTCAAAGTTTTGCTCTTCTGTTTCGGCAAAGAACAAGGTGGCAAACAAGTTCAGATTGCCATGGCGGCTTTTGCTGCCAAGCTCATACTGTTTAACTTCGTCAATGGCGTCTTCTCTGGCCACGCTGCCATCGGCATTGACTTTGCCAAACAACAAACGGTCAGCATTGGCGCGGCCACCTTTACTGATTCGGCCAAACACAGCCCAGTCGTTGTCCAGCTGGTAGTTAGCACCAACGGAATAAGAGTTGTAGCCCCAGCTGTAATTGACCAGGCTGGGATTGGCCAGATCAATGGCCGAGACACTTTGCTCGACCTGGCTGATGATGCCATCGCCATTCATATCGCGGCTGCTTTGCACGGCGCCGGCGTAGCTGCCCCGCGCTTTACCGGTATCACGACGGACACTGGCATCCAGCGACAGATCGCCCATGGCCCAACTGGCCGTCAGGTACGGTGCTTTGATGCTGTAATCGGTATCGTAGTTGCGCTGACAGCAGTTGTCCCAGTACGGCACACCGTAAGCCAGCAAGCCCTGCTCGGAAAAGGCAGTGCCATCGGCCGCATACACATCCAGCAGCTCGGCATTGTCGCCTTTGAGTGCCATCAGGTAAGAGTTCGACAGCCAGGACATCCGAATGCTTTGATCGGCCAGGTAGTAGCCAAAGGTGACATCCACTTCGCCAAAGCGGCGCGACAGCTTCAGATCATTGACGATGGAGCCAAAGTCATTCAGCTCCACATCAAAGGTGTGAATGCGCATGGCATTTTCTGCCGTGAAGCGCTCACCGGCATTTGGCCCGACCGCGTATCGCACCACCGCATCATCACCGGCGATGCTGTTGGCAATGCTTTGGGCGCTATCCACTTCGGCCGGGAACAAGGTAATAAAATTCCCGCTAACAGAATTAATACGAAAACGGTTTTCCAGCGTCCAGTGATCGTCCAGATCAAAGATGGCTTCGAATCCAAAGCTGTTTACTTCCGGGTTCATGCCATTACGAAGATCGCCACGGGAGATTTGGTTGTCGCCATTCAAGCGTACCGTTTGCGTCAGATAGACCGACTGCAGGGTGTCTTTGCGCGCATCAAAGCCCGGCACCGAGCTGCCATCGGCAAACATCGGCATCGGCATGTAGCTGGCAACCCTATCGTTTAAATGCTTGGCATACAAGCGGACATAACCGGTATCAAATTCTTTGGTCAGGTTGGCCTTGAGTTGATAGCCTTTCTCACCCTGATAACCCGGGTTACGTACCCCTTCACCCTGACGGACAAAGCCACCTATGTGAAAGCGGGTATCGTTGTTGATATCGCCACCGTATTCAAAGTCGGTGCGAAAGCTGTCGTAATTCAGCCCCGTGGTAAAGGCAACACTGCCGCCCTCTTCCAGCCCGGTTTTACTGACAAAGTTGATAATACCGCCTGGTGAATTGCTGGCAGCGGTGCTGGCCGAGCCACCACGAATGACATCGAGCCGCGATATGGTCGAATCGGCCCGCAGAAAGATATCGGCATTACCAAAGGCAATATCGCCAAACTGCATCACCGGCAAACCATCTTCCTGCAAGGTTAAAAACTTGGCGCCACCGGCCGCGACCGGCAAGCCCCGTACCGCGATATTGGCATTGCCATCACCGCCGGTGGACTCGCTGCGCACGCCCGGCAGCATGCGGAAAATCTCGGCGGTACTGCGCGGCGCCGATACTTGAATGTCTTCAGTGGTTAAGGTGCTGACCGAAACGCTGGATTGCATCACCGTCTGGTTACGCGCTACCGCACCGGTCACCACGATGCGCTCAAAACCAAGGCCGGTGCTCTCGCTGGCGTCGCTCTCGTCCGGCTCGGCCAGTGCCAACGAGCTACCGAGTGCCAGACTGATGGCCAGCGCCAGTTGTGAAGGGGTTGTCAGATTGTGTCTCATCGCTTGTCTCCCGTGTTGATCGTACTGTGTTTTAATTTTTAAAGGAATACGACTTAATCGTTTAAGATTTGCTTGCAAAAAATAGTCTGGAAAAAATGTCAGGATGACATCTTCTCCAGCTGCGCTTTGGCCGGTTGCGCCAGCCAGTTGTACAACATCAGTGCCGCCAATAAAGCCGCAAAAAAAGTAGCCAGGTAAAAGCCAGCCACCACATCGCCGGCCAGATCGCCCAGCAGCGCCATCAGGGCTGGAGCTACCGCAGCCGCCAGCGCGGTAAAGGCCAGAATAAGTCCCGCCACGGCGCCATGCTGCTGCCGTGGAAAACAGCTGATGCCCTTGGAGTTCAACGTGGGGTAAATCATCGACATAAAAAGCCCGGACAGCGGCATCAGCCACAGCGCCCAGTCGCGGCCAAGCAGCATGCTAAGCGCAAAGCATAAGAAAATCAGCGCCGTGAACACCGCCATCACACTGCTCCAGCAAAAATGGCGCAAAATCAGGCTGGCTAAAAAGCGGCCCAGCGCGCGTAAAATAAAGAAGATGGTGACGGCATGCAGCGCCAAGAGCGCAAAGCGGCCGCTGTAATCGGCCAGCAGGGTTGGCAACCAGACAAAAATGGCCACTTCGCAGCTGACATAAAGCGCTATAGCCAGTGAAAAGCCCATGGCGTAGCGATCTTTGAGCAGCCGCATTGATTGACGCAGCGACACCTGCTCCGCCGAGGCCTGATACGGCGGATACGGCATGCGGGCGGCAATAATCACCAGCACCGTGCACAGCAAGCCCGCCAGCAGATACAACTGCTTCCAGTGAATGGAGGCAGCAATCATCAAGGTCACCAGTGCCGGGCCGGCGATGGCTCCGAGCGCAAAAAAACCTTCTACCGTATTCATGGTGCGGGTATGGCCGTGACTGTCGCGGCTGATATCCCCAATCAGGGCCAGTGCCGCCGTTTTAAAGATCCCAATCGCCAGACCGCAGAGGCCCATCAGCAGAATAAAAAACAGCGCGCTGTCGCCGGCGATAAAGGCGTAGCAAGACAGCGAATACAGCAGCAAGCCGGCAATAATTAGCTTTTTCCGGCCCAGTTTATCGGCCAGACGGCCCAGCAATAGCCCGGCCAGGCCTATCGCTACCATCGGTACATAGTGAAAGGCGCTGGCCTGAAACATCGAGAGCTGATAATCGGCCATCACCTGGGGAATAATCACCCCCACCGCATCGGTGGTCATGGCAAAGACGAAAAACATCAGGTAGGTCATCCAGCGCACCTGGCGCTGAATGCTTTCAGTAGTCACGCCAGCAGCAAGCCCAGGATTTAGCTGGGTCGAGCTTTTGGCCGTGCTGTTGGCATGGCTTTTTGTATTCATCAAATGGTTCCCTGTCTTTTCTGCTTGCAGCTGGCCGGATGGCAGTCGGTGGTTTGCCTGAAGCTAAATCACCGCTGCATTTTATTGTTGTCCGGCTATTGACAAACTGAAGCATTCCCATAAAGCTATATCTTAATCGTTTAAGATGCAAATTTTTTTTCAGGGTAATGACAATGAACAATCAGCCGGGCAGCAATCAAATTCAGTTAATCACCTACGTTGACCGCTTAAGCGGCGGCGGTGTCTCAGAGCTGCATCAGCTGCTGCAGCAGGAGCTAAGCGGCTTATTCGATGGGGTGCATCTGCTGCCTTTTTACACGCCGATTGATGGCGAAGACGCCGGTTTTGACCCAACCGATCACACCGCCGTCGACAGCCGGCTTGGCAACTGGCAAAACATCGCCAGCCTTGCCAGCGATTACCCGGTGATGGCGGATATGATTGTTAACCATGTCTCAGCGCAATCGGCGCAGTTTCAGGATGTGCTGGCCAAAGGGGAAGCCTCGCCTTACTGGCCGCTGTTTCTGACCCGCGACAAGGTGTTTGGCCAAGCGCCGAACCCTGCTGATCTGACTGCCATTTACCGGCCAAGGCCAACCAGCTGCTTTACCGAGCTGGCACTTGCCGATGGCCGCAGCCTGCCCTTCTGGACCACCTTTACCGCCAACCAGATTGACATTGATGTGCAATCCGAGCCCGGCCAGGCCTATCTGGATGCGATTTTGCAGCGTTTTACCGAAAATGGCGTCAAGTTGATCCGGCTGGATGCGGCCGGCTACGCCATTAAAAAAGCCGGCACCAGCTGCTTTATGTTGCCGGAAACCTTTGAGTTTATTGCCGGCCTTAGCAGCAAAGCCAAAGCGCTGGGCATGCAGTGCCTGGTCGAGATCCACGGTTACCATCAAACCCAAATCGACATTGCCAAGCGCTGCGATTGGGTGTACGACTTCGCGCTACCGCCGCTGGTGCTGCATACCCTGTTCAGTCGCGATGCCAGGGCGCTGAAACACTGGCTGGATATCGCCCCGCGCAACTGCATCACGGTGCTGGATACCCACGATGGCATCGGCATTGTCGATGCCGCCGATCATCAGGGCCAGCCTGGCTTATTGACCGATCCAGAGCTGGATGCACTGGTGGAACAAATTCACCACAACAGCGGCGGCAGCTCCAAACTGGCCACCGGCAATGCCGCCAATAACGTCGATTTGTATCAGGTGAACTGCAGCTTCTACGATGCGCTGGCGCAGCACGACGAGCATTATCTGCTGGCCCGGGCCATTCAGCTGTTTTGCCCGGGTATCAGCCAGATCTATTACGGCGGCCTGCTGGCGGCCGAGAATGATGTCGAGTTACTAAAGCGCACCCAGGTCGGCCGCGACATCAACCGGCCATACTTTACGCCGGAAAAAGTACGCCAGGCGCTGCAAAAACCGGTGGTGAAAGCGCTGTGTGCTTTAATCAAACTGCGCCGCAGTCTGCAGGCCTTTGATGGCGACTTTAGCCAACAGCTTAGCGATGGACAGTACCAGCTCAACTGGCAGCATCAGGGCCATAGCGCCAGTTTACGGATCCGGCTTGCTGATCTATCGGCTGAACTGGTCTGGCAGCACAGCGGTGAGGTGCAGCAACAATGTCCACTCAGCAGTTTGTTGGCGGACTAAGGGCAGCAGTAAGTTGCAGCTAAGCGCACGGCTTAGCTGCTTTCACCGAGCCTAAGCTCATAAGACAGCAGCTGGTTGTCGTCCTGGCCGCTTTGAAAAGCACGGGCCGCGGCCTCGCCTTTTTGATCGCTGAATTGCCAGACCGAGCTCAGGGTTGGATGATAGCGCAGCGTCTCTTCAATACCATCAAAGCCCACCACCCGCAGCTGTTCGGGAATCCGCAGGCCAAGCGCCAGCGCCACCCGCATGGCACTGAGTGCAATCAGATCGCTCATGCACAACAGCACCGTTGGCGCTGGTGACTGGCTTAGCACCGCTTTGGCGGCGGTTTCAGCGCAGGCCTGATTGCTCTCGGGCAAATGCCACAGCAGCTCGTTCGACAGAGTCAGCCCAAGCTGCTGCATGGCACGCTGATAACCATCCAGCCGGCGATGCGACACCGAGCTTTGATTGTCCCACAGCGGCGCCGTGCCCACTGTCCGGCTATCGGCTGCGTCTATCAGACGTAGTCCTAACACCGCGACTTTATCGCCCGGTTTTAATACCGCCATGGCGCTGTCGTAAGCCGCCTGCTCATTATCAATATTGACCGAGGGTCGGCCCGGTAAATCAAAATCGACCGTCAGCACCCGTTTCGGGCAACGTTTTAACTGTTCAATCAACTTGAGGTTGCGCGGCGCGCCGTAGCAGATAAAACCATCGACAAAATCGGTGATGCTATCCAGATTGTCGGCACTGCCCGAATACAGCAGCAGGTGTTTGCTCTGACGCTCCAGCTCGCGGGCCACGCCCTGTAAAAACTGGCTGGCCACCGGATCGCTGACCATGTACTCCAGCGAATCCGATAAAATCACTGCGACGATGCCGGAGCTGCCCTTGCGCAGCGATTGCGCTGCTTTGTTGGGGCCATCGTAGCCAAGTTCGGCGCAAGAGCTTAAAATTTTCTCTCGCAGCGCCACCGACAATTGATCCGGCCGGTTAAAGGCATTGGAGATGGTGGCAGTGGATACCCCCAGGGCTTTGGCGACACTTTTTAAGGTTGGTTTACTCATCTTTCCAGTTCGCTTTTACTGGCAACTTAATGCATTAAGATATATGATTTCACGGCCAATTGCTTGGATTTACCGAAAAATACTGCCGGAGCCTGTTATGCTTGCCGTGATCGGAGAACATGTTGTTGATCTGCTGCCCACCACCGATGGCCTGTACCGGCCGGCGCTTGGCGGCTCGCCCTTTAATGTCGCCATAGCTGCGGCTCGTCAGGGCATTGACGTGCGCTACTTAAGCCCGTTCTCCGACGATCGTTTTGGCCAGCAATTTCTGCACTACTTGCAGCAGCAAGGTGCCCAGTATGGCCTGTCTTTTTTTAGCCGGCAACCCAGCTCGCTGGCACTGATCAGTTTTGATCAGCACCAACAGCCAGCTTACAGCCTATACCGCCAGGGGGTGGCCGATCGCGCTGTCACCTCAGAGCAACAAATAGCCGCCCTGCCCGCCGACTGCCGCCTGCTGCACCTGGGCTCGCTGGCATTTGAGCCCGAAGATGCCAGCCGTATTCTGGCCGTGATGGCTTATGCCAGACGTCAGGGCATTCGGCTGGCGATTGATATCAATGTTCGGCTATCGGCGGTGTCTGATGCCAATTTGTACCGGGAGCTGCTGCTGAAAGTCATCAGCAAAAGCCATTACATCAAAGCCAGTGATGAGGATCTGCAACTGCTGTGGCCAGAACTCAGTGGCGATGAGGCGATTCAGCGCCTGCAACAACTGGCCCCTAGCGCACTGTTGGCCCTGACCAAAGGCGAGCATGGCGCCAGCCTGTACTGGCAGCAGCATCAACTGCATCAGGAGGTGATCAAGGCCGAGCCTTTTGTCGATGCGGTGGGCGCAGGCGATACCTTCTGGGCCAATTTGCTGGCGGCTTTGCTGCGTTTGCAATTGCCGGACGCCACAGACATCAGTGAGGCAGCCCTTAGCCAGTGCCTGCACCATGCCATGCTGGCGGCCAGCCTGAATATCCGCCAGGCCGGTTGCCAACCGCCAACGCAAGCTGCGTTGGATCAGGCACTGAGTCAGCCTTAATCATTTGGCTCTAAGGTTTTTTGCTTGATAACTGCTGCAAGCGCGTTTTGGCTTCAATCCACTGCCCCATAAACTTGGTGCTGCGATGGGCATGATGACGCAGCATCTGGCCGGTAAAGTTGCGCTCGCGAAACTTGGTAAGCTGCTCTCGCCGCTGCTCCAGCTCTGCCCAGACCCGCGCTTGCTCTGTGGTCGCATCAAAACGCTGCTTTAAGCAAACAAAGCCTTGCTGCTGTGCCTGCTGCCACAGGTCTTCATTTTGATACAGCGCTACCGCAGCATCTACCAGCGCAGCCTCATCATTGGCAATGCTGCCGGGCCAGGGCAAATCGCCGTGCATGCCCTCAGCCCCTATCGGGGTGGTGACGCTGGGGGTGCCTTGTTGCATCGCATCAAGCAGCTTGCCTTTTAAACCAGCGCCAAAAGCCAGAGGTGCCAGACAAACCCGGGCCTGCTGCATCACCAGCGCCGCATCCTCGGCCCAGCCTTTGATGTGAAAGCCAACTTTGGGCTGATGCAAGGCCGTTGCTTTGGGCGGCGGGTACGCGCCGTAGATATGCAGCTCAGCGCCGGGCAATCGGGCCCGGATGGCCGGCCATAGCGTGCGTAGCCACAGCACCGACTGCCAGTTGGGCGCATGGCGAAAATTGCCGATGGCAATAAAGTGCTGCCTATCAGAAAAAGCCGGACTGCTGCGATTTGGCGCTTCGGCAAAAAACGGGCAATAGCACAGCAGCTCGGCTGGCAACTGGTAATGCTGCGTCAATAGCTTCTGCTCGGCCTCGGAAATCACCAGAGTCAGATCGCAGCGGTAAATGGCTGCCACTTCGCGCTTTGCCAGTTCAGTATTTAACTGGTTAGGAGCAAGCTTTAACACATCGCCCTGCCCGGCTTTAAAGGCTGCTTGCCTGGCATCGCGCAGCGCATGCAGGTCTTCCATATCCAGAATACGCATCGCTTCTGGGCACGCCTGCTCAACCCGCCAGCCGAATTGCTCTTCCAGCATAAAGCGGTCGAACAGCACCGCTGTTGGCTGCATTTGCGCTACCCAGTCATCAAAACTCTGATCATTGAGCGCTATGCTGTGTTCGGTCACCTGCCAGCGGCTTAAATCAACCCGATGCGGGCTTTTTTCCGCCGCACTGGCAAAGATCACCTGCCAGCCCTGCTGCCGGTACATCCGAATTAAACTCAGCATCCGGCTGCCGGCTGCCGAGGAGTTAGGCTCTGGCCAGACATAGCCAATAATGATCAATAAAGGCACTTTCATTCGCTGCGATTTCACCTGGGGTCTCGGTATGATGGCGCAGTGTACCCCAGGATGATACCTAAAGGCGAAAGCAATGCAGCTGCAGCTGTCACTGTCGTTGAGATGCCAAGTTGAACATCGTACAATGCATAGCATCCGATGGTGGCATACGAGAAATAGCATGGCAAAGTCTCTGGCAGAACAATTATTGGGCGCAGGCCTGGTCAATGAAAAAAAAGTAAAGCAGCTTAAACGCGAGAAACATTTGGAACGCAAGCAAGATCCTAAAGGAAAAGCCAAACCCAATGCCGAGCAGCAGGCACGGCTGGATCAGCAGCGGGTAGAAGCAGCCGAGCGCGATCGTGAGCTAAACCGCCAACGCAAAGCCGAACAAGATGCCAAAGCCATGCGGGCGCAAGCCCTGCAAATGCTGCAGCACAACAAACAGCCGGTGGATGGCGATATTCGCTTTAACTTTACCGATCCGCGCACCAACAAAATCAAATTTTTGTTTGTCAGCGACAGAGTGCAACAGCACTTAAGCTCGGCCAAACTGGCCATTTGCGCTTACGATGAAGACTACTACGTGGTGCCGCGTCATGTGGCGGAGAAAGTGGCGGAGCGCTTTGCCGAATCATTAATTTATCTGGCGGATGAAAGCCAGCAGCAACCGGATGAAGATGATCCGTACAAGGACTTCCCTATTCCGGATGATTTAATGTGGTAGTTGCAGTTACGGCTCGAAGAGTTATCATTGGAATAGCCTACTTGCTATTGCTATTTTTTTGGCCCAGAGTTAAGCAACAAATAAAGATAACTTTGGGTTACTGGTTGGACACTGAATGAGCCGATCCGCAGGTCGTAGTTTGACTCTGACATTGCTGCTGCTTTTACCACTTTGTTTGGCTGCAGAGATGCATCATGTGTTTCGCCTTTCACCGGATAATGGCCTGAGCCAGGGGCATGTTAACCGCCTGCATCTCGATGCACATCACCAATTGTGGTTGGCGACCGATGGCGGTCTGGATCGTTTCGATGGCTATCAAAGCAGGTCCGTGCTCACTGAGCATTTACCTGCTAACACCGTGATTTACGATATGCACTGGCTAAGCAATCAGCAGGTGCATCTTGCCACCGCTCTTGGTTTGGTTGCGTTGGATTTGAGTACAAACCATAGTACATTGCTGCAACAACCCGACAGTGATCTCACCGATTACAGTGCGGAAGTAGTCTATCTGATCCGCCAGGACAAGAATGGCCGGCCACTCTATGCCGACTCGAGCCGGGTTTTTTCCTTACAGGATGGTCACCCCCATATTCATTTTACCCTGCCCAGTGTCGATATTCATCGTCATTACATAAGGGATCTGTTGGCGTTTGAGCACTATCTGGTAGTAGCCACCAGTCAGGGGCTCTGGTTGCACGATCGGGAGCTGAGCCATAGTTGGCAACTCGATTATCTGCCAGAAGCCGAGCGTGATCAGTTGGATAGCAAAGCTTTGGCTTATCACAACCAGCAACTGTACCTTGGAACAGTTCAAGGGCTCTATGCCATTGCCACAAAGAGTTTTTCCAAACTGCCGCCAACTGAGCTGCGCCATGCAATTACAGCACAAGTGCTGTTACCAGAACACAATATCTGGCGGATCCAACCGGAGCATGACCAATTACTGCTTGCTACAAACCATGGCTTACTAACACTGAACCCACTGAACCTCGAACACCAGTTACTCTTTCAACCTGGTAGTACCCGCTACGGCTATTACGACAACAGCATCATCGATTTTATCCGCGACAAAAATGACAACCTCTGGCTGGCTACCCGTGGTGATGGTGCCTATTACTGGCAATCTGCTGATGCCGTTTTTAGTAGTATTGTTAATACAGCGCAGCAGCAAAGCTTAAGTCATCCGTTTATTTTTGCCATGCATGCAGATACTGATGCGTTATGGATTGGTAGTCAGAATGGCTTGAATCGACTGGATTTAACAACGAATAAACTGGACTGGTACCTTGTTAACCCGGATGAGAAAGCAACAGAGTCAGAATCAAGCTTTTACAGTCTGCAGGCCTTACCCGATGCCGATGCACTCTGGCTTATGCATCTAGATGGCATTGCTTTGTTTAGTCGCAAGAAGAGGCAACTGCTACCACTACCAGCCGAAACACAGCAAGTGTTGGCGGCCCAACCATACAGCATGCAGCTAAGTCCAGAGGGTGTACTCTTTGTGCATAACCAGGCTGGATTATTTCAAATCAGTCCGGAGTTTGAAGCCAGTCGATTGTACGAGCTGGAGCAAGGCTTTGTCGGCGACTGGGCCAGCCACTGGATTGGCGCACACCCGCTGCGACAACAGCAAATGCTGCTGTATGACAATTTTACCATCTGGTCTGTCGATACCAGCACAGGTACGATGCAACCTTTATATCAACTGCCCAAAGGGCACCAGCAAAGCAGTGCTTATGTGGAAGGGTTTCTGGTGCGGGGCGACAGCATCTGGATCCTGTTTCATGGACTTGGCCTGGTAGAGCTGGATAAAGACACCTATCAAACAAAGCAGACGCTATTTGGCAGTGCAGCTATGCCTACCAATATCCTCTATCAATTGCATCAGGATACCGCTGGTATGCTGTGGATGAGTAGCCATTCCGGTTTGTGGCGCTTTAATCCGGAGCTTGGTCATTTCCGTCAATTCACCAGCCAGCAAGGGCTTGGCTTTCATGAATTTAATGGTTTTAGCAGCACCCAACTGCCCGATGGTAAGCTGGCTTATGGTGGTGTCAAAGGGCTGGTTTGGTTTGATCCTACAGATGTGACAGATCAGCAATCACCCCAACCCAGGCTGGGCTTTTCTCACCTGTCGTTGTTATCCAGAGAGCTGCCAGCATTATTACATCCGCAACAACAGCATGCGCTTGCCTTGCAGCATGATGACTATGGACTGCAAATTCATTTTTCCACTTTCAGCTACCGCCAGCAAACGGATATCAGTTACCGTATTCAGTTGGACGGCCCCAGCAGGATCCCGACCTTCACCAGTAAAGATCCATACCTGCTGTTACCTCAGCTATTACCAGGCAATTACCTACTGACGGTCACAGCTTTTGACCCGACATCAGAACAAAACAGTGAGCCAGCCCAACTCTCATTGCAAGTAGCTTATGCACCATGGAATAGCCCGCAAGCACGACTACTGTATTTACTTTGTTTCGTGGCAATAGTGCTGTTCTGGTTCCAGTGGCGGCAAAAACAAAAACTTCGGCTCATTCAGAAAAACAAAGAACTGCAGCAATCGAAAGAGCGATTGCAGTTAGCACTGGATATCGCCGACAGCGATGTCTGGAGCTGGAGTGCTGTCACCAATAGCTTACAACATCCGCAACGACAACAACTGCTGGCATGGTCAGCAGACGCAGAACCATCCTTCGAGCACTATGCAGAACACATACACCCAGACGATAAAGCCGATTACCTGCACGCTTGGAAAGAGTTATGCGCAGGGCTGAATGATCATTTTCAACAAGTCTATCGGGTACGTGATGCCGATCACAAGTGGCACTGGTTCAAGGACATTGGCCGGGTAACTCAACGGGATCAGGGACAGCTTATGCATGTCTCGGGTATTTACACCAACATCACAGCACAAAAGCTCACCGAGCAAGAACTGGAACAACTCATTCACTTTGATAGCCTGACGCAATTACCAAACCGCAGTTACCTGCTGCAACAAATGGATACGCTGCTGCAAATTGCCCCTGCAACAGGCTTTAGCGTGTTATTTATTGACCTGGATCGCTTTAAACACATCAATGACAGTATGGGGCATGAACATGGTAATACGTTGCTGCAGGTCATTGCCGCTCGCTTGCAAAGCCAGTTGCAACCAGGCGAAATTCTGGCTCATCTGGGCAGTGACGAGTTTGTCTATATCATGCTCTCCAGTGAGCAGGCACAAATTGCAAATAAATCAGGAGCTTTACATCGTCTCATTGCCAAGCCAGTGATGCTGGATCAGCAATTGGTCCGCATCAGTTGCTCTATTGGGATTGCCTGCTATCCAAACCATAGCTCCGACAGTTACGAGCTGCTCAAATTTTCTGATATCGCCATGGCCTTCGCCAAACGACATGGTGAACTGGACTTCGCTATTTTCGAAAGCTCAATGCCAGAACGTATCAAAGCAAAAATGCAGCTGGAATATCAGCTAAAACAAGCCATTCAACATCACCAACTGCAGAATTATTACCAGCCCATTGTCGACAGCAAACAACAAAAAACTGTCGGTGTTGAATTGCTCCTTCGGTGGAATAATGAAGGGCGCATGGTGTCGCCGGAGCAATTTATTCCGATGGCTGAAGAGCTGGATTTGATGGGGGAACTCACCTGGGGTTCGGTACAAAAAGCACTGCATGATTTGCAGCGCTGGCATCAAATGGGTTTTCCTTTGTATCTGTCCATTAATTTATCGGCCAGTCAACTCAGTTCCGAGTTACTGGCTGAACGGCTGGATAGCCTGATCCAGCAGCAAGCCCTCAATCCGGCGATGTTACGATTGGAAATTACCGAGTCTTCATTGATGAAGAACCGACGACAGGCCATTGACAATATGCAGCGGTTAAAACAGTTGGGTATACCATTGTATCTGGACGATTTTGGTACAGGCTACTCATCCCTGACCTACTTAAAAGATTTCCCGATTGATTTGATTAAAATTGATCGAAGTTTCGTATCTGGTGTGCAACAAGGAAGCCAGAATGCCATTTTAAACACCATCATTGCCCTGGCGCGCAATATGCAGCTGCCTTGCATTGCCGAAGGTGTTGAAACGCAGTATCAGTTGGAATACCTGCAACAGCAAGGCTGTCACCTGATCCAAGGCTACTGGTATTCACCGCCTTTGCCAAAAGATCGTCTGGAGCAGTTTTTACGCGCCGAGCAGCAAAGGAGTTAATTACCCATTTACTCAAGCAAATTGGCACAGTAAAAGTAGCCTTTGGATGGCTCAGGACATTTTCCATGAAAAATCCAAAATTGCCTCACAAATGGAAGGAGTCATATTTAAATCCGCACAGTAATTTCTTACCGCCAATGGTTTTTGATTGTGAAATAAAATCTGCTTAGCAATAAATAAAATCTGATGTTGAGGCTTAAGGTGCGGCTCTGTCACAGCCGTTGCATCGTGACATTTCATGATCAATTCACAGAGCTCCGCTTTATAGCCCCATAAACGCATAACATAGGCTGAGATCAGTTGGTAATCGGCACCATATTCTTGCAACATAGCCTCGTTGTGCAGGGTGCTTTCATCACTTCCTTCAGCCAATAAAATCATTTTGCCAATAAAGCTTAGCAATGCAGTCGCAAACAGCTCTTCTTGCGCATCGCGGTTAAGACCGCACGCTTTGGCAAAGGCTTTCACGCAACAAGCATAATCTGACGCAATGTCGAGCTGTCGTTGATGGCTTTCAGCCGACACGGACGTTTGGTAATTTTTAGAAATCGCCATTGAACTGACAACAGCCATCAGCATTTTGGTTCCTAGCCGGGACACAGCTGCATCGATCGATGAGGTATGGCACTGAAAACCAAGGTAAGCGGAGTTGGCCAATTGCAACACTTTGGCCATGATCACTGGGTCTTTGGCAACGACGGCAGCGATTTCATGGGCATCACTATTGTCATCATCGACCAACACTTTTAACTTGCGCAGCAAACCACCTGAAACCGGAAAGCTGGTCATAGCCCCCAAAGCGGTGCGCGCTGAAGGCGCAAAAGGCAACCGCTTAAGGTCTGCCACTGCTTCAAACAAGGATTGCACATCCTGTGCATTAAAAGGCTTAGCCAGATACGCATGCACTACATTAGGCTGACGCATCATAGTTGCCAAGGTCATGTCTCCGGTGAGCAAAGCACGAACCGGGTAGGAGTTTTCCTCGGTGCAACGTTCAAGCACATCCAACCCATGCATGTGCGGCATTAAGTAATCGCTGATCACCAAATCCACATGGGGGTGTTCACGCAGATAACACCAAAAAGGCTCTAGCTCACTGAAGGTTTCAATACAAGCTCCAGGGCACAAACGCTGCATTGTGCGCTTTAATGCTTTCAGTAAAAACGCATCGTCATCCAGCATCACAACCGTTATCGAGTGCATACTAGCCCCCTGTCGCACACTGCTGCGTGAAATGAATGAACTCTTTTGCTTTCATCGGCTGTGCCAGTAAAAAACCCTGAAATTGATCACACGCCATTTCTTTTAATAGCTCCAACTCAAAATGGGTCTCAACGCCCTCTGCAACGACTAACAGCTGAATATCGTGCGACATCCGAATAATGTTGCGTACCATGCTTTGTACAGCAAGTGAACTTTCAAGGTCATCAATCAGGCTTTTATCCAATTTGATTGCATCAGCCGGAAGCCTCGATAAGTAAGACAAGGAGGAATAGCCGCAGCCAAAATCATCAATGTAAATTTTGCAACCCAGCTCACGTAGGCACTGCATTTGCAGCTGACAATTTTGCAAATCCTGCACCAGGTAGGTTTCAGTAAGCTCAAAACAGAGCATTGATGGATCTATCTGATACTGCCTCAACAAATCAGCCACAAAGCTTACCAGGCTACTATCTTCTTTGAGCTGCCTGCCTGACACATTGACAGCGATCGGTAAAGTCCCTGCACCACTTTGTTGCCACTCTGCAAGCTGTTGACAAACGTTTTTCAACACCCAACGGCCAATCTCTAAAATTTGCCCATCCCGCTCAGCAATAGGAACAAAAACCGCAGGTGAAACCCAGCCATGCTTTTGCGGCTCAAACCAGCGCAACAAGGCTTCTGCCCCTACAACCTTGCCATCACAATTCATTTTTGGCTGAAACTTCAGTTGAAGCTGCTGCTCCAACTCCGGTTGCAACAAAGCTCTGCTGATTTCAAAATTTCGCCGGTAGTCCTTGACCAATTGCTCATCGAAACGGCAAAACGAGTGGCGGGCTGATTTCGCCTGATGCGTCATGCAAAGGCGCATTGGACTCAATAATTCTTTGAGAGATAGGCCGTCTTCCGGCGCCATGCCATAAACACCAAACAACCTGATTTGCCCCATTTTATACTGACGGGACATGGCTGTCTGAAACGCCTCACAGAACTGCTCCAAGCGTTGCAATACCCCCTGCTCACTATCAACATCCGTCAACAGCAGCAAGAAACGATCACTATTGAGGTAACACAGCTTCTCTGTGCCTTTGAGTGTTTGGACCAATGCTTCGGTAATGCTAACAACAAGCGGATCAGTGGTTCGAAAGCCCAACAGATCATTTAGCACGTCAAATTGACTGATACCAAGCGTGATAACAGAACAACATCGGTGCGCTTGCAGGCAGCTTTGCAGCACAGCAGATAATTCTTCCTCTGAGGCAAGCTGAACCTGAGGCGGAAAATCAGGCCCGCCAACCAGTGAAACTTCACGTGAAAGTTGAACGAGCTGTCCAAAATCATCCGTCAAATAACGCTCCAACAAGATGGGCTCTTGTTGACGGTCCCAGACCAGTAACGCATCCAACTTGCCCTGGCAAAAATGGAGCAAGTCTTGCACTTCAGAACCGCTCACCAAGAGTGACAATGCTTGTCCTGCGCCAGCTAGCTCCGGCAGTAAAAGTTGAGCTGCCGCATTAGCTCGTTGCAGGGTACCGGTTTTATCCAACTCAATAAGCGCTGCATGGCTGCCTAACAGCAATTGATCGCGCTCACTTTTTTGCTGTTGCCGGTAAAATGCGTTGTAAGCATCCTCGACTTGTTGCAGCATGTCGGACTCATCCCAAGGCTTTTCCAAGAAACGAAATGCAAGGCCGTCATTTAACAGCTCCACTACAGATTTATAGTCGGCATAGCCACTTAGCACCAAATTAATGGTCTGGGGCCAACGAGCCCGCACAACGCGCAACAGCTCAGCGCCGGACATTTCAGGCATTCTAAAATCAGTGATGATCACAGGGAAAAAACCTAATGTCAGCTGCTCAATAGCCTCGCTTCCACTGCTTGCCGTCACAACATGGTAGCCATGGCGACAAAACAAACGCTTTAGAGCTTTAAGCACACTTTGTTCATCATCAACCAGCAGAATTGCCTGTTGCATAATTACCTCACAAATGCCCGTAAATTAAGCATTTTCTGTACTTTGGCCAGTAGCACATCGGCATCAAATGGCTTCATTAAGTAATCATTGGCGCCAAGTTCCACCGCTTTTTCAAGCTCAGGCTCTGGTAAACCGGAAATAACCAGCAGCCGGATATCGTTAAACTCAGGCTGCTGTCGAATAACCCGGATCACATCAAAACCATTGAATCCGGGCATCGCCAAATCAATGGTCATCAAATCAGGGGCTTGTTGCAGTACCAGCATACCGGCTTCAAAACCACCCGCGGCTTCCACAACATCCAGTTCTAGTCGTTGCAAGGTTCGTCGGATGACAGAGCGAATACCCGCTTCGTCATCTACTACCAACACTCGCGGATGTGCGGACAGGCTTGGCGGAACAGGCATGCCCTGCTTTTCCAGAAACTCAATAAAATCGGCAACCTGCACCCGGTAATTGCCCCGCCCTGGTAGTTTGTGGCCTTTTAATTCACCAGATGCGATCCAGCGACTGACGGTTCGATGATGCACATCGCAATAGCTGGCAATTTCACTCGGTTTTAATGTTCTTAGCATAGTACAACTCAGCTAGCTTGATTTACTGTCGAGGATAGCATACATTTAATATGATTGCGACAAATGAGACAAATACGCCACCGAGAGGGCTTTATCATGACCGCTGCCACCGCCAAAAAACCTGTGATGCTGTGCGTTGATGACGAGCCAAGCATCTTAAATGCCCTCAAACGATTGTTTTTCCCAGTCGGTTTAGATATTGAGCTGGCGACCAACGGCCGGGATGCGATCAGGATACTGGAGTCAAAACAAGTACATCTGATTATTTCAGACATGCGCATGCCCGAAATGAATGGCGCTGAATTTTTAGCAAAAGCCCTAGAGATTCAACCCGATGCTTACCGGATCCTCATGACCGGTTACAGCGATATGACTTCAACTATTGCTGCCATCAACGATGGTCGCATTCACCGCTACGTGCAAAAGCCATGGAACAACAAAGATTTGCTCAACACTGTGAAAGATGGCTTAAAGCTGTTTCATCTCGAGCAAGCCAACAAACGGATGCAACAACAAATTGGCTTGCAAAACAAAGAGTTGAAAGAGTTAAATCATAACCTTGAGGAAATGGTGCATCAACGCACAGTTCAACTGAAGAAAACGCTGACACAACTCCGGGCCAGCATGGCGCGTTCTGAGCAAGAAAAACAAAATAACCTGGATATCCTCTACAACGTGATTAGCATACACCCTTCAATCAGCGCAGGTTTTGCCGCAAATGTATCCAACCTGGCTAAAGCCATTGCTGAAAAAATGCAGTTACCGGCCAAAGACATTGAAAACGTAGCTCTAACCGCCCTGTTGCATGAAATCGGCATGATTGGACTACCTGCTGATTTGTTAAAAAAACCCTACCATCAGCTGGAAGGGTTGGAAAAGCAGCAATTTATGGAGCACGCCTCGCATGCAGAGTTGATTTTATCACCAGCACCTCATTTACGCGCTGTTGTGGAGGGGATCTGCTGCCAGTATGCGCACTTTAATGGTTCGGGCTACCCGGCAGAGCTGAAAGAAACGCAGATTCCTTTACCTGCCCGCGTTTTAGCAGTGGCCAGAGATTATTGGTTGCTGATGACCCGTCGTAGTTACAGCAAGGTTTTAACGCCCAAAGAGGCGTGCACCATGATTATGCGAGCAAGCCACAGTTTGTACGACCCGGATGTGATTGTCGCTTTTGAAGCCTGCTATCAAAAAAGCCGTGATATTTTTATTAACAGTATTCGCGATGGTTTCAGCATTGATGAACTCAAACCCGGCATGCGACTCCGCTCTGCTCTTTACAATGAAACCAAAATTTTGCTACTACCTAAAGGCTGTGAGCTAACCCCCGCTTTGATTGATAAACTTAAAAAATATCAACGACAGCATCATCAAGAACTTAAGATTGATATCGCTCCGGAAGACTCCGTCGCAACAGCATCTGAAGCGCCGAATGCGCCAAGTGAGGCCTGAATGTTTTCCATCGACAGCCATCACATCACCGCATCAAGCACTGCCGAGGCGGCAGAGCAGCTCAAGTCGCAGCTTGTCAGCAACGACTGTCAGTTTGTGATTGGGTTTTGTGAAGCGGCCCTACTTAAAGCCTTGCCAGGCGAGCTGAACCTGACATCACCCTGCCTGTTTACCAGCTCCTGCCTGGGTAGTTCCAATGAGCAACAGCTATCACTGCAACAGCACAGCATCAGTATGCTGCAATTTAAAGATAAAGCGGGCTTTTATGGTGTTGCCAGCAGCCAGGCATCTACTGACGTCCGCTCTGCTGCAGCCCAAACTCTGCTTAACGCGATGGAAAAAAGTGGTCGCGGCCACCTTTCACCTCAGCTTATCTGGTGTTTTCAAACCCCTGGGCAAGAGGAGCAGGTACTATTGGGCATCCAGGATATCGTGGGCACCAAAGTGCCGGTTTTTGGTGGCAGCAGTGCAGACAATACCATCGAAGGACAATGGGGGCTGCATGATGGTAGCAAAAGACTGTCTCATGGCTTTATCATTGCGGTGCTCTATCCATCCGTACCTGTGCTCGGTTATTTTGGCAGTGGCTACGAGCTTACCGGGCGGTCAGGAACAGTGACAAAGGTCAGCGGAAGAAAGTTGCAGGAAATCGATGGCCAGCCGGCTGTCGATGTCATCAATACATGGCGAACACAACTCGGGCACCCTATGCTTGAAGATGGCAATGTGCTGGCTGCATCCACCATGACACCAATAGCACGACTAAAAAGCAGCAGCGATATTCCGTTGTTGCTGCTAAGCCATCCGGCAATGGCATCCAACGGCTGCCTGGATTTATTTTCAGAAGTGCATCCGGGTGAAACGCTGCATCTGGCCTCTGGTTCAACAAGGCAACTGCTCGAGCGCGGGCCTCAGGTCATTCGAACCGCTCGCGACATCGCGAAACTAAGGGGCATGTTGTCGCTTGAGGGAGCCATCATCATTTTTTGTGGTGGCTGTATGCTGGCCATTCAGAATGCCATGGCCGAAGTGCAGGCCGCCATGGCAGCGGAACTTCCGGATCTTCCTTTTATCATGGGCTTTACCTTTGGGGAGCAAGGGACCTTTAGCGATGGAGAAAGTCGCCATGGCAACCTGATGATTTCGTGCACACTGTTTGGAGGTGATCGTGAAACCTAACGAGAGCCTGTTGGATAAACTGCATCAGCTGCAAATCAAAAATAGGGAGCTGGAGCAGGTGCACTTGTTGCAGACACTTATTCTGGACGGCCTGCATGTTATTTTAACGATCGATGACATCGATACACTCTTCGCACAGTTTTTTGGGCTACTGCGCCAGGCGTTAAACTTTGATGCCGCTGTCATGACCCAACTAAGCAAAGACCAGACACAGCTACTTCCTGTTAGCAGCACAGAAACCGATAACAGTGGTGCACTAAGTATTGTGCAGCATGTCCACCAGAAAGGTCTGCAACGCCCACTGAATGCTTTTCATATTTCTTTACTGTTGGAAAAACCATTGCCGCTTAGCTCCCCTTGGGCCAACATGCGCTCACTGCTCGGAATTGATATTCGAACGCAGCATGCTGACTACCAGCTGTGGATTTTTTCTAGTCAACGTGCTGCCTTTGGGCCCCATGATCTGACTTTATTGCAGCAGTTTTCCAGCTTTGCCGGCAGTACCATAAACCAGGTGGAAAAACGTCGCCTGCAAGAACAACAAAAAGAGCTAGAAGCCAAGCAAGACCAGATTGAAAAAGTGCTGATGTCATCAGAAAAAATGGCCTCATTGGGCCAAATGGCCGCTGGCGTTGCACATGAAATCAACAACCCGCTCAGTTATGTACTTAGCAATATTCAAAACCTCGCCTACAACCACGAGCAGCTGCACCAGCTAATCGAAGCGCTAAAGCACGAAGTTGCTGCCGACAAAGCCCAGTCCATCCTTGAACACTACCGCTACCAAGCCATTTGTGCCGATACTGACGACATCATGGCTGAAATGACCGAGGGGGCAACACGGGTTAAAGACATCGTCAAAAGCCTAAGGCAATTTTCGCATCCGGACCAAAGCAAGGTTGACGATATTGATTTGGCCGAACTGATTGACAACACCTTGCGAGTGGCCTGGAATCAGATTAAGTACAGCGCCCAGGTTGAAAAGAATTACGGCAACAAACGCATTGTTGTCACTGCCAGGGCTGCTCAACTGTCACAGGTATTGCTGAATATACTGGTCAATGCAGCTCAGGCCTGCGATGACAACCGGGGGCTCATTCAAATTACCTTATGCGACGATAAAGACAACGCATTTATTGAAATTAAAGACAATGGTTGTGGTATCCCTGAAGACACCCTGTCCAAAATATTTGATCCCTTTTTCACCACCAAAGCCGTTGGCAAAGGCACTGGGTTAGGCTTGGCAATCTCCAAGGCTATTATTGAACAACACAGTGGTAGCATTCAGGTTATCAGTCAACCCAATCAAGGTACCAGCTTTGTGATCGCTTTACCGAAACAACCAGATCTTAGCAACTATCATGCAGATGACTATCTTTGAGACACCACATAATGGCAATTGAGCAGGACAAGCTTTCTGGTTTATCCAAAACTCTGTTTAGCATCTCAGAGCTGAGTTATGCAGATTTGGCAGAAAGCACCTACTTTGCCAGATTGCATCAATGCGTGCATCAACTGGTGCACTGCGATAATTTTATGATTGTGCTCTATCATCCAACGCAGTTGTCTCTGGAAATTGCCTACTTCGCTGATCAAAAAGACGCCTGCCCTGCCACCACACACTTTGCACTTGGGGATGGCATTACCTCCTATGTCATTCGTAAGCGTAAGCCGGTGCTGCTCGATGCCGAAGACATCCAAGAGCTCATACAGCTGGGCGAAATTGCGAGTGTACTTGGCCATCTTGACAGCATTGCCAGTTGGTTGGGTGTCCCCATGCTGCTTGAGGATGAGCTGTTGGGGGTGCTGGTTATTCAGAGTTATTCCAGCGATGTGAAGTACCAAACCACCGATCTGGAGCTGCTTGCATACGTTGCGACCCACCTGGCTGCTCACTTTGAGCGCCGTAAAGCGCATCGGGAGCGCCAGCAACTGATGCAACTGCTGGCAGAGAAAAACCAACAGCTCGAGAAAGCACTGCACCAACTCAAAAAACAGGAGCTTTCGTTAATTCAACAACAGCGCATGGCCAGCTTTGGCAAGCTGGCAGAAAGCCTGGCTCATGAAATTAACAGTCCTCTGGGGGCAACTTTGTGCAATCTGCAATTACTTCAGCATTATGTGGAAATACTGCCCAAGGTAATTCCAGAACAAGCTATGGAGGCAATTACATGCCTTACCCCGGAGTTTCCGGAGCTGCTGATGGATGCCAAACAACTGGTCGCAGAAACAGAAGCTGCAGCAAGCAAAATTGAAACTGTGGTCAAGCAACTCACCTTATTCCATCACCACGATAGCAGCAGTAATACACCGGTTAACGTCCATACGCTGCTGCAGTCGGTTGCCTTGCTGCTAAAAAGCACCCATCATCAGTTGATCCCTGTCGAGATTGATTGCAATAGCATGCTTCAGCTAAACACCAACAAGGCCAAACTGGTTCAGGTACTTTTTGGTCTGCTGGAAAATGCCATGGAGCATGGCAAACCACCGCTTAAAATGCAGGCCTTGTTGGATGAAAGCGAGCATCATGTTCTGCTACGAGTGATTGATCAAGGGGCGGGAGTTGCAGCGAATTTACTGCAAGATCTGCAACACCGGCAAGAGATGGCCAAAACAGATCACAAAGGGCTTGGTTTAGCACTTTGCGTGCATACGGTGCAAGAATTAAAAGGCACACTGTCATTGCAGCCTCAGCATGACGGCCACACCTGCTTTGAAGTGCGGCTGCCCTTATAGATTACTTTATGAGTCAATTCGTTGCATTAAGCCATTTAACTGCTCAATCTTTTTAACCGTCTCTTGCACCAACAAGTCTATCTCGTCGCTCGATTTACGCGAGCTGGCAGCAAGTGTCCTTACTTCATCGGCGACCACTGCAAAGCCACGCCCCATTTCACCAGCGCGAGCTGCTTCGATCGCCGCGTTTAAGGCTAACAAGTTGGTTTGCTCGGAAATACCATTGATGGTTCCAATGATGGAACTGATGGTTTGACTTGAGGTAATAAGTTCACTCATCGCACTCTGCGTTTGCGCTACGATGGCTTTTCGCTCGGTAATATCGATGCCAAACACTACGTAACGAACTATCTCGCCCTTGATGTTTTTAATCACGCAAACTCGAGCATCCATGCTGAGTAAATCAGTGTCTGATTTCAATTCAAATTGCTTGGAGACAGAGCCTTGCTGTTGCAACTGCTGCAACTCAGCCGTACTTAACTGCGCATCAAACATTTTGTGCGCCACCTGGCTGGGGGAGCCAAATTTTTTACAGCGCTCTGTAAACAATGCATTGGCCTCCAGAAAAGACTTATCCGCTTTTAACTCAAAAATAAACAGAGCAGTCCCAATAGCAGCTAATTTATTAGTAAATTCAACCGCCATTTCTTTAACCGAGCTGACGTTGGCTTGCACCGAGATAAAGTTTTTAACTTGCTTCTGTTTATCAAGTACCGGATTGACCGACAAAGAAACCCAATAAGGCTCACCACTTTTGGTGTAATTTAATATTTCGTCATAAAATGGCACGCGCTGCTGAATGCAGTCCCGTATTTTTTTGATGGTGGCGGGGTTGGTTTCGTCGCCTTGCAAAAAAGAACCGGGCTTTAAGCCTTTGACTTCAGCCAACTGATAACCGGTTAAACGTTCAAAACCGTTGTTCACGTAGACGATTAACCCGGCCGGATCGGTAATGATGACCGCATTATCGGTTTCATTGGCTACAAGAGAGAGCATTTCACGCTCTTCTCGTTGCCTTACTTCTTCAGTGACATCTTTTATAAACGCAGTGTAAATGGTTTTATTACCCAGCTGCACCTTAGAAAGCGACAAAGCTCCCCAACATTTGGTACCGTCAAAACGCTCAATTTCAACCTCCCGGCTGGTGCCAACGATTTTATCTTTGCCGGTCGTGCGGTTTGCATGAATAAAGCCATCATGCATCGATTGAATGGCAGCAGGCACCAGCATTTTCACGTTTTGCCCAAGTACCTGCTGTCGGTCGGTAGCCCACAAGGCTTCGGCTGCTTTGTTAAAAAAAGTAATGCAGTTATTTTCATCAATGCAGACCACTGCATCCAGTGCCTGCTCCAAGGTCTGAAACATGGTGTCGCGCACAGCGCGCTCATGTGAGATATCCCGCAGCATGGCGGTATAATGAATGGCGCTCCCCATTTTCACCTTGGACAGTGACAACGAGACCCATACCAGCGCGCCTGACTTATGGCGCATCTGGACATCACGTGAACTGCCGACAATTTTATCGGCACCGCCATCCCGGTGCCGGTTCACCCAGCTGTCATGGGACGCCTGCATGGCATCAGGTAACAAAAAAGCCACGTTTTTCCCAAGCACCTCAGCTCGCTTGTAGCCAGTCAGGTTCTCAGCGGCATTGTTGAAGAACCGCACATTATTCTTATCATCAATAGTAATAACGGCCAGAATACTTTGCCGCAAAGCCTGCTCGCTGGCATTGTGAACGAAACCAAGTATATTCATTGAGTTTACTCCAATTGTTGTATAGAGCATTCAACCTGAGCATAAAGTGCATTAAGTGTAGCTAATAAATCTAAAAAAACAGACTGAGGTAAAAAGGATTCTGATTTTAGTAACTGTTCCGTATCATGCAGCTGGTTCGCCACAGACACCGCACCCACAAAACGGGTCGAGGATTTTAACCGGTGACATAGGGCAGCCAGGGTGACAGGATCGCCGGCACGGAAGCTTTGCCGCATTTCCCCCATGGTTTTAGTCAAAGAGGCTTGAAAATCATGCAATACCTCTGCCATTGCATCCTCCCCCACCATGACGGCCAGACAGTTCAGCGTCAGAGCTATGGGTTGTCTGACTGGATGATACAACCAGCGGCTTAAACCATCACTCAACCCCTGAAGCGTGATGGGCTTGGTAAGGTGATCATCGAGCTGATGGTGTCGGCTGCGCTCGATGTCTTCAGGCATGACACCAGCCGACAGCGCCAGAATCGGTTTTCGAAAACCTTGCTGACGCAGCTGTTCAGTGGCCGTCAGGCCATCCATCACCGGCATCTGAATGTCCATCAGGATGATGTCGGGCTCCTGCAGTGCCACAGCGGCCAGGGCTGCTTTGCCATGCTCAGCTTCCCGAACCGACAAGCCCAGCCGCTCCAGCATTTTCCGCAGCAATAAACGGTTGGTACTGTCGTCTTCAACCAGCAGGACCTGCCCTTGCAGCTCAGCAGCAGGTGCTTCAGCAGGACGCTTGACCAGCCCAGTGTTCGCAGCAAAAGGCAACCGAAGTTGAAATGAGAAACTGCTGCCCTGTCCTGGCGTGGATTGTACTTTGAGTGCACTCTGCATTTTCTGCAACAACCCCTGACTGATGAAAAGCCCAAGCCCGGTGCCACCGAACTGGCGGGTAATGCTGGTATCAAGCTGGTGAAAGGCATCAAATAACTGAGCAATGCTCTCCTCGCTCATACCAATACCGGTATCGGTCACTGCAACCTCCAAGGTAACGGCGTCGTTGTCTATCTCAAGGACACGGAATTCCACCGTAACACGGCCGTAGTGGGTAAACTTAATGGCGTTGCCTACAAGGTTAATCATCACCTGGTTAAAGCGAAGCGCATCAAGCATCACTGGACGGTGCAGGGCCGGGTCAACAGAGACCTGCAAACTTAAGCTTTTGCGCTGCGCCTGCAATTGCATCATGTCGTCCAGCTCCAACATCAGACGGGACAGTCGGACAGCCTCTGGCTTTAGCTCCAACTTGTTGGCTTCAATTTTCGACAAATCCAGAATATCGTTGATGACCGACAATAAGTGAGACGACGCCTGCTGAATTTTTTGGTTAAAACTCTTAGCCTGGGCGGTCAAATCCAGTGACTGCATTAACTCGCTAAAGCCGGTAATGGCATTGAGTGGTGTACGTAATTCATGGCTCATGTTGGCAAGAAACTGTGCCTTTACTTGAGCCGCAGACTCAGCGGATTGTTTGGCGGTATCCAGCAGTTGCATGGTATCCATCCGTTCCTTCAGGTTCACCAGCAATTGAGCAAACACTGCCAGCAGTTTGCGCTCCTGCTGATCGTAGTGGTGAAATCGACGCACCGAGTCAAAGCCAACAAAACCGATTAATTTGCCCTGATGCCGCATCGGAATGGTGATAATGCTTTTAATGCCCTGAGGAGCCAGAATGGCCTTGATCGGATCATCGTCAGGCAATGCTGGTACATCGGGGTACAGCATCTGCTCACCCTGCAGATGGGCATTCAACCACTGTGGAATGTGCAAGATTGACACATTTTGCAACTGTTCAATTTCCGCGCTGATGCCTTCTGCGCACCACTCGTGTGTATTGCTGCAGGTATTTTTCTCAAAGTCGTATGAAAAAATGTAAACGCGATCGGCATCCACAAATTTGCCCATCTGCTCCAGAGTATCGGCAATCAGGTACTCCGACTCAGCCAGAGGCACATTAATAAAGCGCTCGGCAATGGCCAACAGAATATCGGTTAATTCACTACCGGTATCGTCAGTCTTTAAAAGGTGCTCTTGCTGCATATCAACCCCGATAAGCTTTAAAGCAAAAACGGAACCTGGTTCCGGTACCCGGCTCACTGTCCACCTGCATGGTCGCCTCATGCTCCTGCACAATGTTGTAGACTTCAGCCAAACCAAGGCCGGTGCCCTGCCCCACAGCTTTGGTGGTAAAAAAAGGATCAAAGATACGAGACAAAGTATCGCTGTCCATACCACAGCCATTGTCCTGTATAGTCAGTTGAATTGTGTCTTGCTGCAGTGTACAGCTAATTCGCAGCAAACCCATCGGCTGCATGGCCTGCAAGGCATTTAGAATCACATTAAATAGCAACTGGCGAATGGAGGCTGCTTTGGCCCAAATCAGTGCATTCTGCTCAGGAAGTTCCAGCTCCACTTTCGCTTTGTATTTGATTTCGTTTTCCAGCAATGCCAGGGCCGAGCGGATCACCTCCGCTAAATCAAGACCCACCCAACCTTCTTCATCATGTTTAGCAAAATCACGTAGGCTTTTGACGATGCTTCGAACGCGCTCAGTTCCTGCCAGCGACTCGTCAATAAGATCAGGTAAATCCGACTGGATATAAGCAACGCCTAAACGTTCATATAGGTCATTCAGTAGGGCGATAAACCTTGGTTCGGCTTGCTTTAGAATAATTTTTTGCTGTCGATCCATGATCTTTATCAATTTAGAGGTATAGTCCTGCATGGTCTCTAAATTGGAGCGAACAAAACCTACCGGGTTATTGATTTCATGGGCAACACCTGCTGCCAATTGGCCGATGGACGCCATTTTTTCTGATTGCAACATTTGTTGTTGCGCTTGCTTCAGCTCGGCATGCAGCTTTTGCAACTGCTGGTGCTCTTCTTCCAACGCTTGTTTGAGCTCACTTTGCTGCAAAAAGTAGCTGGCCTCCGCGGTGACATCCGAAATCACCATGCACAGGTGTGAAACTTCGTCTGCCGAGTCCAGAAGTGGAATAAATTGCACATTTTGATACATTTCGGACTCATCGCCGGTAATGGGGCGACTGCTGCTCATTGGAAATACATGCGGTCGCTGCTGCCAGTAGCTAAAACTCGGATTTTTCAGGGCAAACACACTGTTGATTTTCCGCTTTAAAAAGCGGATCTGCTGCGGAAACACATCATCCAACAGACGCCCGGTTAAGTCTTCTTGCCTAAGGGTAAGGCCGCCTGAGAATGCTGCATTGGCAAAAACAATGGTTCTCGCCTCATCGATAATGCACACCGCTATCGGCAGTTGCACCAACACATGCTCAAGCTCAGCTTTTCGCATCAGGACTCCAGCAATGCACGAATGGGGATCAGTAATTGACTGGTCGAGCCCTCGCTTAAACCAATCAATACCCTGGCATCGAATTGCATTTGCTCAATCCGAAAATCCACATCCATCAACAAAATGGAAGACCAATCAGCATCTTGTGGTGTTTTTTCGGGATAATAAAAGGCTGGCATTGCCAATTGCGCGCTAAGTTCTAACTGACTGGTAAAGCCTTGCAAGCAAGCAGCCGATAAAATATTGGTTACTTCCAGCACCAGTTCTTCTGTGGTACTGGGATCAAGCGGTAACTCAAAATCCATCAGTTCAGCGATAGCTTCACAGCCTTCTTTTTGCAAACTGGTGATGACCTCACCTCGTAAAGTACCCAGAAAAGATTGCCGGGCAAACCAGCTGTTGGACATACCGTGGATCATGGCCTGAAAGTCTTGCGGTGTCATAGTGCGAATGGCTGGTACCGACAGTGTCACCTTGGTTTGGATCAGTCGCGCCATAGCATTGGCTGCCTGCCCCATCGAGATGTTCATGATTTCTTGCAGCGCATCACGCTCGTCTTCCGATAGGCTAATCATAACAAGCCCACCTCGTTCAGGGTTTGCCGCAACTCATCAGCTTGCAAGGGCTTTTTGAGAAACCGAAAGGCACCTAAAGAGTTTACCAAAGCCTGAGCTTCGGGCTGAATGTCGGCACTGATCACAATCACAACCGTTTTCTCGTGATGATCGTGCAGTGTTTTCAGCACCTCAAAGCCATTCATTTCCGGCATTTGCAGGTCTAAAAACAATACATCAGCTTTCCCCGCATGCACGGCATCCATGGCTTCGACACCATTTTTAGCTTCATGAATATCAACATCCCAGTCTGCCGGTAAAGCACGCCGGATTGTTTTACGTGACAAGGCTGAATCGTCTGCTATCGTGACCGGTATTCCCATGGTGATCTCCCATAGTCTGAAAAGGCACAAGTGTCTCATTTGTCTTATACTAGCTTAATGTAGGCTTTTTAGCAAAAACATTTGTAGTATTTAAAAGTAAGCCAATGAGGATGTCGGGCATCTATCAGTATAGATGATGAGCTTAACAAACTCTTTGAGTGTGCAATTTAAGCGGCTTTTGCTCTTAAGACATCGCCTATCAGAAGCAAGAAATTCAATCAATCTTGCATGCCCTAATGCAGGTCAGCTTGTTGAGGTTGTAAAACATAACAGATTAACAAAGCAACAAAGACCGAAGATGAGCTCACACTTAGGTAATTCCAGAGCAGATTTGCCATCAACTGCTTTAATCGTAATTCAGTTAACCAGACGGATGGCTGTCTATTGCCGATTTCAGCAGCAGTAATCGAAAAAATATCAGAGATTTATCAGCCTTAACCGGGAAACATATCGAGCAATCTGCCATGAACTGCTTTAGTATACATTTAAGGTACTGGACCTGATGCAGGAGATGTAGTCGCATGTCTAAGGAAGAAGCCAGTAAATGGCAAAGTATGCAGCAAAGCTATCGGGCCAACCTGCAACAAAAAACAACCCAGTTGGATTATCACTGGCAACACTACCAAACAAACAACAGCAAAGATGCCCGTACTGAGCTTAAGCGCCTTTGCCAACAGTTGAATGGCGCAGCCAGTATGTATGGCTTTAAAGCTGTCGCCAATAGTGCCAACCAGTTTTTTGATGCCTTATCCAAGCCATACAGTGATGAGTTAAGTCAACGTATTCAGGAACACAACTGCTTTGAGGTGCTATGGCAACAACTAACTGATGCTTGTCAAAGTAAGAAAAATACCTTGTCAGAGTCCCCAGTGTTTGACATGCCGCTATCTGCTCAATCTGTACTGATCTTTGATAAAAATCAGCGTCAGGCAGACCATCTGGCAGCAGAGCTCAGACGTCATCACGTCACCGTTGTCACAGAAACCAGCCCGGACGCCTTGTACGACACACTGCTGCAGACTAAACCACAGGTGATTATCTGTGATATTCAGCTCTATGATCAGCATTGCGACACTGCCGAGACCATCCGAAACAGCTGGCAACAACTGGGGTATCAACCGCCCGCTATTTTCCTGGCCGAACAAGACAGCTTTGAAGCACGACTCGCTGCCACCAGAGCTGGCTGTCACCACTTCATGCTCAGGCCTTTGGATGCAGCACAATTGTTAAGTCATTTGAACAAGCTGCTTTGCAAAGAGCAAACTGAGCCCTATCGGATTTTATTGGTCGATAGCGATGCCGATGCGCTGCGCTTTTACCGCCAGGCGTTGAGCATGGGGGGATATAAAGTATATTCCGCTAAAAATGCAAAACATGGCTTCGAGCTGCTACAGGAAGTAAGCCCGGAGTTAATGCTGATTGATTTGAATTTGCCTGGCTGCAGTGGCCTGGAGTTAGGGCAAATTATTCGTCAGCACCCTGGATTAGCTGATACAGCATTGATGTTTATGGCATCCGAGCCAGAGACCGACGAAAATATGGCGGCCGCCAATCTGGCCGGTGATGACTTCATCCAAAAACCAATTGCCCCCTGGCGTTTGTTGATGACGGTTGAAGCGCGAGTCAAACGAAGCCGGTTGCTTAAACGCCAGAAAAGAGCCGTTATCCAACGCCCTGAGTTGATGCAACACATAGACACGCTGACAGCTCTGCCAACCTTATGGCAATTAAAGCGCGATCTTGAATACTGCACCACGCACCAAGACACTTTTTGCCTGATAAAAATGGACCTGGATCAGTTTCATCGTATCAACGATGTGTATGGTCGGGAAACCGGTGACCTGGTCTTACAAACCATTGCCTGGCAAATGGCTCAGCTGCTGCATGAGCAAGATCATTTGTATCGGGAGTCTGGTGATGAGTTTTGGCTGCTGTGCTGCCACCTTACCACGTTAGAGCAAGCAGCCGAGTTCACCGAGCATTTGCTATTAATGCTGGAGCATATCTCCACCAATTTTGATGTCAGTATTCATTTTACTGCCAGTGTCGGCATCTGTCTGGTGAGCGAACAGCAGCAGCCGGATGAGTTATTGCAATATGCCAGCTCAGCACTGTACGAAGCTAAAAAAAAAGCCGGCCATCAATACCGTTTCTATGATCCAGAGCAACAGCATAAAATTGACTTGCGCCAACAGCTTAGTCAGACCATACGACAAGCGATTAGCAATAAGCAGTTTAGTTGTGCTTATCAAGCCATTTTTACTGCCGAAACCCAATTAGCCAGCTTCGAATTGCTTGCTCGCTGGCTTCACCCACAACTGGGGCCTATTTCGCCAGTGTTGTTTATTCCTTTGCTTGAAGAACAGGGCCTGATTAGCTTTTTAACGCAGCAAATGCTGGAGCTTGGACTGTCGCAAATAAAGGCCTGGCGCCAGTACTGGCCAGAACTGCGTTTAAATATAAATTTTAGTGCCCAAGATCTGGCTGATCCTGAATTATGCAAGCAATTAATCGAATGCATGCAACACCACCAATTACCCAATGATGTCTTAGTTATTGAAATTACTGAGAGTATTCTGATCCAGGCAGGTTCCAGCTCATTCGAGCAATTACGTCAATTGGCAGAACAAGGCTTTTCGATTTCTTTGGATGATTTTGGCACCGGCTATTCATCATTGAGTTATCTGGATAAGTTGCCCGTAAGCCGCCTTAAAATCGACCGCAGTTTTATACAGCGTATTGATGAAACCACTCAGGACAAATTGCTGCCTGCCATCATCCATCTGGCCAATGATCTGGAGTTGGAAATTACCGCCGAAGGCGTTGAAACTAAGGCTCAGTTTGACTATCTAAAAAGCTTGGGTTGCCAACGCTATCAGGGCTATTTATTGAGTAAACCTTTGCAAGCTGAAGACGTGGAGCGAACCCGCTGGTTTCAGAGCAGAGAATCAGTATTATCCAGATAAATGCAATCAATCGGGCAAACCGCAATGCAAGTAGGCGCCTCGTAAAAACCTTCGCACTCGGTGCAAAGCTCCGGATCGACCTCATAATGGTGAACCCCCAGAGCAATCGCCTGGTTTGGACACTCTGGTACACACATGTCGCAATTGATGCAGGAAACTTCGATAACTGCTGTCAAACCCTCAGCACTCCAGCTTTGAACCCCTATTAACCACATAGGCTGCATTCAAACACACAAAGCCAGACAGGTGCTTGATCTTTATCAACCAAATGTCAGAGCCTGGCTCAAACCACCGTGAAATCGGGCACTATTCAAAATCACAGGGTATGAACAAACACTTTGCCGGAACTGCTGACAGAGGAGGTCACAACACCCTCCTCTGATTTTAAAACCTTAACGTGCCAGTCGCCGCTCCTCCACCATCGCATACAGCACCGGCACCATAAAGACACTCAGTAGCACAAAGAACATGCCTCCCAGTGTCGGGATCGCCATCGGGATCATCAAGTCGGCGCCACGGCCTGTGGCGGTGAGGACCGGCAACAGCGCTAACATGGTAGTAGCCGAAGTCATCAGGCAGGGACGGATCCGTTTTTGCGCAGCCTGCATGACTAAAGCCCGCACCTCACTACGACTTTGCGGTTTAGCCGCACTAAACTGCTGCTTCAGGTAAGTGGCCATCACCACCCCATCATCAACCGCGATGCCAAACAGCGCCAGAAAGCCAACCCAAACCGCAATACTCAGGTGATAGCTTTGCAGCTGAAACAAAGAGCGCAGATTGGTATCGAACCAGTCGATGTTTAAGAACCAGGGCTGAGCAAACAAGTCCAGCATGATAAAACCGCCCGACCAGGCCACAGCAATGCTGCTAAAGATCATCAGCGCGGTGCTGACCCGCTTAAACTGCAAATACAGCAGCATAAAAATCAGCACCAGCGATAGCGGGATCACCCATTGCAAGGTTTGGCTGGCTCGCTGCTGATGCTCGAAGCTGCCGGCAAAGCTGTAACTGGCACCGGCCGGTAACTGCCAGTCGCCGCGAGCAATAGCCGCATTCAGATAGGCAGCCACTTCATCCACCACATCGACTTCAGCCCAGCCGCTTAAGCTGCCAAAGGTGACGTAAGCGGTTAAAAAGGTATTTTCCGAACGGATCATCTGCGGGCCGCGCTGGTAGCGAATCTCCGCCAGTTGGGTTAACGGCACCGGATAGCCGGATGCGGTATCAATCAGTACCTCGGCCAGATGCTCCAGACTGTCACGACGCTCTCGCTGATAGCGCACCGTAATACCATAGCGCTCGCGCCCTTCCACAGTACGGCCAACCTCCATGCCGCCTATGGCTGTCGCAATGGCCTGCTGCACCTGCTGCATGCTGACACCATAGCGGGCTATGGCAGCGCGATCTGGGTGGATTTCCAGATAAGGCTGACCCACAATGCGCTCAGCACTGACCGAGGCGGCCTGCACCCCGGGAGCCTGGCGCAGCAATTGTTCCAGCTCTACCGCCAGTTGGTCCAACGTCGCCAGATCCGGCGCCGATAACTTCACCCCCATCGCCGCCCGCATGCCGGTTTGCAGCATCAGCAAGCGGGTTTCAATCGGCTGCAACTTAGGCGCTGAGGTCACACCCGGCAGCTGGGCAGCCCGCACGATCTCTTGCCAGATATCATCCGGCGACAGGATATGCTCCCGCCATTGCCGGTAAGGCCGGCCACGCGGATCTTCAATCAGCTCGCCTTGTTCATCACGCACGAAGTCGCCGGCCCGGTTGTCGTAACGAAATGCCAACCGCCTACCTGCAGCATCGGTTTTAAACTCGCTGTGGTACTGGATCAGGGTTTCAATCATGCCAAGAGGGGCCGGATCCAGTGCGGTTTCAGCCCGGCCAATTTTACCAACCACCGAACGCACTTCCGGGATGGCTGCAATGGCCGCATCTTGCTGCTGCAACACCGCCAGCGCTTCGCCAATGGAGGCATGCGGCATCAAGCTTGGCATCAGCAAAAAAGCCCCTTCATCCAGCGCCGGCATAAATTCGCGGCCAAGGCCGGGGTATCGATGGGTCAGTTTGTGATACAAAGACGAGGGCCAACGCTCGCTGTGCTGCCAATGCCCTGGCAACCAGCCCAGCGTCTGCTGCGCGCCCAGCCAGACCGTCAGGCCAAAGCCAATCACCAGCACAGGCAAGGCTAAGAACAGCCATTTCAGCCGTAAAAAGGTGGCCAAAAGCCAGGGGTAGCCCCACAAAAACAGCATAAAAAAGCCCAGTACTCCTGCCAGCAGCATGGTAACAAAGCCCCAGTTGGCCAGGCTGCCGGCCAAAGGCCCGAGTGGCAGCCAGACCTGACTGAGCAAAGTGACCGCCGCCAGCAGCACCAGGATCACCAGCAGGCCATGGCCAAGCCGCCATAGCAGAGCTGCCGGTAGCGAATAGCGCTGGCCAAAAGCGCGCAGCCTTCGCTCGATGCTCTGACAGAGCGGGAACGGCTGCAACTTTTTCCAGACGCTTGCCCGGTAACCGGACCAGAGCAACACCGCAGCATAAAACAGACTGGCCAGCCACAGCAATGCCGAGCCAAACCAGATGGCCAGCAGCACAAAAGCCGCCAGCAGCCACCAGCGCGCACTGCTAAGCAAGTGCTGCTGCCAGGCCTGCCAGGCATCGGCTTTGCGCCAGCGGAACAACAAGGCCAGCAACACCGGCAGTACCGTTAATGCAAGCAAGGCCGCCGATAACAGTACAAAGGTTTTGGTGTAAGCCAAAGGCCCGAACAACTTGCCCTCGGCACCGGTCATGGTAAAGACCGGTAAAAAGCTGATCACCGTGGTGCTGATGGCCGTTACAATGGCAGGACCAACTTCGTGCCCAGCTCGCCTGACCGCAGCGATGGCCGTTAAATCCGGTTGCTGCTGACGCTGCCGCAGCAGGTTTTCACTGACTATAATGCCCATATCGACAATGGTACCAATGGCAATGGCAATGCCCGCCAGCGCAACGATGTTGGCATCGACCGCCAGCCACTTCATGGCAATAAAGCTCAACAGCACCGCCATCGGCAACATCAGGCTCACCGCCAACGCCGCCCGAAAGTGCAGCAGCAAGGCCAGCACCACCACCACCGTTACCAGTAATTGCTGGCTGAGCGCATCCTGCAAGGTGCCCAAGGTTTCATCAATCAGTCCACTGCGATCGTAAAATGGCACCACCGTTAGCTGGCTTAGGGTCAACCAGCTGGGCCAGCTATCGGCTGGCTGGGCCCGCAAAAAACCCAGCCAGTCGTCCTGCACAGTCGGATCCCGTCCCTGCCAGGCAGGCAATTGCCAGTCGCGGGCAAAGGCATCGACTTCAGCCGCAGTCACCTGCTGCCAGTCAATCACCGCCTTGGCCGGTAAGCCGCGCTGCACCTCGTCAAGACGACGCTTCACATTGGCTATGGCCTGACGCGGGTTGTAGCCCTCACGTACCGTGACCACACCACCGACGGCCTCGGCGCCATTAACATCCAGCGCTCCGCGTCGCTCAGCTGGGCCAAATTGCACCCGGGCCACATCGGCAACCCGGATCGGGGTGTTGTCCGGTGCCAACCGCACCACGGCCTGCTCGATATCGCTTAGCTGTTTGACAAAACCGACGCCCCGGATCAGGTACTCGACCCCATTCAGCTCCCGGCTGCCGGCACTGACATCCAGATTGGCTGCCATCACCGCCGAAGTCACTTGCGACAGCGTTACCCGATGCATGCGCAGTAGATCGGGGTCCACCTCCACCTGATATTCCCGTTGATAGCCACCAATCGAAGCCACTTCGCTGATGCCTTCGGCAGCCAGCAGGCCGGTTCTGAGGTACCAATCCTGCACGCTGCGCAGTTCATCCAGATCCCAGCCAGAGGTGGTGTTGCCCGCCGGATCCCGCCCTTCTAACGTGTAGAGAAACACCTGCCCCAGTGCGGTTGCATCCGGCCCCAACGTGGGCTGCACCCCATCCGGCAAGGCATCGGGTGGCAGACTGGCCAGCTTTTCCAGCAAGCGGGTACGCGACCAGTAAAACTCCACGCTGTCATCAAAAATCACTGCGATGCTGGAAAAACCAAACATCGACAAGGAGCGCACATCCTTCACGCCGGGAACACCCATCAGTGCCACGCTTAGTGGGTAACTGATTTGATCTTCCACATCCTGCGGCGAGCGGCCTGGCCAATCGGTAAAGACGATTTGTTGGTTCTCGCCGAGGTTCGGGATGGCATCGACCGCAACCGGCTCCAGGGGCATGCCGGTTTTCCAGCCAAACGGCGCGAAAGCCACACCAGCCACCAGCAAGAGACCAGCCATCAGCAGCACCAGCAACTTTTGCTGCAGGCAGCTTTGCATCAGACGATCAAACCAAGGGGAGCGGCCAACTGAGCCCGTATCAGTGTGCATGCTGTCCCTCCCCGGCAAACTGCTGCTGGATATCGCCACAGCGCAGCATCATGGCGCCGTAGTAAGGGTTTAGCACTCTGTCTTGAGGCTGCAACCAGGCCGCGCCACGGCCACCACGCGCCATCGGGCAATAGGCCCGGTACCAGCCGCCGGCCAGCACCCCCTGCTCGGCCAGTGTTAGTAGCGCCTGCACCTGGGGGTAGTACAGCTCGCGCGCCTGATCTAAAGAACCAACATGATGGCTATGGCCTTTGCCCTGCTGCATCGCCTCAACCTCAGCCTTCAGTTGCTCTGGCCAATCAATGGCAGCGACAGCCTGGTGAAAATCAGCAGTGCCTTGCTGCCAGCCGGCTAAATCATCGTCAGTGAGTGCCTGATACAACTGGCGGTAACTTAGCATCAGCGCCTGTTCATCGTCAGCTTTTAGCTGAAAATCAGTGACCAGCTGGCGGCTACGGGAACTGACGGTTGGATCTTCGGTGTGCGGCTCCTCGGCATGAGTGCCATGATGATGCGCATGGGGATCGCCACCCTCACCCACTGCCGCCATCATGCTGGACAAGCCGCGGATTTGCAGTTCACTATCAAGCCGCATCGCGCCTTTGCTGACCACCAGCGCCTGCTCATCCAAACCGGACAGCACTTCGTAATAGTTGCCAAAGCGCCGGCCTAAACGGACCTCACGACCGGTGTAAGTCGGGCGTTCATCGTCCAGCTTCACATAGACCAGGGCCCGCTCGCCGGTCAGTAGAGCAGCCGACACTGGGATTAACAGCACATCATCCTGCGTGCTTTTTAGCTGGGCCCGGGCCAGCATGCCCGGTTTTAAGCGACCATCGGGATTCTGCAGCAAGGCCCGCACCCGAACCGTACGGCGGCTGGCATCCACCACCGGCTCCAACAGCAGGACTTCTGTCTCCAACGTTTCACCTGGCAGGGCCAGCAGTTCGACCTCGATGCGCTGGCCTGGCTGTATCAACGGCAATTGATGTTCAAAAGCTTCCAGTTCCAGCCAGAGCGTTTCCAGATTAAGGACGGTAAACAGCGGCTGGCCGGTGCTGACATAGGCGCCGGCATTGACCATTTTTTCCATCACCCGACCTGAAACCGGCGCACTGATGGTGACGGTATCCTGCAGGGTTTCACTTTGCAGGATGGCTTCGATTTGCTCGCCAGGCACGCCCAGTAAGCGCAAGCGCCGGCGGGCGGCGTCCAGTGTGGAACTGGCCGGCAGACTACCCGCACGAGCACTGCCCTGAGCCGCCGCAAGCTGCTTAGCCTGCACCAGCTCTTGCTGGATCACGATCAGATCCGGGTTAAAAATCTCCACCATCGGCTGGCCAGCCTGCACATCCACCGCTGTGGTGTCCAGGTACAGCTGCTCAATCCGGCCCGAAGCCCAGGCGCTGATGGTTTTTAGCTGGCTCTGATCGGCTGCCAACTGCCCCACCAGCGACAGGCTGGCGGTGGCCTGCTGCCGCCGGACCGGGGTTAGCTCCGGTTGCAGCAACGCATTGGCTCTGGGGCTTAGCCGGATCACGGCGTCATCCCCTTCTGGCAAGGGATCATCGTCCTGCTCGACCGGGATCAGTGCCATGCCACAAATCGGGCAGCGATCATTCGGATTTTCGGAACGTACATGCGGATGCATGGAACAGGTGTAGATGGTGGTTGCCTGGTTACGCATCGACGAAAGTACATCATCCTGCTTGGCCGCCGATTGCGCCGGGGCATGATCAGCGTGGCTGCCATGCTGATGCGGCGTTGCAAAAACACCATAAGAAACAATCAACAACCAGATAAAAAGCGCAGAGCGCTGCTTTGTGAAAGTGAACATAGAAAAAGTCCTGCCAGATTAAACGCCAAAGCAACCACATGCCACAGCATGCAGCCAAGGTTCAGATAATCAGCAGCACTCAGATCAGCAGTAAGGATTTTTCCAGATAAAGCGGGGTCGTTCGGGGGTAAGGCGGGCCTTGCGCCAGATACAGGCTGTGTTGCTCAGCAGGCAGTTCAGCAGGCATAGGCTCAACCACAGCCTGCAACCACAGCACCACAGCAGGTAGCTCAGGTGTTGCGGTTTGCACCGCATCCAGCGCACAGCCAGAGCAGAGATCGTGCTCTGGCAAGAATTCATGCACCTGGGCTTCAGCAACAGTACCATGGCAAGAAGGCACTTCCGCTTGCAGCTCTGCGTCATGGCTGGCTGCAAACAACTGGCCGCAAAACAGCAAACACCAGGACAAAGCAAGGCTGACCATCATCGGGATGGCCCAGATTTTTTGCCGTTGTACTAGCGTGCTAAGCATATGCAGTCACCAGAGTGAAGATGCGCTTAATGTACGCTGCCTGGTCGAAATTGTCAAAAATTGCAACAGCACAGTCGCTTTGTTAGCTGCCCCTGGAATGTTTGTCAGCCTTTAAAAAGTGCGCTAGAGTAAAAAAGTGTTGAATCTGTGGGTGCCACCATGCGCTGTACTGCCCTGCTGCTGATTGCTGCCTTGCTGCTGAAAAGTGTGGCCGGCTTTGCTATGGCAGGCTGTCATATCGGGCACCACCCTGCAGAATCTACCAGCGAGCAGGTTTTTAGCCATGTACCAGTCGATGACAACAGCTCAGCTCAGTCAGACAGCGCAGAACAACGGAACAGCACAGCGGAATTGATAGGCCAAGCCGATGCGTCTCAACCAGAGGCCACAGCCAAGCCCCTGACTTCCATCTGCAGCCTGTGCGCCAGTTGCTGTGTCACCGCTACGCCCGCAGTTGATCAGAGTTCCTCTCAACCTGGCCCGGTAACGGATCCCATCCCTAGCCCGGACTTTATTGACTTAAGCGTTTTGCTAAGCCGCGCCACCCAACCTCCCAAAGCCTCCTAATACATTCGGCTTTACATCCATTTTAGCTAAGCGGTCTTGGTGAAAACCAAGGTCTGCTGTTGTACCCCACGCAACACCAACTAAATTTTTGAAGGAAATGATGATGAAAACTTTAACCAGCCTGATGGCGGCCCTGTTCTTCTTTGCCCTGCAAAGCACTGCAGCTTTGGCCCATACCCCACTGATGTTCTCCATTCCGGCAAAGGACGCTGTGCTCACAGAATCCCCAAAAGTGGTGATGCTGCACTTTGGTGATCCGGTGCGGATGTTATCGCTGGAACTTACCCTGGATGAAGAGGCCATTGAATTTGGCTTTCGCCGCAACACCGAGGCCACAGATCACATTGAGTTTGAACTGCCGGTACTGCAAGCTGGCAGCTACCAGTTTGCCTGGGCGGCCATCGGCGCGGATGGACATCGGGTCAGTGGCGAGATTGCTTTTACCCTGGATCCGGACGCAACTGAATCATCCCCTGGAAAGCAACCTGAAGCGGATGAGCACCAGCACCACCACCACGCCAGCCTGCTGCCATTGCAGCCGCAGGGCAGCTAAGCATGACCTGGGAGGAATTGGCTGCCGCCAGCCGGTTTCTGCTTTATCTGTGCACGGCCATCACGTTGGGACTGTTGTTCTGCAACTGGCTGGCACAGCAGCACCGGCTTAGCGCACCGCTAGGCCGGCCTGGCCAGGCACTGCTGTTTGGCCTGGGTGCTTTTAGCGTGCTAAGCGGCTTTCTGCTGCAGGTAGGAACGATGACCATGGCAGGCTTTGGAGGCATGTTTGACTGGGAGCTGATGCAATTTCTGTGGCCGGATGCTGCAGGAAAAGCGCTGCGCTTTCAACTGCCGGCCTTTGGCTTGCTTTTGCTAAGCCTGTTGCTTGGCAAAGTAAAATACCTGTCAGCTCTGCTGCAGGGCCTGGCCCTGCTGTTGCTGCTGCTCGGTTTCTTGCAAGGCGGCCATCTGCTGCGCTTTGGCTTGCTTGGGCAGTTGCTGCTACTAGCACACCTGTTGGCTGTTGGACTTTGGGTAGGCTCCCTGCCACTGCTGTGGCGACTGTGCCGCCACAGTTCAACCGTGCAGCTGCATGCGCTGCTGCATCAGTTTGGTCAGATCATGATTGGGATCTTGCTGCTATTGCTGCTGAGCGGCGCCAGCATGCTGTGGTTGCTGCTGTCCGAACCGGGTCAACTGTGGACCACCAGCTATGGCCGGCTGCTGCTGATAAAAATGCTGCTGGTAGCGGCCTTGATGAGTTTAGGCGCATTGAATAAACTCAAGCTGGTACCAGCGTTACAGCAAACGCCAGATCCTAAACGGCTGCAAACGGCCATTGCCTTAGAAATGCTGCTAGCAGGCCTTATACTTATGATCACTTCAGTAATAACCATGGTGATTGGGTGGGCTTAATAGGGAAGCAAATATGAATATCGAAATGCTACTTACCCACCTTGCGTTGGGGGTTTATGGCCTTGCCATTGTCGTTGGGATCTTTGTACATCATCAACTAAAACAACAAGGTCACTGTTTACAACACATAGCGCTTTTGATCTTAACTATTATTGAAATAGCTGGGCTCTTATGTATTGGTTACCATTTGTTCTTACATTTCAACAGTTAAATTTTAAACCAATGAATGTAGTTTCAACGGCATTCTAATCATTACGTGCTATGGACAAGCCTCTAATCCTCAGCTCGCAACTCAAAGGTAATGCGATTGCTGTCGCCATGTGGCGTCCGGACGAAAAACTCTCCACGGCTTTCCCGGGCCGGCAAACGTAGCCGGATTTCATTCGGGCGAATTCGGCTTGGATTCACTGCCCTGTTGTTCAGCATCACGCGGGAGCCCCGCACAAAGCCTGCTCCCTGAATCACCAACTCTTCACCTGGGTTCAACATCCGAAAGCGGCTACCAGCAATCACCGGTGAGTTGGCTGCTTTTGTATTCAAACGGAAATGCCCGGTCCTGCGATCGCCAATCGCCACAAATAAGGTTGAGCGCTCTGCGTCCGGCATGGTGAAGATTAAACCCTCTTCACTGACACTTTCTGGGTGTAAATTGATTGGGGTACCACCACCAAAAATCGCGATGATGATATCTTCGGGCGCAGCCTCTAAGCCAAAACCCCGGATCTGAACCTTATCGCCATACCGGTAGTACTCGGAACGCTCCGAGCCATGCACACCAAACAGGGTTAGAATGGTCCGCCGCTCTGGACCCATGTAAGGGGCTTCCGCAATTGGGTTAAGGCGGTCATTATCCCAGGTATCCAGCAAACCATCACCATCATCATCCAGATCCAAAAAGTCCGGAATGCCATTGCGGTTGGTATCCACTGGCCGCAGTGGGTTTGGCCCTACTTCGATACTATCTGGTATGCCATTGCCGTCACTGTCAAAGTCCAGGAAATTGGGAACCCCATCGCCATCAGCATCGCCAATGCCTTTGATCCGATCAGGAATACCATCGCCATTGCTGTCGGTATCCAGAATATTCGGAATACCATCACCATCGAAGTCCAGTTCATCACAGGTGGTGGCAAAGGCAACTTTCCATAAATCCAGAATGCCGTCGCCACTGGAGCTTTGCACGGTTGGCTCTACCCCCATGGCCCGCATTTGCTGGTCATCCACACCGTTCCCGTTAGAATCCAGAAAGACCGTCACGGTATAACCAAAGTCCGGGCCTCCCTTAGCGTTTTGATCGGCAATAAGAAAAAACAACTCCCGATCCTCGCGCACAACATAGTTAATGGCAACAATGCCATAATGCGCTGGGGCACCTCGGGATATACGACCAAAATTCAGCGCATTACCATCTAGGCCGGCGAAGCTGAGCAAAGGCTCAAAGGCCGAGTCCAGATCCGTTTTTCGCAGTAAGGCGGTGATGGATTGCCCTTGCTTTGCGGCAAAACGAAACATATCGGCATTGTCCGAATCTGACGAGAGAGCCCCGGAGATCCTAAAACCCGGATTTGCCAGACTGAGCTGATGGTTGGTTTTAACTGCCACAGCCGGGTTATCATTGGGTTCGGTATCGGCATATTCCGGATACCGACTGCGGCTAGGATCAAACGGAAAGTCATCCAGGCAATCTGGCACACCATCCCCATCTTCATCCTGGTTCAGCCAACTACCCAGCGGCTGCTCTGACGACACCGAATAGCTACTAACCAAGGCCGTAAACAACCCTAATGCCAGACAGCAAGGCGCTAACTGCATAAAACGCATAACTTACATCCATTTTACTATATCAGGTTACTTGAACAGACATGCAGCCATGCTATACGCATGTTGCAAAATAGAAGCTAGATTCGCACAGTACTTGCCAGGTGTCTAGCGATAACAAGTCACTTTTTGCTTTCAGCCGGCGGCTGCAATATGTTATCAAAAAGCTACTTAGGATCTAACTTTAGCGAACAGGAGAATAGATTCGGCTTTTGAAGCCATACCTGTGATGCGGCCTTACTGCCTGATTCTCAATGACGATTCGATAATATTTCCTCCGCCCGACCAATCGCAGGAATAGGCAACCCCGAGGTAGTACTGCTCCCTCAACCATTGCTCATTAATTTCATTACGATTCTGAAATTTATATAAAACAGTTACCTTATAGTTGTATTTTAGCAAAGGCGTCTCCAACATGATTAGCTCTCCCTGCAGGCGTTCTGCGCAGGCCTCTGCATGTTTTCTTTCTACTGTATAAAAATCAAGCCCGAGCACTATAGGTTGTTCTGTCGGCAATGTTAGAATTTCTTTAAAAAACCATCTACTGGAATGTCTTAAACCTGCTTCATAATCGACAGCTAAAGCCGGAAAAAAAACGAACAAGAACAATAAATAATAAGCTTTCATATCAACCTCACAACCAATGAATGTGATGATCTAATCGGCAAAACTCCGCCAAACTCATTCCAGGTTGCTATGCCATCATAGTATTTTAACGAAGTCCCATAGAGCACGATAGGCCAAGCGGCTTATCGATAAAACACCCTCCCATCATCCACAACATTACAGCCTAATCCGCCAGCTCGCACACTCTACCTTGTGTTGCTTGCCTCACAAAATCGGTCGAAATAACCGTATTGTCTGCAATAGTAAAACGAGCTGCTGTGTAGGTTGTTTCATCACTGAGATCATTGAGTAAGCAAGTGACTGTTACTGTGAAAGTATTTGCAATCGCATCAACTGAAACCAAAGGGCTGGAAAAGCGAGAAAAATTCAAACCTTGCTCCTTGATGCTTCTGGTTACATCAACCAGATCGCCTGATGCCATCACTAATTGATAGTCTGTCACCAAACCATCATAAATCTTATTTTTAATGGTCAATGCTGCGAAGCCTCCGGGAAGTTCATAATGAAATGACCGGTTATCGGAGTAGTAATTAGGGAAAGAGAAATTGGGGAATGATGGCATAGTGATATGTTCCTGAACATCAGATGCTGGAGCTTCTGATGGTTGCTCTTTAAACTCAATAAGAAACTCTTGCAGCTTTAACCCTACTTGATACATATCTTCCACTGTGAAATCAAAATCGCCTTTCTCTGTAATCTTTAAATCCACATGTAAATTAAAACCTGTTGTCGTACCATCAGCAAACGTTATGTACTGCGGTTCCCCTACAAACCATCCAAAAGAAATACAAGTCTGCTGAAACTCAACGCAGACTTTCTGAAGTGGTATGACATTAATATATAATAAACTATCTATCGGAATTTGATTCAGTTCTGAATGTGTATACACCCAGCGCCCCGCTGGATTAGACATCTCGATTTTACTAACTATCTGT